>DATJPQ010000303.1:0-45632 GCA_035506315.1 Opitutaceae bacterium
GATGGCGAGCATGGCTGGGATGGGTTGAAGAATCGCCGGGGAGTGTGCCCAGGGAACCAATCAGGGCGAGACGATACTGTTTACAACACGGTTGATTGTTTCCACCCTGCCCAACAACTTCGGAATCAGCCGCCGCCCTCATGCGTTCGCGTTTTCTTGCCTGCCTCCTGCTTGCCACCGCCGCCCCGCTGGCCCCGGCGCAGACGCCGCTGCACCCGCCGGTGCCGCTGGTTGCCGCCGGCGCGCCCGATGCGCTCGCCCCGGGGCAGGCGGCCGCCACGCTCGCCGCCGCCGAACGGGCGCAGGCGATGGGCTTTTCCTCGATCGCGGTTGAACTCTACCGCCGGTTGCTGGCCGCCCCGGCCGGCGGGGGGGGCGATCCGTGGCAGCTGCGGCTCGCGCTCGCGACGGCGTTGCTCGACGACGGGCGGCTGGGCGAGGCGGGGCAGGTGCTCAACGAAGACGTGCGCGCGCGCGATCCGGCGTGGCAGCTTCGCGCCGGGCTCATTGCCGCGCAAACGAAGCAAGCCGACTCCGCGCGGGCCTCCCTGGCGGTGATCAAACCGGAGGAGCTGAGCGCGGCGGACCGCGGCTGGTATTTCTTTTTGCAGGGCATGGTGGCCGATGCGGCGGGCGATTGGGACCGGGGCCGCGCGGCGTACGGGGAGGCGTTGAAGGCGGCCGGCAACGAGATGGAGCGCACCCGCTTCGAGCTGGCACAGGAACTCGCGTACCTGCGGCGCGGGGTGGCCAATCTGGACGCGCAACGGCAAAACGCCGAACGCATCCAGGGTCGCTACGGCTACGAGGCATCGCGGCAATACGCCATCGGGCTCGACGCGGCCGGCCGGAAAGGCGAGGCGGTGACGGTGCTGCAGCGGCTGCTGGCGGCGCTGCCGGCGGAGGAGCGGGCCGAGAGCGACAAGGTGCGCCTGCTGCTCGGCCTGGTCGCGGGCGCGGCCGAGGGCGTGGGGCGCAACGCGCTCTTCCAGTTGCTTACGACCTGCCAGGATCCCGCAAAACAGCGCATCGCGCTGCACCTGCTCGCGCAGCATTCAGCCCGGGGGGCGGCGGCGCTCGAATTCCGGCGCAAGCTCGACGAGCTGATCGGCGCGCCGTCGCCGCACCCTATTCTCGAATACCTGCGGCTTTACCGGGCGCAGGCGGCGCTCGTGGCCAACGAATACGCCCAGGCCGAGGCCGACGCGAAGGAATTGCTCAACCGGTTTCCCGGCTCGCCGCTGCGGGCGCAGGCGCTCGGGGTGCTGACGAGCTCCGCCTGGGAGCAGGACCGCTATCGCAGCGCCGCCGATTACGCGACCCAGGCCCGGGGTGAACTGCCGGACGGCGCGGCGCGCCGCCAGCTCGGCGTGCTGGTGGCCGAGGCGTGGTACCGGGCTGGCGAATACCGCAATGCCGCCGACGCCTACGGCGCGGTGCTGGGCCAGCCGCCCCCCGGCGGGCGCAAGAGCGATCTGCTGTTTCAACGCGTGCAGGCCGAGATCGAGGCCGGCGGCCTCCAGGCGGCGCCCGCCCTGCTCGACCAGCTGGGTCGCGACCCGGATTTCGACACCGCGGACCGCTGGGAGGCGGAATGGAATCTGGCGCGGGCGTTGCAGACGGCCGGGCAGACCACGGCGGCGTTGGCCCGGGTGAACCAGTTGCTCGCGGCAGCGCCGACGCCGGCGGCCCAGCCGGCCGGGCCCCGCGTCCGGCTGGCCGAACTGGGCGCGCGTCTGGCCTGGCTCCAGGTGCGGCTGTCGTATGATGCGGGCCAGTACGCGGAAGCGGAGCGGCTGGCCGGGAAACTCGCACCGGCGCTGGCGGGCGTGACCGCGGAGCTCCGGACGGAGATCGCGAGCTCGGCGGCATTGCTCAAGACGCAGGCCGAGTTTAAGCTCGGGCAACCGGCGGTGGCGCTGGAGTCGCTCAAGAAATTGCGCGCGGATTTTCCGAAGAGCGATGCGGCGGTGTACTCCTACATCGTCGAGGCCGAGTACTACGCCGAGCCCGGCCGCGACCAGACGGTCGAGGCGCAGAAGCTTCTCACCAAGCTCGCCGAGGATTACAGGAACAGCCCCTATGCGCCCTACGCGCTCTATCGGGCGGCCCAGCTGGCCGAACGCCGAGGGCAGGACGACAATTTCAAGGAGGCCAACCGGCTTCTCGTGGATCTGGCGTTGAACTATCCGCAGAGCGACCTGGTCTTCTACGCGCGGCTCAAGCAGGGCGACCTGTTGCGCAAGCTCAACGATTTCCCCGCCGCCCAGCAGGTTTACGAATCGCTGATCAACACCTTCCCGCGGCACAGCGACGGGTTTGCGGCGCAGATGGCCCTGGCCGACTGCCGCGCCGCGCGCGCCGCGACCGATCCGACGCAACTCGAGCGCGCGGCGGAGATTTACGAGCGGCTGCTCTATATGGCGGCGCCCGACCCGAGGACCGAGCTGCCCGTCGAGTTGCGCGTGGAGGCGGGCTACAAGCTGGGCGCCTCGCTCAACCGCCGCGGCCAGCCGGCGCGTGCGCAGGAAATCTGGTGGCGCGATGTGGTGAACGAATATCTGCTCAAGGCCGGACGGGCCGCGCAGCTCGGCACGAAAGGCCGTTATTGGATGGGCCGCACGCTGGTCGATCTCGGTACGCTCTGCGAGCAACAGGAGAAACTGGAGGAAGCCCGCCAGGCCTGGCAGCTCGTGGTGGACTCCAAGCTGCCCGGCGCGGCGCTCGCGCAGGCGAAGCTGGCCCGGTTCAACCTGCCGCCGCTGCCGGCGAAACCATGATGACACCCCGGCAATATTTTGCAGCGGCGGTCCATGACCGCCGGCAGAGCGCCGAGAATTCACCGTTCGTTCCGGCGGTCAGGACCGCCGCTACCGCAGGTCGCGACTTCGGCGTGGACGTTGCCGGTTGAACGCAGTGTAACGAGGAAACTTTATGTCGGTCTTCGATCTCAGTCTCTTCTCCCGGGGTGGACCCATGATGTGGGTCCTGCTGGCGCTCGGCGCGGTCGGGCTCGTGTTTTTCGTCGAGCGGACGCTCTACCTGCATCGCGGGCAGATCCGGGCGAAGGCGTTCATCGACGGCATCAAGAACATCCTCGCGAAGCGGCGCATCGTCGAGGCGCTCACGGTCTGCGAGGAAACGCCGGGTCCGGTGGCGATCGTCGTGAAGGCGGCGCTGCTGCACGCGCATGACGATGCGGACCGGATGCGGTTCGCGGTGCAGGAGGCGGCGGTGGTGGAGCTGCCGGTGCTCGAGCGGCGGCTGGGTTCGATCGCGGCCATCGCGCAGGTGGCTCCGCTGGTCGGCCTGCTCGGCACGCTGTTGGGGATGCTGGCGACATTTCAGGCCTTCCAGCAGGGTGGCGATTACGCGACCGCCAAGGCCTTGTCCACGGGCATGTACCAGGCCCTCATCAGCACGGCGGGCAGTCTGGCGCTCGCGATCCCGGCCCATCTGGCGTACCATTTTCTCGGCGGTCGGGTGCGCGCCATCGTGCGCGACGTGGAGTGGGCGGGCAACGAGATCATGAAGTATCTGCTCACCGAGTATCGCGCGGCCGGCGCCGGGGAGGAGCCGGTCAAGCCGGAGGCCCCATGATCACCCGTCCGCTCGATCTCGCCTCGCGCCTGCGCCCGCCGCCGCGCAACTTCGACTGGATGTTCCTGGTCGTGGGCGCGCTGATCGTGCAGTTTTTCCTGCTGTTCGGCTCGCGCTTCGTGCTGGCGCCGGGGTTGGGGGTGGATTTCCGCCTGCCGACGATGCCGGGAGCGCTGGCTGGCGCGTCGACCACGACGCACGTGGTCACCATCAAGAGCGGTGGCTTCAAGAATGGCGGTTTTGTTTTCGCCGAGAACGGCGCGCTGAACGCGAAGCAGTTTGGCGACTGGCTGAAAGCCGCCGTGAAAACGGCCAAGAATCCGGTGCTGCTGGTTCAGGCCGGGGCTGACGTCACGATGGCGGATGAGGCGGACATTTTGACCCTCGCGCAGGAGGCGGGTTTTGCCCGGGTGCAGTTTGCGGCCGACCGGCCGGCGGCGAAACCCGCGGGGACCGCGACGGTGCCCTGACCATGGGAGAAACCCGCAAAACCGACGGGCCTTCGCGCCAGTTCTGGATTCTCACCTCGCTCGGCGCGGTGGTGCTCCTGGGCGCCCTCGCCCTGCTGGTGCGTTCGCCCGCGCCCCCGGCGGCCAAGCCTCGCCCGGGACCGATTCCATCGGTCGGACTCGCCCGGCTCGATGGCAGTGCGGGCGACGCCGTGTTGCGCGAAGAAGCGTTGCTGCGCGATCCCACGCCCCTGTTTTTGCCGACCGCCGAATGGAACGCCGCGCAGGGCGTGGACCCCAAACGGCAGCTCCGCGAACCCGGCGACACGTTTGTCGGCTACCCGGAGAAATTTACCTTCGGCCGCACCGACGTGCAGTTTGCGTTCGCCCCGGCAGTTGTGGTGCCGGACGAGAAACGGCCGGTGGAGGCGACGAGTTTGACCGACTGGTCGCTGCCGCTCCAAGGCCTTGGCCGGCGGGACGAGGCGCGGCCGGTCCTGACGGCGCGCGGCGCCTATGTGGAAATTCTGGCGGCGGCCGATGGCCGCAGCGTGGGTCTGGACCAGGCGCTGACGGAGGCCAGACCGCCGACGCAGCAGGAATGGCAGCCGATGGAATTTCTCGCCGCGATCGAGCCGGGAGGATTGGTCGGGCTGCCCTCGCTGGTGGTGAGCTCCGGTGTGGAAAAGGTGGACCAGTATTTCCTGGAATACCTCGTCAAGGACTGGCGGGTGGGGGAGCGGCTCTCGAAATTGAAAACAGGATTCTACCTGATCAGATTGGGCCCTTGAGGTTAAGCTGGATGCGACGCATCTATTTTAAGGGGAATTTCCCGCGAAGCTTGTACCCGCCGGCGGGGCTGATTGGCTCGGCCGTCGGTCCGCTTTTATCGCTTTGACCTGCGCCTCTTGCGAAAAGCTGCAAGTTTGCAGTTGACGGCGAAAAACCCGCCCTTCACGGTCATCGCTCTTTTTCTCGTTTTTTGACCCAACCTAGGCTAGGTATGCCCAGATAGCTCAGTCGGCAGAGCACCCCCTTGGTAAGGGGGAGGTCGACGGTTCAAATCCGTTTCTGGGCTCCAGGCATTTTTCAGGCAGTCACAAAATCATCTCATCCACCAACAAACGTCTCAACCCACATGGCAAAAGGAATATTCGAACGCAAGAAACCGCACGTCAACGTCGGCACCATCGGCCATATTGACCACGGCAAGACGACCCTCACGGCTGCGATCCTGGCGGTCCAATCCAAGAAGGGCCTCGCCGAGATCAAGGCATATGCCGATATCGCCAAGGGTGGCACTGTGCGCGATGCCACCAAGACCGTCACCATCGCTGTCGCCCACGTGGAGTATGAGTCGGACAAGCGCCACTACGCCCACGTCGACTGCCCGGGACACGCCGACTTCGTGAAGAACATGATCACCGGCGCCGCGCAAATGGACGGCGGCATTCTGGTCGTGTCCGCGGCCGACGGTCCGATGCCGCAGACTCGCGAGCACATTCTGCTGGCCCGCCAGGTCGGCGTGCCGAAGCTCGTCGTCTTCCTGAACAAGGTCGACCTCATCGACGACAAGGAGCTGCTCGAACTCGTCGAGATGGAAATCCGTGAGCTGCTCACCAAGTACAAATTCGATGGCGACAACGCCAAGATCATCCGCGGTTCCGCCACGGCGGCGCTCGAGGGCAAGCCCGAGGGCGTCAAGGCCATCACCGAGCTGATGGAAGCGATCGACTCCGAGATCGCCGAGCCCGTCCGCGAGGTGGACAAGCCGTTCCTTTGCTCGGTCGAAGACGTCTTCTCGATCACCGGTCGCGGCACCGTCGCCACGGGTCGTATCGAGCGCGGCAAGTGCCACGTCGGCGATCCCGTCGAAATCGTCGGCATCCGCGAAACGTCCAACACGGTGATCACCGGCGTCGAGATGTTCCGCAAGACCCTCGATGAAGGTTTCGCGGGTGACAACGTCGGCCTGCTACTCCGTGGTGTGGAAAAGGACGGCATCGAGCGCGGCCAGGTCGTGGCGGCGCCGAAGTCGGTTCATCCCCACAAGAAGGCCAAGGCCGAAATCTACGTCCTCACCAAGGACGAAGGTGGCCGCCATACGCCGTTCTTCCATGGTTATCGTCCACAGTTCTACTTCCGCACCACCGACGTGACGGGCATCCTCAGCCTGCCGCAGGGGGTCGAGATGATCATGCCGGGCGACAACGTGAACGTCGAAATCGAACTGATCGTTCCGATCGCGATGGAAAACACCCAACGCTTCGCCATCCGTGAAGGTGGCCGCACCATCGGCGCCGGCCGTGTCACCCAGATCCTCGACTGATTGGCCGCCCAAACCTTTGAGACATACTGCCGAGGCCTCGTCACCGGGGCCTCGGCTGCGTCGTCTAAAAACCATTATCAAAGGCGTATAGCTCAATTGGTAGAGTAGCGGTCTCCAAAACCGTTGGTTGGGGGTTCGAGTCCCTCTGCGCCTGCCACTTTTCCGCCACACATGAAAAATCCCTTCCCTGTCATCCGCATCTTCGTCGGAGAAATGGTCGGCGAGCTCCAGAAAGCCTCCTGGCCCACCCGCCAGGAGCTGCGCGACTCGACCATTGTCGTGATTGTGGCCTCCGGCCTCCTCGGCCTGTTCACCAGCATCAGCGATTTTGCGCTCAACAATGTCGTGCTGCTTTTCACCGACCTGGTGAAGTAACCGCGCCGCCTCATGTCCTCCGCTTCACCCACCGCTCCCGCCGGCGCCCAATGGTTCGCGCTGCACACGCTCTCCGGCCAGGAGGGCAAGGTGAAAACCTACATCGAAAAGTTCAAGGCCGCCGAGGAACTCGACGACTACATCTTCGAGGTGTTGCTGCCCACCGAAATCGTCTCGGAGGTGAAGGGCGGCAAGAAGAGCACGAAGGTCCGCAAGCTTTATCCGGGCTACGTCTTCATCCAGATGCGGCTGTTCGAGGAGGGGAAGATCATCAACCAGCCGTGGTATTTCGTGAAGGAAACCACGGGCGTGATCGGGTTCGTCGGCGGCGACAATCCGGCGCCGCTGCGCCAGGCCGAGATCGACGAGATCAAGGCCCGCCTCGAGGCCAGCACCGGCAAGGAAGTGCCCAAGGTGCAGTTCGCCCTGGGCGAGGAGGTCAAGATCACCGACGGCGCCTTCGCCAACCTCACCGGCCGCATCGACGAGATCGATCCCGACCGCGGCAAGCTCAAGATTTCCGTCTCCATTTTCGGCCGGTTCACCCCGGTCGAACTCGAATACTGGCAGGTGCAACGCCTCACCGAATAACCCCCCCCAATTTAGATTTTTGATTTTGGATTTTCGATTGTCGCCCGCCTCTAGGCCGGTCGAAGCCGCCAAATCAAAAGTCCCTCCGAATCGAAAATCCAAAATCTAAAGTCTCCAACCACCTCCCGCTCCCATGGCCAAGAAGATTCACGGTTACATCCGCCTCCAGCTCGCTGCCGGCGCCGCCAATCCGGCGCCGCCCGTCGGCCCCGCGCTCGGCGCGCAAGGCGTCAACATCATGGCGTTCTGCAAGGATTTCAACGCCCGGACCAAGGACCAGGCCGGCATGATCCTGCCTGTCGTCATCACGGTTTACACCGACAAGAGCTTCACGTTCATCCTCAAGTCGCCGCCCGCCTCGGTGCTGCTCAAGAAGGCCGCCAACATCGCCAGCGGCTCGGGCAAGCCCAACCAGGACAAGGTCGGCAAGGTCACCAAGAAGCAGCTCCTGGAGATCTACAACATCAAGAAGGCCGACCTCAACGCCAAGGATCCCGCCGCCGGGATCAAGATCATCGCCGGCACCGCCCGCAACATGGGCATCGAGGTGGTCGACTAATTTTTCGCCCGATTAACGCGCGAAAACTCACCGCGGGAGCCTCATCCGGGGCGTTCGCACCGCAAAGGAGTCATCCATGATACAACCCAGTAAACGCTACCGCAGCGCCCTCAAGGTCGCTGATCTCGCCAAAGAATACACGCTCAAGGAGGCCGTCGACGTGCTCGCCAAATTTCCCAAGGCGAAATTCGACGAAACCGTTGAGCTTTCCTTCCGCCTCGGGGTCGATCCCACCCAGGGCGAACAGATGGTGCGCGGCACCACGCCGCTGCCCAACGGCACGGGCAAGAAGGTCCGCGTGCTCGTGTTCACCGACAACGCCAAGGCCGCCCTCGACGCCGGCGCCGATTTCGCCGGTCTCCAGGACCTGATGGCCAAGATCCAGGGCGGCTGGATGGAATTCGACGTCGCCATCGCCACCACCGAGGCGATGAAGACCGTCCGCACCATCGCGCGCGTCCTCGGTCCGAAGGGGCTCATGCCCAATCCGAAGTCGGGCACCGTCACCGACGACATTCCCGCCGGCATCAAGGCCGTGAAGGCCGGCCGCGTGGAGTTCAAGATGGACAAGGCCGGCAACATCGGCGTCGGCATCGGCAAGCGCTCGTTCACTCCGGCGCAGATCCTCGAAAACGCGCAATCCGTCCTCGACGCCGTGGGCAAGGCCAAGCCGGCCACGTTCAAGGGTCACTACATCAAGACCTGCGCCCTCACCGCGACGATGAGCCCATCCGTGCATCTCGTCTCGACGGAATTCAACAAGTTCTAACCGGAGGCCCCCCATGAGATCCGAAAAAAAATATCTGATCACCGAAGTTGAGGGCCACCTCAAGAAGTCGGACTACGTTTATCTTGCCAACTACGACAAGATGACCGTCGAAAACGTCGCGGCTCTGCGCAAGAAGCTGACCGCCGAAGGCGCCGAGTTTCACGTCGTCAAGAACAGCTCGCTGCGGGTCGCCGCCAAGGGCCTCGCGCTGCCCGATCTGGAGCCGTGGCTCAAGGGCCAGACCGCCGTGATCGTCGGCGGCCAGAACCCGACCGGCGTCGCCAAGATCCTCCGCGATTACTTCAAGGAGACCCAGAAGGTCGCCCTCAAGGGCGGAGTGTTCGAGAAGAACGCCGTCGATGCCGCCGTGATCGGCAAACTCGCCGACGTGCCGCCGATGAAGGTGCTCCAAAGCCAGCTCCTCGGCCTGCTCAAGATGAAGCCGCAGCAGCTCGTCGCCCTCATCAAGGCCTACGCCGACAAGCAGGAAAAAGCCGGCGCCCCCGCCTGAGCCCGCCTCGTCCCCACCTCGTCATCATCACCACCAATTTTGCCCGCCTCGCGGACAAAGAAACCACCATCCAAAGAACCCGTTAGGGCCCTCCCGGGCCTTAAACCCTCCGCTCGCGCGGGGGACTAACATTCAAGGAAATCATATGTCGCTCACCAAAGACCAAGTCATCGAATGGCTCTCCAGCCAGTCGGTTCTCCAACTCAACGAGCTCGTCAAAGAGCTCGAGACCAAGTGGGGCGTTTCCGCCGCCGCCGTCGCCGCTGCCCCGGCCGCCGGTGCCGCCGCGCCCGCCGCCGCCGCGATCGAACAGACCGAGTTCACCGTCGTCCTCAAGGAGGCCGGCGCGAACAAGATCGCCGTCATCAAGGAAGTCCGTGCCATCACGGGCCTGGGCCTCAAGGAGGCCAAGGACCTCGTCGAGGCCGCCCCGAAGCCGGTCAAGGAAAACGCGCCCAAGGCCGACGCCGAGGAAATCAAGAAGAAGCTCGAGGCCGCCGGCGCGAAGGTCGAACTCAAGTAAGACCGCTTGGCGATCATCCTCGCACAACTTCTTGCCTCTTCAGGACAGGCCGCTCCGTGCGCGGCCTGTCCTTTGCCTTTTTCCCCTTTCTGTTCTTTGTTCACCCGCTGACGCTCTTCTCAGGCGCCGGAGGGTTTTGATTTTTCGCTCCATTTAACCAAACGGGAACTCCCATGGCCGACCGCAATCACGCCGAACGCATCAACTTCGGTAAGCTCAAAGAAGTCATCTCGCCGCCCAATCTCATTGAGCTGCAGATCAACTCCTATCTCGACTACCTCCAGAAGGGTACGCCCGAGAAGCAGCGCAAGAATCAGGGCCTCGAGGCCGTGTTTCGCGAAGTCTTCCCGATCGAAAGCTACGACGGACGCCTCGTCCTTGAGTACGTTTCGTACACCATCGGCGAGCCGAAGAACTCGGAAATCCAGTGCATCCGCGACGGCATCACCTACTCGGTGCCGCTCTACGTGAAGCTCCGCCTCCGCGAGGAGGACTTCATCAAGGATGAGGACATCTACATGGGCGAGATCCCCATGGTGACCGAGCGCGGCTCCTTCATCATCAACGGCGCCGAGCGCGTCGTCGTCTCCCAGCTCCACCGCTCGCCCGGCATCGCCTTCGAGGTCACGCCGCACCCGAACGGCAAGCTGCTCCACTCCTTCCGCATCATCCCCGACCGCGGCACCTGGCTCGAGGTGCAGTTCGACAACAACGACCTGCTCTACGTCTACCTCGACCGCCGCCGCCGCCGCCGGAAATTTCTCATCACGACCCTGCTCCGCGCCATCGGCTACTCGAGCGACATCGACCTGCTGAATCTCTTCTACGAGATCAAGGACCTCAAGGTCTCCAAGGCGCTCGACATGGAAAACGTCTCCACGCTCGTGCTCGTCGAGGACGCCATTGACGCCCAGAAGGGCGTCGTCCTCGCGCGCGCCTTCGAGCCGCTCACCAAGCAGATCGTGCGCACCTTCGAAAAGCACGGCATCGCCACGCTGCGCATCATCGACACTGCGATCGACGAGGGCGCCCTCATCCGCGCGCTCAAGAAGGACCCGACCCGCAACGAGGAGGAGGCCCTCAAGGAAATCTACAAGCGCCTCCGGCCCGGCGAGCCGCCTACCACGGCCAACGCCAAGGCCCTCCTCAAGCGCCTCTTCTTCGATCCCAAGCGCTACGACCTCAGCCGCGTCGGCCGCTACAAGATCAACCAGAAGCTCGGCCTCAAGGCCGACCTCGAACAGCGCATTCTCCAGAGCGACGACATCGTTTTCGCCACCAAGTATCTTGTCCGGCTTCGCCGCGGCGAGGGCGTGGTCGACGACATCGATCACCTCGGCAGCCGCCGCGTCCGCACCGTCGGCGAATTGCTTGCCAACCAGTGCCGCGTGGGCCTGGCCCGCACCGAGCGCCTCGTGCGCGAGCGCATGACGATGTACGACCAGAGCGTCGACTCGATCACGCCCCAAAAGCTGATCAACCCGAAGGCGCTCACCACGGTCATCCGCGACTTCTTCGCGCGTTCGCAGCTCTCGCAGTTCATGGACCAGATCAACCCGCTCGCGGAGGTCACGCACAAGCGCCGCCTCTCCGCGCTCGGGCCGGGGGGACTCAACCGCGACCGCGCCGGCTTCGAGGTCCGCGACGTCCATCCGTCGCACTACGGCCGCATCTGCCCGATCGAGACGCCCGAAGGTCCGAACATCGGCCTGATCAACTCCCTCGCGACCTACGCCCGCGTCAACGAATTCGGCTTCATCGAGACGCCCTACCGCGTCTGCAAGGACGGCCGCGCCTCCGAGAAGATCGACTACCTCACCGCCGATCAGGAGGAGCGCAAGGTCATCGCCCAGGCCAATTCCGAGCTCGACGACAAGGGGAACTTCGTCGGCAAGGTCACCGTCCGCAAGGACGGCGAGTTCCTCGAGGTCAGCGCCACCGACGTCGACTACATGGACGTCTCGCCCAAGCAGGTGATCTCGATCGCCGCCGGCCTGATCCCGTTCCTCGAGCACGACGACGCCAACCGCGCGCTCATGGGCTCGAACATGCAACGCCAGGGCGTGCCGCTCCTCCAGAACGAGGCGCCCTTCGTCGGCACCGGTCTCGAGGACCGCATCGCGCGCGACTCCAAGATCGTCGTTCTCGCCGAGGATTCCGGCATTGTCGCCTCCGCCGATGCCAAGCGCATCGTCACCACCAAGGACGGCGAGATGCCCAAGAACTTCGACAAGCATCCGAAAAGCGATCCGAAGACCGGCGTCCAGGTTTACGAGCTGCGCAAGTTCATGCGCTCGAACGCGGGCACTTGTTTCAACCAGCGCCCGATCGTGAAGCGCGGCCAGAAGATCAAGGCCGGCGATGTCATCGTCGACGGTCCCTGCACCGACCGCGGCGAAATGGCCCTCGGTCGCAACGTGCTCGTCGCCTTCATGCCGTGGAACGGCTACAACTTCGAGGACGCGATCCTCATCTCCGAGAAGGCCCTCAAGGAGGATGTCTTTACCTCGATCCATATCCAGGAATTCGAGTGCACCGCCCGCGACACCAAGCTCGGGCCCGAGGAGATCACGCGCGACATTCCCAATGTCGGCGAGGAGGCGTTGAAGAATCTCGACCACAACGGCGTCATCCGCATCGGCGCCGAGGTGAAGCCCGGCGACATCCTCGTCGGCAAGATCACGCCGAAGTCCGAAACCGAGCTCGCGCCCGAGGAGAAGCTGCTCCGCGCGATCTTCGGCGAAAAGGCCGCCGACGTGAAGGACACCTCGCTCATCGTCCCGTCCGGCGTCGCCGGCATCATCATGGACGTGAAGGTTTCGAGCCGGGTGGACAACCAGCCGGAGAAGCTTTCGCCCTCCGACCGCCGCCGCCAGATCAAGCAGGTGCAGGAGGAATACAAGACGCAGATGGACAAGTTGCGCGAGGGCCTTACCGAGGCGCTCTCCAACATCCTCCTCGGCGAGAAGATTCCGCTCGATGTGATCAACGGCCAGTCCAAGGAAATCATCATCCCGGCCAACCGGAAGATCACCAAGACGCTCCTCCGCAAGCTCGCCGCCGTCTCCAAGTACGTCGAGATCGATCCGTCCCCGGTTCGCATCAAGATCATGGAGATCATCGGCAGCTACCAGTCGAAGTTCGACGAGCTCGAGGGCGACCGCGAACGCAAGGTCGTCAACATCGAGGCCGGCGAGGACAATGGCTCCGGCGCGATCAAGCAGGTCAAGGTCTACATCGCCACCAAGCACAAGCTCGAGGTCGGCGACAAGATGGCCGGCCGGCACGGCAACAAGGGCGTGGTCGCCAAGATCGTGCCCGAGGAGGACATGCCGTTCCTGCCCGACGGTACGCCCGTCGAAATCTGCCTCAACCCCCTCGGAGTGCCTTCGCGCATGAACGTGGGCCAGGTGCTCGAAACGCACCTCGGTTGGGCCTGCAAAAAGCTCGGCCTCAAGATCAGCACGCCGGTGTTCGACGGCATCCCCGAAAAACGGGTCCGCGAATACCTCAAGCAGGCCGGCCTGCCCAGCTCGGGCAAGAGCATGCTCTACGACGGCCGTACCGGCGACAAGATCGACCAGGAGGTCGTGGTCGGCTACATCTACATGATGAAGCTGAATCACCTCGTGTCGCACAAGATTCACGCGCGCGCGGTCGGTCCTTACTCGCTCGTCACGCAGCAGCCCCTGGGCGGCAAGGCCCAGTATGGCGGCCAGCGCTTCGGCGAAATGGAGGTGTGGGCGCTCGAGGCCTACGGCGCGGCGCATACCCTCCAGGAGCTCCTCACCGTCAAATCCGACGACGTCAACGGCCGCACCAAGATCTACGAATCGCTCGTCAAGGGCGACAACACGCTGATCGCCGGCACGCCCGAGTCGTTCAACGTCCTCATCAAGGAAATCCAGTCCCTCGGCCTGGATATCCGCCTCTCGAAACGCGACGTGCTGGGCTTTTCCGCCTGAGCGCCGCACCCGGCAACCTTTAACGAAGCATCCAGGGACATCCGCCCATGAGCATCCAACCCAACGAAACCGCCGGTGGTTCCATCGTCCGCGACGAGGCCCGTGCCGCCGTCGGCCTCGACGAGAACCCGTTCGACTGCGTTTCCATCACCGTCGCGTCGCCTGACGTGATCCGCAAATGGTCGAAGGGGGAGGTCAAGAATCCCGAGACCATCAACTACCGTACGTTCAAGCCTGAGCCGGGCGGCCTCTTCTGCCAGAAGATCTTCGGCCCGGTGCGCGACTACGAGTGCGCCTGCGGCAAGTACAAACGCATCAAATACAAGGACGTCGTCTGCGACCGTTGCGGCGTCGAGGTCACCATCTCCCGCGTGCGCCGCGAGCGCATGGGCCACATCGAGCTGGCTGTGCCCGTCTCGCACATCTGGTTCCTCAAGAGCATGCCGAGCCGCCTCGGCCTCCTGCTCGACATGACCGCCCGTTCCCTCGAGCGCGTCATCTACTACGAGAACTTCATGGTCGTCGATCCGGGCAAGACCCCGCTCGAGCTCAAACAGCTGCTCACCGACGTCGAGTACCGCCAGGCGCTCGACGAGTACGGTGACGACGCCTTCGTCGCCAAGATGGGCGCCGAGGCCGTGCGCGATGTGCTCGTGAAGATGGACCTCGAGGCCGTCGTGGCCGAGCTGCAGGAGCAGATGCGCGCCACGCGCTCGAAGCAGATCAAGAAAAAGCTTTCGAAGCGGTTGAAGGTCATGCAGGGCTTCATCCATTCGAAGACCCGCCCGGAGTGGATGGTGCTCGAAGTGCTGCCCGTCATCCCGCCGGATCTGCGCCCGCTCGTCCCGCTCGAGGGCGGCCGCTTCGCCACCTCCGATCTCAACGATCTCTACCGCCGCGTCATCAACCGCAACAACCGCCTGCGGAATTTGATGCAGTTGAAGACGCCTGACGTCATCATCCACAACGAAAAACGGATGCTGCAGGAGGCCGCCGACGCGCTGTTCGACAACGGCCGCCACGGCCGCCCCGTCACCGGCGCCGGCAACCGTCCCCTGAAGTCGCTTTCCGACATGCTCAAGGGCAAGCAGGGCCGCTTCCGCCAGAACCTGCTCGGCAAGCGCGTCGATTACTCCGGCCGTTCCGTCATCGTCATCGGCCCCGAGCTCAAGCTCAACCAGTGCGGCATTCCGAAGAAGATGGCACTCGTGCTGTTCGAGCCGTTCATCATCCGCCGCCTGAAGGAACTCGGTTTCGTACACACCGTGCGCGGCGCCCGGAAGATGATCGAGAAGAAGTCGCCCGAGGTGTGGGACATCCTCGAGGAGGTCACCAAGGGCCATCCGGTGCTGCTCAACCGCGCGCCGACGCTCCACCGGCTCTCGATCCAGGCCTTCGAGCCCATCCTGATCGAGGGCGAGTCCATCCGCATCCATCCGCTCGTCTGCACTGCGTACAACGCGGACTTCGACGGCGACCAGATGGCCGTGCACGTGCCGCTCTCCCTCGAGGCCGTGATGGAGTGCAAGCTCCTGATGATGGCGACGAACAACATCTTTTCGCCGTCCTCGGGCAAGCCCATCCTCACGCCGTCGCAGGACATCGTCCTCGGCGCGTACTATCTCACCATCGAGCCGCGCAAGAAGGTCGCCAAGGACCAGCGCGTGCCGCTGCTCGCCAACCTCCAGGAGGTGCAGTTCGCCAAGGCCGACGGGGTGTTCAAGTTCCACGATTGGATCGACATTCCGAATCCGGATTACAAGCGCGACACCGTCTTCGGCAACAAGGACAAGAAGATCCTTCGCACGTCCGTCGGCCGCGTCATCTTCAACCAGATCTGGCCCACCGGTCTCGGCTTTATCAACTTCGCCGTCGCCAAGTCCAAGCTCGGTGACCTGATTCTGAACACCTACAAGGTCGCCGGCCACGCCGCCACCATCGAGGTGCTCGACAAGCTCAAGGAGCTCGGTTTCACCACCGCGTTCCAGGCCGGCATCTCGATCGGGATCGACGACATGATCATTCCCGACACGAAGAAGGACATCGTCCGCGATGCCCGCACCAAGGTCGGGGAGGTCGAATCCCAGTTCAGCAAGGGCGTCATCACCGGGGGCGAGCGCTACAACAAGGTCGTCGACATCTGGACCAGCGCCACCGACAAGATTGCCAAGGAGGTCTTCGCCAAGCTCGAGGCCAATGAGGGCAAGAACGAGGTCAACCCCGTCTACATCATGATGGACTCGGGCGCCCGCGGCAACCGCCAGCAGGTCCGCCAGCTTTGCGGCGCCCGCGGCCTCATGGCCAAGCCTTCCGGCGAAATCATCGAGCGCCCGATTCTCTCCTCCTTCCGCGAGGGCCTCACCGTCCTCGAATACTTCATCTCGACGCACGGCGCCCGCAAGGGTCTCGCCGACACCGCGCTCAAGACCGCCGACGCCGGCTACATGACCCGCAAACTCTGCGATGTGGCGATGGACGTCGTCATCATGGAGGAGGATTGCGGCACCCGCGAGGGCATCTGGAAGAAGGCGATTGTCGAGGGCGACGACGAGATCGTCGGCCTCAAGGAGCGCATCGTCGGCCGTTGCGCGAGCGACGACGTCATGAATCCCATCAAGCCGACCGAGATCATCGTCAAGTCCGGCGAACTCATCACCGAGGAGCTCGCCCAGAAGATCGACGATGTGGGCATCGAGCGCGTGAAAATCATGTCGCCGCTCACCTGCACCAGCCTCGTCGGCATCGATGCGAAGTCCTACGGCATCAATCCCGCCTCCAGCAAGGTCGCCAAGATCGGCGATTCCGTCGGCATCATCGCCGCGCAGTCGATCGGCGAGCCCGGCACGCAGCTCACGATGCGTACGTTCCACATCGGTGGCGTCGCGTCGGGCGGCTTCAAGATGCCTGAGATTCGCGTCAAGTCCCCCGGCCTCATCCGCTACAAGGGCCTGCGCCTCGTGCAGACCGCCGAGGGCGGCAACATCGTGCTCAACAAGACCGGCTCGATCCAGCTCGTCGACGACGAGGGCCGCGAGCTCGACACCTACAATATCGTCATCGGCTCGTTCCTCCACAAGAACGACGGCGAGAAGATCGCCAAGGGCGAAATCCTCGCCCAGTGGGATCCGTACAACGTGCCCGTGCTGTCCGAAAAGGGCGGCGTGCTCGCGTTCAAGGACATGATCCCCGGCGTCACCATCAAGCGCGAGCTCGACGAGGCGACCGGCCGCATCGCGACCGTCGTCATCGAGCACAAGGAGGACCTCAATCCGCAGATCGAGATTCGCGACGGGAAGGGCAACCCGCTCGCCGCCTACTCGATTCCCGTCGGCGCGCAGATCGTCGTTGCCGAGGGCGACCACATCTCTCCCGGAGCGCTGCTCGCCAAGACGCCGCGCCAGGCTTCCAAGACCAAGGACATCACCGGCGGTCTGCCCCGCGTGGCCGAGCTGTTCGAAGCCCGCCGCCCGAAGGATGCCGCCGAGATGGCGCGCATCGACGGCATCGTCTCGTTCGCCGGCACCGTGCGCGGCAAGCGCAAGCTCGTCGTCAGCAACGAGGAGACGGCGCAGGAGGAGGAGCATCTCATCCCGACCGGCAAGCACATCATCGTGCAGCCCGGCGACGTCGTGCACAAGGGCCAGCACCTCACCGAAGGCGCGGCCGACCCGCACGAAATCCTCGAGATCCTCGGGCCCGCGGCGCTCTACGATTTCCTCATCTCCCAGGTGCAGGAAGTCTACCGCCTGCAGGGTGTGGCGATCAACGACAAGCACATCGAGATCATCATCCGGCAGATGCTCCGCAAGGTCCGCATCACCGATCCGGGCGACAGCGAGTTCTTCTGGGGCGAACAGGTTGACCGCAACCTGTTCCTCACGTCGAACAAGCGCATCGAGGAGGCCGGCGGCAAACCCGCCGAGGCCGAGCCGATTCTGCTGGGCATCACCAAGGCCTCGCTCGAGACGGAGAGCTTCATCTCCGCCGCCTCCTTCCAGGAGACGACGCGCGTCCTCACCGACGCCTCGACGCTGGGCAAGGTGGATTTCCTGAAGGGCTTCAAGGAAAACGTCATCATGGGTCACTTGATTCCGGCCGGCACGGGCCTGTCGCGCTTCAAGAAACTCAAGATCACGCTCCCGCTCGGCGCCGAACTGCCCGACGAAGAGCCCAAGACCGCCGAAGCCAGCGCCAGCTGATCCGCTGCATCAGGCGATATTAGCCGCCTCTTTTACCGAAGCCGCAGACCGAAAGTCTGCGGCTTCGTTGCGTTCAGCGTCATGGATCGCGTTGTAGGCCCAGTCGCCGACCGGGCTCCGCCGGCTTGAAACAAAATTCCGCCGACCGATCTTGTCACAGAGGACACAGAGTTCGAAGGAGGGCACAGAGGCAGAGGCATTCCTCTGTGATCTCGATCCAAATCTCTGTGCGTTCGGTGTCTCGATTCCGTTCCTTTGGTTACGTCGGCACCACAAGGCCGGTTTGGTTGCGTCCCCGCCATCGAACGATCATCTTCGGTGCCCCATGAAAGATATTCTCCGCCCGGTCTTGCCGCTTTTCTCCCTCAGCCTTGCGGTTGCTTTGCCCGCCGCCAATCCGCCGGAGAGCGTACCTCTCTGGCCCGGCTCCGCCCCGGGCTCGGCCCAGCTCACGATTACGGAAAAGATCACCGAGCGGAGCCCCGACCCCGCGAAGCACGACCGTATCTATACCCAGATCGTGCAGCCGGCGCTGGAGGTCTGCCGTCCGGTGAATCCCAACGGCGCCGCCGTGATCGTCGCGCCGGGCGGCGGCTACCAACGGGTCGTGATCGACAAGGAGGGGAGGGACACCGCCGCATGGCTCAATAGCATCGGTGTGACCGCCTTCGTGCTGAAATACCGCCTGCCTGACGAGGGTCACGAGCATGGCCGCGACGTTCCGTTGCAGGACGCTCAACGCGCCGTACGCATCGTGCGCGCCCATGCCGCGGCGTGGGGCCTCGATCCCGCACGCGTCGGCTTTCTGGGTTATTCCGCCGGCGGACACCTGGCCGCCTCGGTCGCGTTCTTTGCCGAGCGCACCGTGTACGCTCCGGTGGACGCGGCCGATGCGCTTAGCGCCCGTCCCGATTTCGTGATTCTCGGCTATGCGGCGGCCGGCAACAAAGGGCCGAAACCGGCCACGCTCGACGGCCTGACGCCGCGCCAGCAACTCATGTGGGAATATCGGATCGAGGCGACGCCCGGCGTGAAGTATCCGCCCTCGTTTCTTCTGCAGGCCGACGACGATCCGGCGGTCAATCCGCTTGACGCGGTGATAATCTACACTGCGCTCAAACAGGCCGGCACGCCAGCCGAGCTGCACCTCTTCCGTCGCGGCGGCCACGGCTTCGGCATCCGCGACGCGCAAGGCCCCATCGCCCGCTGGCCCGCTCTCTGCGCCGACTGGCTGAAAGAAATCGGCGTGCTGCATTGACATTCCAGTGCCCCTCGTAGCGTGGTCAACCGGGCTATCCATTTCGGTCATGCTAGCTGGGATCCCGTGGTCAGCGGCCTGCAGGGTTTACCGCCGCGCAGCCATCGTCCGCACTGCTGCCCGGGCCAAACACTGGTGTCCAAGACGGCACGCGAGCATTGGGGTTTTCAGAGGGAGATTTTACGATACAACCCGCGGAAATCTTGTTTTGGACGGCATCAAAAACAATACGGATTCTGAGCCGGAACACGTCTGGACTGCCGGTTCCACTCCGGGCGTGATCAGCGAGGCACCTATGCTGGAATCCGTTCTGGCGATCACAGAGCCGTCTTGGACACCAGTGCTTGGCCGTTGGCCGCTTTCAAAACCATTCCCGCTGATCAGGAAAAGTTGACTCGACTTAATCTTTTTGAATGAAATTCACCCCATCCAGGCTCCATAAAGGAGCCCCCTAAATATGAAAATAACTAGATACCTCCCCCTCCTGCTGCCGATATGTTTTACACTGCTGTGTCCGGCCCGTGCCGGCGAAAAAAGATACACCGTTTATCTGAGTACGACAACGGAAGCGCACGCGGGATCGGGAGCCCGCTTAACCCTGCAACTATGGGGACCCTATAATGCGGGTTTTCCGGAAGATAAAGTACCGGTCCTTCAGCTGAACAAAGGTCAGGATATCCCCGGGAACGGGGCAATGAGCACCTACTACGTGACGACCGATGATGTCGGATTCCCGTTTGAAAAAATCAAGATCGCGAGCGACGGTTCGGGCCACAAGGCTGGGCTGGGCGTTGGCTGGATCAAGGTGGCCAAGGAAGGTGCCAAATGGGACGACCCGAATGGCATGACGACGTTCTATATTAACAAGTGGCTGGCGGAGAAAGAAGGTCTGACCTACACGAAAGATTTGTCACCCGAGGTAAAGGTGGATAACGGCAATGCCCGCTGGTCCGTCTCCGGCATGAAGGCCCGGACGGAGATCAACCCGGGCATGAAGTATGACTGGACGTATAGCGTCACCACCACCGAGAATTACGAGACCATCAACAGTGACAGCCGTGAGACGAACTCCAGTACCGAGATCAGCGTTGGCGTCGGATACAAGTCCCTGAAGGGCGATGTCGATTTCAACGCGAAATACGGATTCGCCCAACAGATCAAGTCGTCCGTCGAACAGAAATTCAGTGTGTCACAAACGATCGTCGGAACCTATCAGGTCAGCCTCGCCTGTCCGGCCGATGTGCGGGGCGGATTCTACCAGACGGTCAATCTGCGCCACATATCGCCCGGTACGGTGACGCGCGGACCGTTTAAGTTCGCGGTGGCATCCGGAGACGCGGCGGACCAGTACGTGCGCACATTCTATTGGGTGGACGACCCCAAAAAAGCGAACATCAAGAACGATATCTATCCCGACAAGCAGGCCGCGGAACAAGCGGTCATAGCGTTCCGTGACGATATCGCAATGCATCCCGAGAAATATCTGACCGAAAACTGGTCGTCGAGCGACACGACACCCCCGAAGAGCGCAAAACCGAAACTTAATGCCGGCGTCACAGTGAAGAAGCTCCCGTAGATGCCATCAGAGGGACACGCTTTTACGATCCTCTTGTTATGTGCCTGCCGGGTTTGATCACGGCAGGCGCTTTTTATGGCCCAGCCGTAAGGGGTCTCACTGTTTGATATTCCCGCCGTTCGCGGTCGCTTATCATTAGCAATGCTCCCGACGAACCCGGCGGCACACGTCGCGTCATCCCGCCGACGCGGGCTTACACGCCGGCTGCTTCCTTGTCCGGATTGGCGCTTCCGCCTTCGCCCGGAGGGCTACGGCGCTACAAGGTAGGGTGGCGGCGCCCTCCCTATACCGCAGTTGCGGGATCGAACGACCGCCGAGGAGCCGGATACAAGCGCTCCGTTTAAGCGTCCTGCCACCTGACGGGAAAGCAGCGAACCGGCGCGCGTGGCCTATTTTTTTGCTTTGGCGGCCTGTTCCAATTTGGCCGCCTCTTCGTCCGTCACTTGCAGGTAGATGTTGGCGGTCTCAATTTCGAAAACGTAATTTCGCGCCAGCGAGAACCCATATGTTTTTGTCATCGCGGCGTTGTTCTCATTGAGCTTGACCATGAGCGCATCGAGCTGCGTTTGCAGGTCTTGCTTCTTCTTGGCGTCGGTCTCTTTCGTAATCGCTGCATTTAGCTCCACGGCGGCCTGACGCTGGGCCTGCACCAACTGCACGTTGGCCTGGAATTCCCGGTTGGCTTGCGCACCCTTGATCGTGGAAACCAGGACAAACTTGGTCTGCTTGGCGTCCGAAGCGGGGGTCGGAGTGCCGGCGGCCTGAGCTGGAGCAGTCGAAGCCGGAGCGGAGGCGGGGGCATCCGGGGCCGGCACTTTGATGAGGGGTTCGCTGGCGGCAAATCCAGCGGTGGCGAAAATGGCGCCAAGAGACAGGAGGCGGAGGGTTCTTTGTTTCATGGGCAGGCGATGATAAGGGCGGTGAAGGGCACAACAGGACAATTTCGGGGCGCCAAGGCCAGCCTTTTTAGGGCGCGTGAATGGCACACATCGCATCAGCGCGCGTCGCTGCATGCCATCTGCTCCTCGTCTGGGTGGCATATCTGCCTTCGCCCATAGGGCTGCGACGCGACCAGATGGGCAACGAGGTCTGTAGCGTTGCCGTAGATTATCCGAACAACGCAGCCCGGCATTCTTTTTCGCGAGTATCCGAGTTTGCTTCCAATAATGACGCGGGCACGCTGACCACCAGCTCTTGTGAGAACTCATTCCTTTGGCCATGCGCTCGGTCGGTGTGCCTGTGTGTTGCTCGGGCTCGCCGCGCTGGGTGGCGGCTCGCTCGTGAGCGGGCGCGCCACGCCGGCACCTGACGTCGCGGCGGCCGTCGCGTTGTACGACGACGGCAGCTATTCCGCCGCCCAAATTCGCTTCGACGAAATCGCCCGCACCCGGCCCGACGACCCGGAAATCAACCTCTATCGCGGCCGGCTGGCCCTGTGGTTCGACGACGTGGCTGGCGGGGTCGCTTTTCTGCAGAAGGCCCTGGCAGCCGCGCCCAACGACGCGCGCATCCAAAACGCGTACGGCGATGCCTGCGGGCTCACGGCGCGTCGCACCGGCTTTTTGGGCAAGTACGGGTGGGCCCGAAAATGCCTCACCGCCTACACCCGCGCCGTCGCCCTCGATCCGGGCAACACGGAATACCGCCTGAGTCTGCTGCAATACTACGTCGAGGCCCCGGCGATCGCCGGTGGCAGCATTGCCAAGGCCTACGCTGAGGCGGCAGCGATCCGGAAACTCGACCCGACGGACGGCCGGATCGCCTTCGCCACGGTATCCATTGCGGATAAGGAATACGACGCGGCGTTCCGGGAATTTGACGAGCTGTTACGGCGGACCCCCGACGATTTCTTCGCGCTGCGTCAAATCGGCCGCTGCGCGGCGATCAGCGGCGTGCAACTCGACCGCGGCGCGGCGGCGTTGCAGCGATGCCTCCAGCTGCCCCTGCCGGCGGGCACGGACCGGCGGACGACCCTGGCCAACATCCATTACCGGCTGGGAAATATTTGGGAAAAGAGGGGCGACCCGGCTGCTGCCGAGGCCGAGTACGCCGCCGCCCGAAAGGTGTATCCCGATTTCCGTCCCGACAAGGATACGCTGAGGGATTGAACCCCGTCAGCACGGCGCCATGCACCAGACCCGGCGGTACGGCAACGCAGGCATGGTGGCCCTCGTCGGGCCGGAATTGGTCTTGCCGGCATTTTATCGAGTGCTTATTAATTCCTTTTTCGCAGCCAGCACAGCCGCTTAGGCCACTACTCCGGGAGCACCCCTGGTAATGAGTCAGTCTCCTGGTACGAACGTCTGTTCGTAACAGTTTCTTGCATTTCCAACCTCAACCCCGTTCAGGAGCTATCCCATGCACCCCAACGAAGCTGGATTGTTCCGTGTGCCGCAGTACCAGGTGATCAACCGTCGTCCCTGGCGGCGAAGATACTTTCCCGGCCGCTTGATGAAGCCCGCCGTGCTTTTCCTCTGTAGCATTGCATTCACCGGCGTAGCGCGGGCGCAGTACTCCGGACGCTATACCGGCACCTATACCGGCAGTGAATCGGGCACGTGGTATATAGAAATTTATAATTCAAGCATGCTCGCGGGCTACGCCACGGCCTACGGGGATGTGCCGAATTACATGTCGGGGACCATCAGTGGCAACGGCGCGTTCACCGCGGCCATGGGCACCGTGAGTACGGGGGCCACCTTTACTGGCCAGATCAATGCGAACGGTGCTGTCAGTGGCACGTGGGTTAATGTTTTGTACGCGAACTACCGCGGCACGCTTACCGGTCAGCGGGACACAGCCCCGGATGTCGCGATGGCGGAGGCCATCGACCTGCCGAATGCAACCGTGGGGTGGTCGGGCACACTGCCCTGGCGGGGTCAGTCGACCACGACACACGACGGCAGCGATGCGGCGAAGAGCGGCATCATCACGGACAGTCAGAGCAGCGCATTTTCGGTCACAGCGTCGGGCCCTGGCACCGTCAGCTTCTGGTGGAAGGTCTCTTCGGAAGCGGGCTATGACTACCTCAGTTTCTACATCGATGGAATTCTGCAGAGCGGCCAGATCAGCGGCAACGTGGACTGGCAGCAGAAAACCTACACGCTGACATCCGGCAGCCATACGCTCAAGTGGATCTATGCAAAGGATATAAGCTATAGCGTCGGTTCTGACTGCGGATGGGTGGACCAGGTGGTCATAGCCGGACCCACGCCACCGACGATCACCACCCAGCCGGCGAATCAGGCGGTGAACGTCGGCGCTTCGGCCACGTTCAGCGTGGTGGCGGCCGGTGCCACGCCCTTCACTTATCAGTGGAAACTGAACGGCACGGCCATCACCGGGGCGACGGGAACCTCGTACACCGTGCCCAACGTTCAGGCCGGCAACATGGGCTTCTATTATGTGACGGTGAGCAATAGCGGAGGGTCGGTCGATTCGGCGGTGGGTATCCTGACGGTCAATGCAGGCCACAGCCGGCTGACGGCGCTATCGACCCGCGGCTATGTGCCGGCGGGCGGCTCCCTCACGCCGGGCTTCTATCTGCGCGGCAGCGGCACCAAGGGGGTCATTGTCCGCGGCGTGGGACCTTCGCTGAGCAATTACGGCGTTACTGCCCCGTTGAGCGATCCGAAGATGGACCTGATCCCGGCGGGCCTGACCACGTCGCTGTTAACCAACGATGACTGGGGCACCAACTCCAGCCTGCCAGCTTTGCGCGCCGCGATGCCGTTCCCCCTGGCCGAGGGATCGAAAGACGCCGCGGCTCTCATCACTTTGCTTACGGCGACGAACTACGGTTATACCGTGCGGATTGTGCCCAGCGGCACAGCCACCTCCGGCATCGCCATGGCGGAAGTGTACGATCTCGACCCCACCAGCGCGCCGGTGCAATTTTACAGCCTCTCGACGCTCGGGTACACCGCCCCGGGGGATAACGTTCTCACGCCGGGCTTCATCATTACCGGCGACGGGCCGAAGCAGTTGCTGATCCGGGCGGTGGGGCCCACCCTGGGTCCCGCGCCGTACAACGTGCCGGGAGTACTCGCCGATCCGCAGTTTCGGGTCGTGCCGCTAGGCAAGGATTTCGAGGTGGCGGGCAACGATAATTGGGGCGGCACGGTGGCGTTGCAGACGGCGTTTACGCAGACACACGATTTCGATCTACCCACCAACAGCCGGGATGCCGCCGCCATCGTGCGCCTGCCGCCGGGCGGATATACGATCCAGGCGAGCGGCGTGGGCGGCACCAGTGGCAATGTGCTGGTCGAAATCTACGACATGGATCCGTAGTAGCGGATGCGGGCGGCGGTGGTGCGCGGAACTTGCGTCCGCGCTCCCATGATCGTTCGCGCACTTATGCAGGCAGGGTAGGGGAAGCGCATTCGCTTCCAGGCGGAACGGAAAGCCGTTCCGCTACTCCGGATGACCCTCCCGTCACGCCAATCCCCAGGAAGGAGATTCCTCCTCGAGGGTTTCCGCCGGAGAATCTCCTTGTCTTTAGAGGGGAATTCTGTGTCCTTTTCAGTCCCTCCCGCCAATAGGTGCTTGTCGAGCGCAGCTCCAGGCACCGGTCGCCCGGCCCTTGTGGCCGGGCGATTTTTTTAACCCCTAGGAGTTTGTCGGATTTTGGCTCAACGTGCGGCGTTAACTCGTGGCTTCCGCCGCAATGCAAACCGCCCCGCCCGACAAACTCCTTAATCCGCCGCGCTGCGGCGGAAAATCGAAGAAGAAATCCGGTTTTCGCGGCGCAGACCGCTGCTACAGGAGCCTGTCGAGGCAGAATCCCGCCCGTGTTCACAGAGGTATGCGGGCAAAACCAAAACCCGGCCTGCCACGTGACGGGAAAGTTTCGGCTTGCGCGGGGCGCGGCGGTCCGCGACGCTCGCCGCTCTTTTCTCTCAATCAACGCGCGTATTCGGTCACTCCGAACAACGCTTTTCATCCGAGCGAGACAGTTTTTTCTCCGCTGTTTTCGCTCCACGATTACTTTTCACCAAAAAGTTCTTGCCGAGCTAGAGGTGACTGGTAGCGTGCGCCTCTTTTCCCAAATTTACAGCCTTCCGAACTCGTTATGCCGACTATCAACCAACTCGTGCGCAAAGGGCGTCGCAAGATTCGTGCGAAGTCCAAATCGCCGGCGCTCACGGGCAACCCGTTCCGCCGGGGTGTCTGTGTGCAGGTCATGACCCGCACGCCCAAGAAACCCAACTCCGCCATCCGCAAGGTGGCCAAAGTGCGTCTCACGAACGGCAACGAAGTTATTTCCTACATCCCGGACGAGGGCCACACGCTGCAGGAGCACTCCATCGTGCTGGTGCGCGGCGGTCGCGTGAAGGACTTGCCCGGCGTCCGTTACCACATCGTCCGGGGCACGCTCGACGCGACGGGCGTGGAGAAACGCCGCCGCAGTCGTTCGAAGTACGGCGTGAAGCGTCCGAAGGCCGTCAAAGCTTCCTAACCCCCGCGAGGAGAACGCAAAACTATGTCACGCCGTCACAGAGCCGAGAAGCGGATCACCACCCCGGACATCCGTTACAACAGCCCGCTGGTCGCCCACCTCATCAGTGTCATCATGAAGTGCGGCAAGAAGAGCCTCGCGCAGCGCATCGTTTATGGTGCGTTCGAGAAGGTCAGCGAGAAGCTGCAGAAGGGCGATCCGGTCGATCTGCTCATCGGCGCGCTGGAGAACGCGCGTCCCCGCCTCGAGGTGAAGAGCCGCCGCGTCGGTGGCGCCACTTATCAGGTGCCGGTCGAAATTTCCTACGAACGCCAGGAGAGCCTCGCGCTCCGCTGGATCGTCACCGCCGCCGGTACGCGCAAGGGCCTGCCCATGCAGGAAGCCCTCGCCGCCGAGATTGTCGACGCCTATAACAACACGGGTACTGTCGTCAAAAAGAAGGAAGACACCCACAAGATGGCACAGGCGAATCGCGCCTTTGCCCACCTCCGCTGGTAACCGTGCCAGCGTCGAGATTGCCGATAACCGCAGACTGATGTCTATTTCGATCGTCACCGACAAGGCGAAGCTTTCCCCAGCCAACGCCGCCAAACGTCCCGCGCCCATGGAATGGACGCGCAACATTGGCATTGCCGCCCATATCGATGCCGGGAAAACCACCTGCTCGGAGCGCATCCTCTATTACACCGGCGCCGTCCACAAGATGGGCGAGGTGCACGAGGGCACCACGGTCACCGACTGGATGGAACAGGAACGCGAGCGCGGCATCACCATCACGGCCGCCGCCATTTCCTGCGCCTGGGTCCCCTCGGTCGGCCCGTTCCAGGGCATCAAGACCCGCATCAACATCATCGACACCCCCGGACACGTGGATTTCACGGCCGAGGTGGAGCGCTCCCTCCGCGTGCTCGACGGCTGCGTGGCCGTGTTCTGCGCGGTCGGCCGCGTGCAGCCGCAGTCCGAGACGGTGTGGCGCCAGGCCAACAAGTACCACGTGCCGCGGATTGCGTTCGTCAACAAGATGGACCGCGTCGGCGCCAATTTCTTCGGTTGCGTCGACGAGATGCGAAAGAAACTTCACGCCAACGCGCACCCGCTGTTTCTGCCGATCGGCGCCGAGGAGAATTTCAACGGCCTCGTCGACCTCGTGCAGATGAAGGCCTACCTGTTCGAGGATAAACCGGACGATCCGCTCGGCCTGAATCCGACGATCACCGACATCCCGGCGAACCTGGCCGCCGACGCGAAGAAATATCACGATGCCCTGGTCGAGGCCGTGGCCGACAGCGACGACGTGATCGCCGAGAAGTATCTCAGCGGCCACGCCATCGAGCCCAACGAGCTCATGGTCGGCATCCGCAAGGCCACCGTTGCGCTCAAGTTCACCGGTGTGGTCCCCGGTTCCGCTTTCAAGAAGAAGGGCGTGCAACGCCTGCTCGACTGCGTGGTCAACTACCTGCCCAATCCGCTCGATATCACGCAGGTCAAGGGCCAGGACAGCGACGCCAAGGAAGTCGCCATCAAGGCCGACGACCGCCAAAAGACCGCGGCGCTCGCGTTCAAGCTGTGGAGCGATCCCTATGTCGGCCGGCTGGTGTTTGCCCGCGTTTACCAGGGCCAGCTCAAGCGGGGCCAGTCGCTCTACAACCCGCGGACCCGCCGCACCGAGCGCGTTTCCCGTCTCCTGCTCATGCGCGCCATGGACAAGGAGGAGATCGACACCGCCTACGCCGGCGACATCTGCGCAGTGGTCGGCGTCAAGGACGTCATCACCGGCGACACGCTTTGCGACGAGAATCTGGACATCCGCCTCGAGCCGCCGTCCTTCCCCGAGCCCGTCATCTCGATGTCGATCGAGCCGAAGTCGAAGGCCGACCAGGAGAAAATGGGCGCGGCGCTCCAGCGCCTCTCGGCCGAGGATCCGACCTTCCGCACCTTTACCGATACCGAAACCGGCCAGACGATCATCGCCGGCATGGGCGAGCTCCACCTCGAGATCATCCGCGACCGCATGTTCCGCGAGTTCAAGGTCGAGGCCGACGCCGGCAAGCCGCAGATCGCCTATCGCGAATCGATCACCGGCACCGCCGAGGCCGAGGGCAAGTTCATCCGCCAGTCGGGCGGCCGCGGCCAGTACGGCCACTGCGTGGTCAAGGTCGAGCCGAACGTGAAGGGCAAGGGCGTCGAGGTCGTCAACGAGATCGTGGGCGGCACCATTCCGAAGGAATACATCAAGCCCACCACCGAGGGCATCATGGAGGCCGCCAACAACGGCGTCGTCGCCGGTTACCCGGTGATCGACATGATCGTGCGCATCGTCGACGGCTCGTTCCACGAGGTCGATTCCTCGGAACTCGCCTTCAAGATGGCCGGCATCTTCGGCGCCAAGGAGGCGATGCGGAAGGCCAAGCCCATCATGTTGGAGCCGATCATGAAGGTGGAAGTCACCGTGCCCGAGGAATACCAGGGCGAGATCATGGGTGACATCAACCGCCGCCGCGGCCACATCCACGGCCAGGAGTCGCGCGATGGCGCCTGCATCATCACCGCCCATGTGCCGCTGGAGACGATGTTCGGTTACGCGACCGACATCCGCTCGCTCTCCAAGGGCCGCGCCAGCTACTCCATGGAGCCCTCCCATTTCGAGCAGGTGCCCGCCTCGCTCCTCACCAAAATCGTCGAAACCTCGACGAAAGCACCCGCCCGTACCTAACCCTCGTTCTTTGCCCGCATGAAAGGTCAACGCATTCGCATCAAACTCCAAGGTTTCGACTATCGCGTCATCGATCAGTCCGCCGCGGAGATCGTCGAAACCGCCAAGCGCTCCGGCGCCCGCGTCTCCGGCCCCATCCCGCTGCCCACGCGCATCGAGAAACTTTCCGTCAACCGCTCGCCGCACGTCGACAAAAAGTCGATGGAGCAGTTCGAGACGCGCACCCACAAACGCCTCATCGATATCGTCGAGCCCACCGCCCAGACCGTGGACGAGCTCAAAAAGCTCAATCTGCCCTCGGGCGTCGACATCACCATCAACGTTTAACTCCAACCCACAGAGCCAAGAGTACAGTTTCCACAGACAGTTTAGCGGCTCTCCGTCGGGCCCACCGCCGGAAACCCTAATGTAGGTCTAACGAAACGGATAACCTCCACCTACCGCTTAGCCCATGATCTCTACTCTCATCGGTAAAAAAATCGGCATGACGCAGGTCTACGACGCGCAAAACGTCCTGGTCCCCGTCTCCGTCGTTGAGGCCGGACCCTGCACCGTGGTCCAGGTCAAGACCGTCGAATCCGACGGTTACAACGCCGTCCAGCTCGGTTTCAGCCAGAAAAAGCTGAAGAACTCCGCGAAGGCCGAGCTCAACCACGCCAAGAAGGCCAACCTCGAGCTGGCGCCGCGCATTCTCAGCGAGGTCCGCCTCGCCGCCGCGCCCACCGCCAAGCCCGGCGATGTTGTCACCGTCGAGGCCTTCAAGGAAGGCCAGTACGTCGACGTGATGGGCATCACCAAGGGCAAGGGTTTCCAGGGCGTCGTCAAACGCCACCGCGTCGCCGGCGGTCCCGCCTCCCACGGCTCCATGTTCCATCGCCGCATCGGCGCGATCGGCATGCGCCAGACGCCCGGCCGCACCTGGAAAAACCAGACGATGCCCGGCCATATGGGCTCTGTTCATCGCACCGTGCAGAATCTCACCGTCGTCAAGGTGATCGCCGACAAGAACCTCATCCTCGTCAAGGGTGCGGTCCCCGGCGCCAACGGCGACGACCTGATCGTGCGCTCCGCCATCAAGGGCCAGCGCAAGGTGGCCAGCTAACCCCGGAGGACGCAATCGTCATGAAGCTTAAAGTTTACAGTCCCGACGCCAAGACCTCCCGCGAACAGGAGTTCGGTCTGCCCGTTTTCGAGGGCAACAAAGGGGTGCAGGCGCTCAAACAGGTCATCGTCGCCATCCGCGCCAACCAGCGCCTCGGCACGCATTCCACCAAACGTCGCGGCGAAGTCAGCGGCGGCGGCAAAAAGCCGTGGAACCAGAAGGGGAGTGGCCGTGCCCGCGCCGGCTCGATCCGTTCGCCCCTGTGGCCCGGTGGCGGTGTGGTCTTCGGCCCCAAGCCGCGCGACTACTCGCAAAAAATCAACGGCAAGGTGAAATCCCTCGCTTTCAGCCGCGCGCTCTTCGACCGGGCGGTCGCCGGCGAAATCGAGGTCATCGAGGCCTGGCAGGCTTCGCCCGCCAAGACCAGGGTCATCAACGAAGTCCTCACCCGCATCGCCCCGAAGGGCAAATTGCTCCTCGTCGATGCGCCCTTCGCCGTCGAGACGATGCGCGCGGCCCGCAACTTGAAGCGCGTTTCGCTCCAGGAGGCGGCCAAGCTCAACGCCCTCGATCTCGCCCAGTACCAGCGGATCATCGTCAGCGCCCGGGCGCTCGACGCGATCATCGCCCGCGTCACCGGAGGTAAGAACTAATGAACGCCAATAAAGTACTCACCACCGCGCTCCTCACCGAAAAGGCCAATCTGCTTTCGGCCACCTACGGCCAGTACGCCTTCGAGGTTGCCCCCACGGCCACCAAGTTCGCCATCCGCCAGGCGGTCGAGCAGACCTTCAAGGTCACGGTCACGCGCGTGAACGTCATGAACGTCCGCGGCAAAAACAAAAAGAGCCGCCAGGGCCGCCCCAGCCAGACCTCCGACTTCAAGAAGGCGATCGTGACGCTGAAGTCCGGCGACAAAATCGAGCTCGTCTAACCGCGCTCATCCCTAACCGGAGATCCTACCATGCCTCTCAATCCTTTCCGCCCGCTCACGCCCTCCCTGCGTTTCACATCGCTCAACCGCGATGAAGAGCTTTCCACGAAACGCCCGGAGCGTGCCCTCACCGAGTCGCTGTCCAAGACCGGCGGTCGCAACTGCTACGGCCGGCTCACCTCCCGGCATCGCGGCGGCGGCCACAAGCGCCTCTACCGCATCATCGACTTCAAGCGTTTCGACAAGCTCGACATCCCGGCCAAGGTCATCGCCCTCGAGTACGACCCGAACCGCAGCGCCAACCTCGCCCTCGTCGAGTACACCGATGGCGTCAAGAGCTACATCATCGCTCCCAAGGGCCTGAAGGTCGGCGGCACCATCGTTGCCTCCAACAAGGCCACGACCAACGATTTTCTGGTCGGCAACAACTTCCCGCTCGAGATCATCCCGCCGTCCACGAAGGTCCACTGCGTGGAACTCGTCCCCCTTCGCGGCGCGCGGATCGCCCGCGCCGCCGGCGCCTCGCTCGAGCTGGTCGCGGTCGAAGGCGGTACCGCGCAGTTGAAGATGCCCTCGGGCGAGCTGCGGCTCGTCAACGCCAAGTGCCGCGCCACGGTCGGCGAAGTCGGCAACGGCGACCACAACAACCAGTCGCTCGGCAAGGCCGGCCGCACCCGCTGGCTCGGCCGGCGCCCGCACGTCCGCGGCATGGCCATGAACCCCGTCGACCATCCCAACGGCGGCGGCCAGGGCAAATCCAAGGGTGGCGGCGGCCGTCAGCAACTCGTCTCGCCGTGGGGCCAGCTCGCCAAGGGCTTCCCGACCCGCCGGCGTTCCAAGCAGTCGAACAGCCAGATCATCGTCCACCACAACGGTCGCAAGCCGCGCGGCCAGAAATAACCCCAGCCCTTTCGCACCATGGCCCGTTCCATCAAAAAAGGCTTCTACGTCGATTACCACCTGCTCGAAAAAATCGAGAAGGCCGCGAAGTCCGGCGCCCGCAAGCCGATCCAGACCTGGTCCCGTCGCTCGACCATCACGCCCGATTTCGTCGGGCACACGTTCAACGTGCACAACGGCAAAGTTTTCGTCTCCGTCTATGTCACCGAGAACATGGTCGGCCACAAACTCGGCGAGTTCTCCCCGACGCGCGTCTTCAAGGCGCACGGCGGCATGACCCGCAAGGAAATCTGATCCCTCCACTCCTATTTAACTCACCCAACTCAAAAGGGCAGGGTGCCGCCTCCGCGGCGCTGCTGTCGCCTCCACCAAAGGAATCCTCCTCACCATGGAAGTCCAAGCCATCACCCGCTACGCGCGCATGTCGCCGAAAAAAATGCGCGAAGTGGTCTGCCTCATCCAGGGCCGCAAGGCCCCCGAGGCGGTCGAATATCTCGCGCTCATCCCGCGCAAGTCGGCCCGTCTCATCGCCAAGACGCTCAAGAGCGCCATCGCCAACGCCGAGAACAACGCCAATCTCTCCGCCGACAACCTCGTCGTGAAGAGCGCCCGCATCGAGATGGGGCCGGTCCTCAAGCGCTTCAAGGCCGCCGCCCGCGGTTCCGCCGCGCCGCGCCGCAAGAAGATGTCGCACATCTGCATCGTTCTGTCCGACGGCACCGACAACAACTGATCCACTACTTACCATGGGCCAAAAGACCAATCCCGTCGGTTTTCGTCTCGCTGTCCGGCATAACTGGCAGTCGCGCTGGTTTGCCCCCAAGAAGGAATTTCCCGCGCTGCTGGCCGAGGATCAGAAGATCCGCGATCACCTCTTCGCCAAGCTCAAGCAGGCCGCCGTGCCGCGCATCTTCATCGAGCGCGCCGGCACCCGCGTGCGCGTCAAAATTTACACCGCCCGCCCCGGCGTCGTCATCGGCCGCAAGGGCGCCGAGGTCGAAAACATCAAGGCCGAGCTGGCCAAGCTCACCGGCAAGGACGTGCTGCTCGACATCCAGGAGGTCAAGAAGCCCGAGATCGAGGCGCAGCTCGTCGCCGAGAACGTGGCGTTGCAGCTCGAGCGCCGTGTGGCGTTCCGCCGCGCGATGAAGAAGGCCGTCGAAATGGCCATGGCGCTCGGCGCGGAGGGCATCCGTATCCAGAGCTCCGGCCGCCTCGGTGGCGCGGAAATCGCCCGCCGCGAATGGCAGCGCAAAGGCCGCGTGCCGCTGCACACCCTCCGCGAAAACATCGATTACGGCTTCGCTGAAGCCCACACCGTTTACGGCAAGATCGGCGTGAAGTGCTGGATCTGCAAAAAGGAAACCGACGCCGCCTGAGGCGCCGTCCGATCATCTACTAGGAGACACCTACCATGGCTTCCGCTCTCGCCCCCGCCCGCACCAAATTCCGCAAATCCCAGAAGGGTTCGCGCGCCGGCAACGCCAAACGCGGCAACACGCTCGCCTTCGGCGAATTTGGCCTCCAGTCCCTGACCCGCGGCCCCATGACCGGCCAGCAGATCGAGGCCGCGCGCATCACCATTTCGCGCCACCTCAAGCGCAAGGGCAAACTCTGGATCCGCGTTTTCCCGCACAAGCCGATCACCAAGAAACCCGCCGAGGTCCGCCAGGGCCAGGGCAAGGGCCCGGTCGAGTACTACGTCGCCCAGATCAAGCCCGGCGTGGTCCTCTTCGAGCTCGCCGGCGTGCCCCTCACTGTCGCCAAGGAGGCCTTCCGCCTGGCCGACGCCAAACTGCCCTTCCACTGCCGTTTCCTCCTGCGCGAAGGCACGGTCGAATAACCGCCACCGCCAACCGAGACGCTCCGCCATGACTTCGAAAGAAATCCGCGATTTATCCGCCGCCGAGATCGACACCAAGCTCCGCGAAACCCGCGAGCAGCTCGTCCAGCTCCGCCTCCGCAAACACACCGGCCAGATCGAAAAGCCGCATCTCCTGCGCATCTACCGCAAGGACATCGCGCGTTTGGAGACCGTCCGCCACCAGCCGAAGAAAACCCCGAAACCCGCTGCCGCCTAACCACATTTTTGATTTTCGATTGCCGATTTTGGATCGCCGGCCTGAGCGCCGCATCTGCGGCGCTAAATCGAAAATCCAAAATCCCAAATCGAAAATTTATTACCGCCATGTCCACCGCCACTCCCGGCCAGCGCTCCTCGCGCAAGAAGCTCATCGGCATCGTCACCAGCCGCATGGGCGACAAGTCGATCAAGGCCACGATTCCCTACAAGCGGCCCCATCCGCGTTACCACAAGGTCATCAGCCGCAAGATCGTCGTCCACGCGCACGACGAGAAGAACGACGCCCGGCTCGGCGACAAGGTCGAGCTCATGGAAACCCGCCCGATCAGCCGCCTGAAGCGCTGGCGGGTCGTCTCCGTCATCGAGCGCGCCAGCACCGCCACGGCCGAGGCCATCACCGAGGCCGATGTCGCCGCCAGCGTGCCCACCAAGATCGCCCCCGCCGCCGCTCCCGCGCCGGCTCCGCAAGCCTAATTTCTAACCATCAACCATTCGGAGGCACGCCATGATTCAACTGCGCTCCATTCTCGAAGTTGCCGACAACACCGGCGCCCGCAAGGCGTCGATGATTGCGCGCAAGGGCCAGCGCACGGCCTTCGCCCATGTCGGCGACATCGTCACCGTCAATATCAAGGAAAGCACCGCCGACGCCACGGTCAAAAAGGGCGAGGTCGCCAAGGCCGTCGTCGTGCGCACGCGCAAACCCATCCGCCGGTCCGATGGCAGCTATCTGCGTTTCGACTCGAACGCGATCGTCATCATCGACCTCGAGGGCAATCCCAAGGGCACCCGCATCTTCGGCCCCGTCGCCCGTGAACTGCGCGCGATGAACTACATGAAGATCATCTCGCTCGCACCGGAGGTACTTTGATCATGCAAAAATTCCACGTGAAACGCGGCGACGAGGTCGTCGTCATCTCCGGCTCCCACAAGGGCAAGTCGGGCAAGATCCTCGAGGTCCTGTCCGCCAAGCAGCGCGCCCGTATCGAGGGGGTGGCCATGATCAAGCGCCACCTGCGCAAATCGCAGGAGCACCCCAACGGCACCATCGCCGAACGCGAGGGTTCCATCCACCTCTCCAACCTCATGCTCAAGGCCGACCACGAGAAGCGCGCCGCCCAACGGCAGTCTGCCTCTCCCGCGTCCGCTCCGGCCTGAGCCCAATCGACGCTTGCCAACCCAAGTCGCGCCCTGCGTTACTGACCGTCTTTATCCAATCCACTCATCCCAAACGCCGTCCGGGTCGGTAATCCGGCGGATCCCGAAATGAGCAAATACGTTCCCACTTTACAGAAATACTACGCGGAAGTCGTGGTGCCCGAGCTCGTCAAGAGCCGCGGGTACAAGAACAAGCACCAGGTGCCGAAGATCGTGAAGATCGCGGTCAACACCGGCATCGATTCCGAGGCCGACAAGAACGTGATCGCCGACACCCAGCGCGACATGAACCTGCTCGCCGGCCAGAAGACCGTGCTCGCCAAGTCCCGCAAGGCCATCGCGAATTTCAAGCTCCGCCAGGGGCAGGTCGTCGGCTGTCACGCGACGTTGCGCGGCGCCGGCATGTGGGAGTTCCTCTACCGGCTCGTCGCGGTCGCCCTTCCCTCCATCCGCGACTTCCGCGGCGTTTCGCCAAGACTCGACGGCCAGGGCAACTACAACATCGGCATCACCGACCACACCATTTTCCCCGAGATTTCGCTCGGGGACGCGAAGAAGCACATCGGGGTCGACGTCACCATCGTGACGTCCGCCGAAACCGACGACGAGGGTCGCGAACTCCTGCGCCTCCTCGGCATGCCTTTCCGCCGTCCCACCGAGACCGTCCACAAGCCCGAGGCGCACAAACCCGAGGCTCCGAAGCCGGAAGCTCCGAAACCCGAGGCGCCGAAACCGGCCGCCGCCGCGTCCGCCGTCTAACTTCCAACCACCGTTCTGCCATGCCGAAAACTTCCGCCATCGAGCGCAACAAGAAGCGCGTCAAGCTCGCCGCCAAATTCAAGGCCAAGCGCACCGAGCTCAAGGCCATCCTCGCCAATCCCGCCACGACCGACGAACAGTTCTTCGCCGCGCAGAAAAAACTGCAGAAGCTGCCGCGCAACTCGGCCCCGATCCGCGTCCGCAACCGCTGCTCCCTCAGCGGCCGCCCGCGCTCCTATATCGGGCGCTTCGGCGTCTCGCGCATCACCTTCCGCGAACTCGCCCTCGCCGGCAAAATCCCCGGCGTGACCAAATCATCCTGGTGACCACTTTCGCCGACGGGAGTGTACGCGCCTCCGGCGCGTTGGATATGACCCGCCCGGCGTCCCGAACCCAAAACATCCGACCATGACTGATCCGATCTCCGATTTCCTGACGCGGCTCCGCAATGCGAGCAAGGCGCGTCTCGATGAATGCGCGGCACCGCACTCCACGCTGAAGGAGGGCCTCGCCGCCATCCTGAAGGCCGAGGGCTACGTGCTCGACCACAGCAACGGCACCGACGCCCAGGGCCACAAGACCCTCATCGTGAAAATGAAATATCTCGATGGCGCGCCCGCCATCACCGGCCTCAAGCGTGTGTCCACGCCCGGCCGCCGCATGTATTACCGCTACACCGAGATTCCCCGCGTCCTCAACGGGCTCGGCATCGCCATCGTTTCGACCTCCCAGGGCCTCATGAAGGACCAGGATTGCCGTCGCAACAAGGCGGGCGGTGAGCTCCTCTGCAACGTCTGGTAAGGAGATCCCGCACCATGAGCCGCATCGGCAAACAACCCGTTCCCATTCCCGAAAAGGTCAAAGTCGACATCAAAGACGGCAATCACGTCTTCGTCGAGGGCCCGAAGGGCAAAGTCCAAAAGCAATTCGCGGATGCCGTGAAGATCGCGATCGCCGATAAAAAGGTGACCGTGGCTCCGACGTCCGACAGCCGTTTCGCCCGCGCCATGTATGGCACCGCCCGCTCGGTGATCGCCGGCATGGTCAAGGGCGTGACCGAGGGCTATGCGAAAGATCTCGAAATCCAGGGCGTCGGCTTCAAGGCCGTGCTCAAGGGCAAGCAGCTCGATCTCTCGCTCGGCCACTCGCATCCGGTCCTCCACGACATTCCCGAGGGCATCAAGCTCACCGTCACCGACGGCACCAAGATCAAGGTCGAAGGCTGCGACAAGCAGATGGTCGGCCAGATCACGGCCGAGATTCGCGCCTACTACAAACCCGAGCCCTACAAGGGCAAGGGCGTGCGCCTCGTCGGCGAGCGCGTCCGCCGCAAGGAAGGCAAGACCGTCGCCTAACGCCCACCCGCAACGCCTCCCGAGCCACCATGAATACCACTTACAAAGCCCAGCTGCTGCAGAAGCGCAAATGGCGCATCCGCAAGAAGGTCGCCGGCACCGCCGCGCGCCCGCGCCTGAGCGTCAAGTTCAGCTCCAAGCATATCTATGCGCAGGCCATCGACGACGATGCCGCCAAGACCCTCGTCTTCCTGGGGAGCCTCGACGCCGGGCTGCGCAAACAAAAACTCAAAGCCAATCTCGCCGGTGCGAAGGTCCTCGGGGTCGCGTTCGCGACCAAGGCCAAGGCTGCCGGCATCACCCAGGTCGTCTTCGACCGCAATGGCCGCCCCTACCACGGCAAGGTGAAGGTTTTCGCCGACGCCGCCCGCGAAGGTGGTCTCAAATTCTAAGCCGCGCATGAGCACCGAAAATATCGCTCCCCAGTCCACCGCTCCCGCCCCCGCCCCCGCTTCCGCGCCGGCGCCCCGGGAAGGCCAGCGTCGCGAGTTCCGCCGCGGCGGCAATTTCAACCGTGGCAACCAGCAGCAGCAGGCTGCGCCCGAGGCTTCCGGCTTCATCGAGAAGGTCGTCTTCATCAACCGCTGCGCCAAGGTCGTCAAGGGCGGCCGCCGGTTCAGCTTCGCCGCGCTCGCCGTCGTCGGCGATGGCAAGGGCAAGGTCGGCGTCGGCTACGGCAAGGCCAACGAAGTGCCCGACGCGATCAAGAAGAGCACCGAGAATGCGAAAAAGCGCATGGTGTTCGTCAAGCTCAAGGGCGAGTCCATCCCGCACGACGTCCTCGGCCAGGCCGATGGCGGCAAGGTGCTGCTCAAGCCCGCCTCGCCCGGTACCGGCCTCATCGCCGGTGGTGGCGTGCGCGCCGTGCTCGAGGCGGCGGGCGTGAAAAACGTGCTCACCAAGTCGATGGGTTCGAAGAATCACATCGCCGTCGTGAACGCCACGCTCAACGGCCTCCTGCAGCTGCGTCTCGCCGAGGATATCACGGCGACCCGTAAAACCTGATCTCCCGATTTTAATCCGAGTCCGGTTTCGCCGTGCGGCGGAGCCGGGCGCCTCCTGAGGAACATCCATGAAACTCCACGAACTCAAAAACGTCGCCGGCGCCGTGCACCGCAAGAAACGGGTTGGCTGCGGCGAAGGCAGCGGCCACGGCAAGACCTCCACCCGCGGGGGCAAGGGCCAGACCGCCCGTTCCGGCTCCAGCATCCGCCCCGGTTTCGAAGGCGGCCAGATGCCCCTGTACCGCAAGCTCCCGCATCGCGGCTTCAACCAGGCGTCCTTCCGCGTCGAACCCGCGGTGGTCAATGTCGCCGACTTTGCCTGGCTTCCTCCCGAAGTCGTCGAAATCAACGCCGAGGTGCTCGCCCAGAACGGCTGCATCCGCCCCGGCGAGAAATTCATCAAGGTGCTCGGTGACGGCGATCTCAGCCGCGCCTTCAAGGTCACCGCCAGCAAGTTCTCCGTTTCGGCCAAGGCCAAGATCGAACAGGCCGGCGGCCAGGCCATTGTGGGCTGAGCCCGCTTCCCATTTTCGATTTTCGATTTCTGATTTTTGATCGGATGAATCGCCCTGCCCACCACCCGGTCGAAACCCTCAAATCGAAAATTTAAAATCTAAAATCGAAAATCTCCCCTCCCGTGTTTTCCGCCTTTACGAACTCGCTGAAAATTCCCGAGCTGCGCTCGCGGATTTTCTACACTTTGACGCTGTTGTTCGTCGCTCGTGTCGGCGCGCACATTCCGCTGCCCGGCATCGATCCGCAGCCCCTGCAGCATTTCTTCGCCGACCAGACGCAGAGCGCCGGCGGCGCCCTCGTCGGCCTCTACAACATGTTCACCGGCGGCGCGCTCGTGAAGGGCGCGGTTTGCGCGCTGGGCATCATGCCCTACATCAGCTCTTCGATCATCTTCCAGTTGATGACGGCCGTCGTACCGGCGCTCAGCCGCCTCCAGCAGGAGGGCGACGTGGGCCGCCAGAAGCTCACGCAGTATACCCGCTACGCCACGGTCGCGATCTGTTTGGTGCAGGGCACGCTCCTGATCCTTGCGCTGGAAAATCCCGCCCGCCTGTTCAGCGGATTCGATGTCGGCACCTACGGTAGCATCGTGATGGTGGACAAGACGTCGTTCCTTCTCACGTCGATCACCTTCATGACCGCCGGCACCATGTTGCTCATGTGGCTTGGCGAGCAGATCACGCAGCGCGGCATCGGCAACGGCGTGTCGTTGCTCATCACCGTCGGCATTCTCCAGGACATCCCGGGCGCGGCCACCGCCACCTACAAACTCTTTTTCCGTCCCGTCGGCACCGGCGCAGGCCTGGGCATGCACCAGGCGGTGATCATGGTCGCCCTCTTCGTCGCCGTGACCATGGGCATCATCATGGTGGTGCAGGGCCAGCGGAAAATCCCGGTGCAATACGCCAAGCGCGTCGTCGGCAACAAGGTCATGGGCGGCCAGAGCTCGTTCCTCCCGCTCAAGGTCAACTACTCCGGCGTCATGCCCGTCATCTTCGCGAGTGCGATCCTGCTCTTCCCACAGCAGATCTTTTCGCAGGTCGGTGCCGCTTTTAACATCAAGTTCCTGATCGAATTCTCCTCGAATTTGCTGCGCGGCCATTGGTCTTATTATCTCATTTATACATCCTTGATCCTGTTCTTCAGCTATTTCTGGGTGTCGGTCATGTTCAAGCCGATCCAGATCGCCGACGATCTCAAGAAATATGGCGGTTACATTCCCGGTGTCCGCCCGGGAGAACCGACCGCGAAGTTCCTCGATTTCGTGATGACGCGTCTCACCCTCGCGGGCGCGATTTTCCTCACCATCATCGCCGTCATGCCCGATGTGCTGCTCTTCGAACTCAACGTCCCGCAGCGCATTGCGTATTTCTTTGGCGGCACCGGCATGCTGATCACCGTGGGCGTCATCCTCGACACCATGCGTCAGATCGAGACATTCCTGCTGCAACGCCATTACGACGGCTTCCTTAAGAAGGGCCGCATTCGCGCCCGCAGCGCCAACCCGCAGGGTGGCATGACCGGCGAGGCCCTCAGTCAGGAAGCCGTGATGAAGATTGCCTTGCCGATGTTGGGCTTGTTGGTCCTCGGCTTGGTGATCTGGTTCTATAAGACCTCCTTTAAATAGTGCTTTACTTTGGTTGCGGCCGTTCCAAGCTCCGGCCTCTTTTCCCGCAATGGCGATCCCGCCAAGCGTAAACTCATCTTCCTCGGTTCGTTAAGTTCTCTTCCCGATAACGTGATGGCCGAGGTCCGTTCTTTGCATATCGAGCACGTCTCTCCCGCCCGATTGATGCGGCCGGAGATTTCGCGTCGTCCTCTCGCCGGTGCTCGCGCCGACGAGGTCGTGCTGGCGGCCCTGCGCCGCTGGTTCTGGACGCGTAAACCTGATGCGGGTTTTTTCCTCACGGATTTCCCGGCTACGCTGCTCCAAGCCCTGGTGTTCGACGAATGGCTCGAAACGCGCTGCGAAGCGCTCGATGCCGTGGTGGCCGCCCCGGAGGCGGCGCCGGTTCTCGTCGCTCACTACCGCGATCTCGGCCTCCTCGCGGAGGCTGGCTGATCCCCGCGCGATGATCCCGCTCAAAAACGAACGCCAGATTGTCCACATGCGCGAGGCCTGCGCGATTGCGGCGACGGTCCTTCAGGAAACGAAGGCGATCGTCCGGCCTGGCATCAGTACGCAAGATCTCGAGGAAGCCGCCCGCGCGGTCATGGACCGCCTCGGTGCCCGCAGCGCCTGCTACGGTTACCAGCTGGGCTCCCGCCGCTATCCGGCGCACACCTGCATCTCGGTCAACGAAGAGGTGGTGCATGGCATCCCGTCGTTCCGCCGCATCCTGCGCGATGGCGACATCGTCGCGATCGACATCGTCGTGTCCTACGACGGGTATATCGGCGACAATGCTGCCACCGTCCCGGTCGGAGCGATCCCGGCCGAGTGGCAGCGCCTCCTGCAGGTGACCGAGGAGTCTCTCCGCCTCGGCATTGCGAAGGCCCAGGTCGGCGGTCGCATCGGCGACATTTCCCATGCCGTGCAGACGTATGTCGAATCCCACGGCTTCAGCGTCGTGCGCGACATGGTCGGCCACGGGGTCGGCCTTTCGATGCACGAAGAGCCGCAGATTCCGAACTTCGGCCGCAAGGGCACGGGCGACAAGATCAAGCCGGGCATGACGCTCGCGATCGAGCCCATGGTCAACCTCGGCGGCTACAAGACGAAGACGCTCAGCGACGGCTGGACCGTCGTCACGGCCGATGGCTCGCCCTCCGCCCACTTCGAGCATACCGTGCTCACCAGCGATCGCGGCCCGGAGATTCTGACGATCCCGCGCCCCGTTTCCGGTCCGGTCCACGCCCTGCCCGCATCCACCGCCGGTATCTAGCGTCCACCCTCCCGCTCACTTTCACTTTCACTCTCATCAACCAACTCTAACTCAAACTCAACCTCATGCCTCGTCTCCTCGGTGTCGAAATCCCCGCGAAGAAGAAAGTCGCGTATTCCCTCCGTTATATCTACGGCATCGGCCCGCAGCGCGCCGACCTGATCGTGAAAGAAGCCGGCATCGCGCTGGACCAGCGCGCGCAGGACCTCACGGAAGAACAGCTCAACAAGATCATGCACGTGATCACGGAGCATAAATGGGTCGTCGAGGGCGATCTGCGCCGCGAGATCGCGGGCAATCTCAAGCGCCTCCAGGCGGTCAATTGCTACCGCGGCACCCGGCACCGCAAGGGCCTGCCCGTCCGCGGCCAGCGCACCCGCACCAACGCCCGCACCCGCAAGGGCCCCCGCAAGACCGTGGGTGTCACCAAAGTCGCCGCTCCCGCCACCGCCGAATAACCATTCTCACCATGGCCGAAGAAAAGTCCGCTCCGAAAAAAGAAAAGGCTCCGAAGAAGGAGGCCGCCGCCCCGGCTGCCGCCGGCGCTGAAACCAAAGCCCCCGCTCCGGAAAAGCCGGCCAAGGAAAAGGCTCCCAAGAAGGAAGCCGCCGACAAGGCCGCCAAGCCCGCCGCCGAAGGTACGGCCGCTCCCGCGCCCGCCGCGGAAGGCGCTGCGCCCGCGGCTCCGGCCAAGCCCGTCGAGCTGATTGGCGGCGTCGCCAAGCAGCCCACCGCCGAAGAACTCCTCAAGGAGGAACTGGGCGAGATCAAGGTCCGCAAGGCGAAAGGTTCGAAGAACATCACTTCGGGTCTCGCGAACGTCCTGGCCTCGTTCAACAACACCATCGTCTCCATCACCGACCAGCGCGGCCAGGTGATCGCGTGGTCCAGCGCCGGCAAATGCGGTTTCCGCGGCTCGCGCAAATCCACCGCCTACGCCGCCCAGATCGTGGCGCAGGATGCCGCCCGCAATGCCATGTCCCATGGCCTCAAGGACGTGATCATCCGCGTTTCCGGTCCCGGCCTCGGTCGCGACAGCGCCATCCGCGCGCTCCAGGCCATCGGCCTCGAAATCGTCTCGATCGTCGACGTCACCCCGATCCCGCACAACGGCTGCCGTCCGCGCAAACGCCGCCGCGTGTAAACGCGCGCTCCGCGTCGTTTCGCCCTTTCACCTTCACCTTCACTTTCACCCTTCCTTTCCACCATGGCTCGTTATATCGGACCCACCACCCGCATCAGCCGGCGGTTCGGCCAGATGATTCTCGGTTCGCCCAAGGCGTTCGAACGCCGCAGCTATCCGCCCGGTCAGCACGGCCCGAAATCGCGGCGCAAGCACTCGGAGTACGGCCTCGGCCTCGCCGAGAAGCAAAAGCTGCGTTTCATCTACGGCCTGCTCGAGCGCCAGTTCCGCCGCGTGTTCGCCATCGCCAAGCGCGAACGCGGCGTCACCGGCGAACGCTTCCTCCAGCTCCTCGAGACCCGTCTCGACAGCGTCGTTTATCTCCTCGGTTTTGCCAAGAGCCGCGCCTCCGCGCGCCAGCTCGTCAACCATGGCCACATCCGCATCAACGGCCACAAGGTCGACGTCTCGAGCTACAACGTGCAGCCGGGCGATGAGATCGAGGTGAAAAACACCTCGTCCTCGCGCCAGCTCATCACGCGCAACCTCGAGGAGAATCGCATCCGCAACGTCCCCGGCTGGCTCAGCCTCCAGGCCGAGCAGCTCAAGGCCGTCGTCAACCGGCTCCCGACGCGCGACGAGATGGAGCCGGGCGTCAACGAACAGTTGATCGTCGAGTTCTACAGCCGCTTCTAACCGGTCCCTCCTTTCCACTCTCAACCCTCAACTCTCAACCAGAGAGCCCGTCATGCCCAAACGTCTCGGTAAGTTCGAACTTCCCAGCAAGCTCACCAAAGTCGAGGAAGGCGCCACGCCAACCTACGCCAAGTTCATCGCCGAACCCTTCGAAGCCGGTTATGGCCACACCGTCGGCAACTCGCTCCGCCGCGTGCTCCTCAGCTCCATCGAGGGCGCCGCGATCTCCTCGGTCAAGATCGAGGGCGTGCAGCACGAGTTCCAGAGCATCGACAACGTGGTCGAGGATGTCACCGACATCGTGCTCAACCTGAAGAAAATCCTCATCGTTTCCCAGAAACGCGAGCCGCTCTCGCTGCTGATCAAGGTCAGTGGCCGGCAGGGCCCGGTCACCGCGGCCGACATCCAGGCCGATCCCAACATCACGATCGTCAATCCCGACCAGATCATCTGCACGCTCGATTCGAAGCGCTCCTTCGAGGCCGAGATCGAAATCAAGACCGGTCGCGGCTATTGCCCGGGCGAGCTCAACAAGAAGGAGGAGCAGGCCATCGGCATCATCCCGCTCGATTCGCTCTTCTCGCCGGTGCGCCTCGTCAAGTACGCCGTGGAAAACACGCGCGTCGGCCAGATCACCGACTACGACAAGCTGATCCTCGAAGTCTGGACCGACGGCCGCATCACGCCCGACGACGCCCTCAAGCAGTCCGCCTCGATCCTCAAGCATCACCTCGACGTGTTCGATCGCGTGAGCGATGAGCAATTCGAGTTCGAGAACCAGCAGAGCGCCGTCTCCGAGGAGGAGAACAAGCTCCGCAAGCTGCTCAACATGTCGGTCAACGAAATCGAACTCTCGGTCCGCGCCGCCAACTGTCTCAACAACGCCAACATCACGACTGTCGGCGAGCTGGCGATGAAGACCGAGCAGGAGATGCTCAAGTACCGCAACTTCGGCAAGAAGTCGCTCAACGAAATCAAGGAAAAGCTCGAGGCCCTCGGCCTCTCGCTCGGCATGAAGTTCGACGAGCGCCTCCTCGACTCGAAGAAGGAAGCCTAGGCCGTGCGGAGCGCGGCAAGTAGCAAGTAACAAGTTACAAGTAACAATTTTCAAAAACTGATCGAGTGCCTGTGGTGCAAGTCTTGATACTTGCTACTTGTCACTTGGTCCTTCCACCCAATGCGTCACTCAAAACATCACGCCTCCCTGGGCGTCACCCGCGAACACCGCGAGGCGATGCTGTCCAACCTCGCGGTCGGCCTCATCACCCACGGCCGGATCGAGACGACCCTCACCAAGGCCAAGGCCCTGCGCCCCTTCATCGAGCAGGTGATCACCAAGGCCAAGCATGCCGCCGCCGCCAAGGAGAAGAAGGACGCTGTCCATCTCCGCCGCATCGCGCTCTCCAAGGTGCGGAGCAAGGAGGCGGTCGCACTCCTCTTCAACGAAAAGTACAAGGATTTCGCCAACCGCGCCGGCGGTTACACCCGCATCTACAAGCTTTCGAAGCAACGCATCGGCGATGCCGCCGAGATGGCGCTCATCGAATTCGTGAAGGCCGAGGATACCGGCTACAAGAAGACGAAGGGCAGAAAGGCGGCGAAGGCCAAGGCTCCGGCCGAGGCGCCCGCGGCCGCCCCTGCTGAGTCCGCCGCTCCGGCCGCCCCCGCGACCGAGGCCCCGACCAAGGCCGAAGGCGAAGCCAAGAGCTGATCCGCTCCATTCTCTATTTTGCGTCACGCGCCGAAGCCCGCTTCGGCGCGTTTTCATTTTCGCGCCGCGTGCGGGACCGCAGGTTACCCAGAACTATTGGCCGCAAAGAGGCACAAGAAGAGCGCGTCAGTGCTGTACCTTGCGTCACGCCGATCGGCGCGCGAGAGATTGTGACCGGAGCCCCGGACGCTTTTTGCGCATTTTTGCGGCCAAACGGATTGATTGCCTTTGCTGGCGGGTTCGCCGCCCGCGACAATTTGCGTGAGTCGGCAGGCAAACTGCGTTTGCTGGGGGCATGTTCGATCTCACCACCGGCGCGGTCGTCTTCTGCACGCTTGTGGGCCTGTTTTTTCTCGGGCTCTGGCTGTACTACGATCGTCGCGATCACCGCCGGTTTGAGGGCGAACGGCGGAAGACGACTTTCCACTGCATCCGCTGCGACCATATCTACGCGGCGCCAAGCGGGGTCGACCTCTGCAAATGCCCCCGCTGCGGTCACGAAAACGTCCGGCTGAAGTTCTGACCGTC
>DATJPQ010000304.1:0-7132 GCA_035506315.1 Opitutaceae bacterium
AGGACTATGAAGGCTGGTGGCAGAAAAAACTGGCCCTCCGGCACGCCTTCCGCCCGATCGCGCCCGATCACCGGCTGGTCACGTCTCCCGAGCTCTTCCCCTGATCGCCCCCGGTCCCGGTGGCGGCGAGTCTTCCGGAGCGGACGGCTCCGGCCCGTCGACATATTCGAGCAGGTCACCCGGCTGGCAACGGAGTTCCCGGCAGAGCGCCGCGAGCGTGCTGAAGCGCACCGCGCGCGCCTTGCCGGTCTTCAGGATGGACAGGTTGGCCAGCGTGACGTCCACGCGGCCGGCGAGTTCGGTGAGCGACATTTTTCGCTCCAAAATCATCCGGTCGAGATTCACTTTGATCGGCATGGTGGGGCAGGTTTTCAGACCGTAAGTTCGTTTTCTTCCTTAAGCGCGAGACCCTGGCGCAGCGCCGCACCGAAGCTGATCAAACCGAGGCCGAGCAGCACACCCCGAAAATCGATTCGGATCAGAGAGCCGAACATGACCCCGTCTTCGTCGATGTTGATCATGAATCCATGGACAAAAAATGTACCCGCCGACATTCCCTGCGTCGGCGGCAGGTGTTGCTCGATCGTCGCCAGGCCTTCCGTAGTGATATTGTGAGATACAAATTCCCATACCCGGCCGCCGTAGGTCCGTTCGAATAGGGCTGACACCAATGTCAGACCGATCACCAACAGGCCGATTTTTTGAACGCGACCAATGTTTCGCACCGTGAAAACCTCGCGGCGCTCGACGCTGCGAAACATCCGCCGGAAAAGTTCGCACAACGCGATCATCACGCCGACGCGGCACACCACGATGCCGCAGAGCGGCCAGAGCAGCGATTTGATCAGCGGTCCTGCGCTGGTCAGATCTACTCCGACGCTGGCGAAAACATTCTCGAGCGACACCGTGCTGCCCGCCAATGCCGGGGCCTTGAGATGCAACGCCGCCGGATCAAGCCGCAGTCCGATGCCGCTTATCCAATACATGCCGGAGCCTCTGATCGGATTGCGGGTGCCCAGCTCAGCGAAATGGAAAAGCGCATTGAGGGCCCACGCGGCCAAAACGATCTCAAGAGCGGCGAAAAGCCATTTAAGGCCGGTAGGAAGCGAGATTCGATTCATGTGCATTACATATTGATAATCGATCAATATATATCGTTTGTCAATATTTTATTGTTGTTTTTCGGTAAACCTATCGTTGTCAGGGAATAAAAGTCTCGGCCACGTCGCGACACCTGCTGGCAAGACTCCGGCTATCCCCCAACTCTGCTAACCCGGGCCTTTGCGGCGCACGCTTCACTTGATGCCGGTGCGGCTGTCGGTGATCACGATGTAGCGTTGGAGCCAGTGGAAGAGCGCGAGGAAGGGCAGCGTGGCCATGACGGAACACGCGAGGATCGCGCCCCACTGGATCAGCGGTTGGGTGAAGAAATTGGCGAGGCTCGTCTGCACCTGGAAGCTCTGTATGGGGAAATGTGGGGCCGCTTTGAACGGGGAGATCTCCACCGGCCGGATCTGGCCAACCTGGACGCCTACCTGGAGGTGGGCTGTCAGGTGAAGCATGAGGAAATCGAAGTGCAGACGATCGAGAACTATGAAGGCTGGTGGCGGGAAAACCTGATCCGCCGGCACGCTTTCCGCCCGATCGCGCCCGATCACCGCTTGGTCACGACCCCCGAGCTTTTTCCCTGATATCAGTTCCCCGATGCCTACGGGTTTTCCTCTAACCTGATTCCTGCTATGGGAACGGCGCGGAAATTGAACAGATGCTTAGCCGAAGTCGTGTTTGCGGAGGGAGCGCAAGGTGGCCAGCGGCGGGTCCCATTCGGCCACCGGCGGGATCGGACGGACGGCGGTACGCTCGCGCCGGCCGGTCATGGTGCGGTAGGCGACGAGATGTGATTCGACAAAGGCCTTGCTGCCGAGCACCGCGCCGTCGGTGAAGTAGCGAATCCGGCACCGCAGCACGGTCGAGAGCGGCAGCCTGCCGCCTTCTGCGATGACTTTTTCGAGGAGTGCCGCATCGATGCTGGCCCCGGATTCGCGGGCCTCGGTGGCCGTCCCAAACAGCCAATGGCGATAGGTGGCCTGCGCCTCGGGCCACGTGCCGCCGAGGATGGAAAGCAATCCGGCCTGGGCGGCGGTGTTGCCCGCCACGGCCTCGGCGTAGCCGCAAAAACGGTAGTCTTTGGGATCGCTGGCGAGGCCGGCGCGCACGCAGTTCAGGTCGATGTAGGTGGCCATCGTTTCGAGCGCCCTGCCCTGAGGTTCGACGAGGACGGATTTGAACCGCTCGGACCAAAGCGTGCCGTAACGCTGGTGGCTGCGATTGAACCAGACGGAGAAACGTTGCTTCACCAGTTTCATGAACTGGGAGACATCGCCCATGAGGGCGATCTGGCGGCGGCGCCACTCGATGGCCTCGGGTCCATTGGAGGCTAGCTGGGCTTGGATGACCTCGAGCCGGGCGCACTGGTATTTGGTTGGGCGCGGGTATAGTACTTGATAGCGGCGGAGTAACTCCACGTCAGGCGGGAGCTGTTTTTGCGGCACCCGCACGAGAACATGAAAATGGTTACTGAGGATGGTGTAGGTGAGGATAAGAACGCCGCAGTAATCAGCGATCTGCCAGAGCTGCTTACGTAGAACCTCCCTGGCCGGATCGTCCAAGATTCTCTCTCCGTTCACCGTGCGGGTCATGCAGTGGTAAACCGCTTCGCCAACCTCTGCTTTCACTTTGATGCGTGCCGTTCTCACCGTTTATTCAGGGATTAAGTCTCCCATCATTAAGTCTTATTTATTTTACTACGTCAATATATTTTTAATCTGTCCCTTTTACTCGGTATGGCGTTGGCCGTAGGTCCGCAGCGCCCTATCCGGGTACGTCATCCTTTTTAACCTGTCTGTCCCTTTCAGGCTTCTTGGCCCGGCCCCATGTTCGGCGTTGTGCGCTCGGCGTCAGCCTGCTCCGCTTCGGCCGCCCAATGGAGTATGTGATTCAGGATCTGCGCCACGCCCTGCACGGGTTTCGCCGGCAGCCCGGCTTCACCGCGCTGGCGGTGCTCACGCTCGCCTTCGGCATCGGCGGCGCGACGACGATGTTCAGCGTCATCCAGAACATCCTGCTTGATCCGTTTCCCTACGTCGACGCCGCGCACGTGGTCATGCCGCAGGTACGCGACGCGCGGAGCGCCAACGGCGCCGGTCGGGCCTCGTTCCGGCCACGCGAGTTCCTCGAGTTCCAGGCCCAGACGCAGGTCTTCGCGGAGGTGATCGGCTCCGCGGCGGAAACCCTGGTCTACGAGACGCGCGACGGCGCGGAGCGGATCACCGGCACGCTGTGCTCCGGCAACATGTTTCACTTTCTCGGCGTGCCCGCCTTGCTCGGCCGCACGCTCACTCCCGACGACGCCCGGCCCGGCCGCCCGCCCGTCTTCGTCGTCCGTTACAACTTCTGGCGCGCGCGGCTCAACCGTGACCCTGCCGTCATCGGGCAGACATTTCTGCTGAACGGCGTGCCCCGGACGCTCGTGGGCGTGATGCCGCCGCGCTTCACCAAGGGCGACGGCGAGCTTTACCTGGCGGTGGCGATCGATCCGGCGGATGCGGCCGTGAGGGACAAACCATTTCGTTTTCAGGCCCGGCTCCAGCCGGGTGTCACGATGACCCAGGCGGAAACCGCGCTAAATGTCTTCGCGCACCATCGCGCCCAGGTGCAGCCCGAGGACTATCCGGCGAACTTCTCGATCCGGCTGGTCAGCTGGGTGGACAACATCGTACGGGATTTTCGGCAGACGCTTTACACGCTCGCGGCCGCGGTGGCCCTGCTGCTGTTCATTGCTTGCGCCAACGTCGCGAGCCTGCTGCTGGCGCGGGCCAGCGCCCGCGAGAGGGAACTTGCCGTCCGGGCGGCGCTGGGCGCCAGCCGGGCGCGCATCGTCCGCCAGCTGCTCGTCGAAAGCCTGGTCCTCGCGCTGCTCGGCATGGCCGTCGGCTGCGTTTTCGCACGTTTCGGCATCGACGCCTTGGCGCGGCTCGTGCCCGAGCGGGCGATTCCCGACGAGGCCGACCTGCACCTGAGCCTCCTCGCGCTCCTGTTCAGCCTCGGCGTGGCGGGGGTGACCGCGCTCGTGTTCGGCCTCGTGCCGGCGCTCCAGGCCTCGCGGGTCGATATCCTCGAATCGCTCAAGACGGGCGTCCGGAGCAGCGGCTTCCGCCGCGGACGATTCCTCGGTGCCCTGGTCGTGATCGAGGTCGCGCTCTCGATCGTGCTGCTCTCCGGCGCCGGCCTGCTGATGCGCAGCTTCGCGAACATTCAGGCGCAGGTCCTGGGTCTCGACTCCGATCATCTGCTCTACACGCCGCTCACGCTCCCGCGCGGCGAGTACGAGACTCCGGCGGCCAGACAGCGATTCTTCCGGGCGCTGCTGCCCCGCCTGCAGGCGCTGCCCGGCGTGGTCGCGGTGAGCACCGGCACTTCGATCGTTCCCCTGCGTTCGCTCGACAGTCTGTGCGAACTTCGCGGCCGGGCGACCACGGAAAGGCTCCACACCCGCTATGACCTTTGCAGCGAGGATTATTTCCGGACGCTCGGACTGCGGCTGCAACACGGCCGGCTGCTCCGTGCGGCGGAAATCGATGCCGCGCGTTCCGTGGCGGTCGTGAACGAGGCGTTTGTCCGCCGCTTCTTCGACCGTGAGGACCCGATCGGGCAGCGCATCAGCCTGGCCCGCGTGTCCGTGCCCGCCGGCGCGGGCGATCTCGAGATTGTCGGCGTGATCGCCGATTTCAAAAATGACGGCGTGCAGCAGCCCGCGGCGCCGGAAGTGTTTCTGCCCTGCACGCTCGATGCCGCCGGCGACCGGGCGATTTTCGTGCGCACGGCCGGCGAGCCCCTGGCGCTCCTGCACGCCGTGCGCCACGAAATCTGGGCGGTGGATCGCCGCGTCGCGCTCACCGAAAGCGACAGCATCGCGAACTATCTCACGCGCTACGCCTACGCGACCCCAAAATTCACGCTGCTCGTGCTCGGGGTGTTCGCCACGCTCGGGCTGCTGCTGGTCGCCCTGGGCATCTACAGCGTGATATCGTACGTTGTCGCCCGACAGACCCGCGATTTCGGCGTACGCCTCGCCATCGGAGCCACGCCGGGCGACGTGCTGCGGCACGTGATCGTCAGCAGTTTCACGCTCATCGGTTCCGGCATTATCGCGGGAGTCGCCGGGAGTCTGGCGGTCACCCGCGTGCTGGCGAGCGAGCTCTGGCAGGTCTCTCCGTATGATTTCGTAACCCTCGCGAGCGTGGTCGGCATCGTGGCGATAACCGGACTTGTGGCCTGCCTCGTTCCCGCCCGCCGCGCCACACGCGTGGATCCCATTGTCGCGCTCCGCCAGGACTGAGATACCGCAAGTGATCGACGAACTACCGCCATTTTTGCCCCGCAAAAATGGCGGAGAGGGAGGGATTGATTCGCTTCGCTCAGGGCTACGCCCCAAACAGCCGCAAGCGGCTGTTTGCCCATATCCCTCTCCCGGTGCTACGCCCCTGTTTTGCTTCGCAAAACTACCGCCATTTTTGCCCCGCAAAAATGGCGGAGAGGGAGGGATTCGAACCCCCGGATGGGTATAAGCCATCACCTGATTTCGAGTCAGGCGCGATCGACCACTCTGCCACCTCTCCGTAGCGCGGACCCGGAACCGTAGAACCCATCGAACAAAACGGAAGCAGAAAATCTCGGTATTACCGCGAAGCAGCGCGAATGTCGGACCGGCAAAATTCAGCAAAATTGAAACACAGAGCGCACATAGACTTGGGTCGAGGTCACAGAGGAATGCAGCTGCCTCCGTGACCTACGTCGAACTCGGTGCTCTCTGTGACGAAAAATCACGTATTTTGATCCTCACCGGCGCCCAGTTCGCGTTGATTGGCCGGCAGATGGTGGGGAAGAAACAGGTAGTAATTGGCGAGCCACCAGCTGCGCGAGGACCGATAGAGGACAATCGGGACCACCACCGCGCCCCCGCCGCCACGGTCAGCGCCGTGGTGAAGCCGATCACATGCAGGAACGCCAGCACCACGACCGGAGTGATGAATCCCACGACGGTCGCGCCATAATTGAGCGACATGGAGCCAAGGAAAAACCCCTCGTCCCGCTCGATAATCAGGCCACAGTTCGGGCAGGCCGGATTCAGTTCAAACCACGCGCCAGATTTGAACAGCGTCTTTTCCCCGCAGTTGGGACAACGATGGGTTAGTCCGCGGCGGAGAATCTGGCCACGAGTGATTTTCATGCAAAAAAAAGGCGCCTCGCTCGAATAAGCGAAGCGCCGGAAAAACGGCTAGTCTGCCGTGGCGGCTCAGGCGCCGAGCTGGTAGCGGATGAAGCGGCGGATCTGGATGTTCTCGCCCATCTTCGCGATCTTCTCGGTGAGGATTTCCTTCACGGTCTTCTCGGGAATCTTCACGAAGGGCTGGTCGAGCAGGCTGACCGCCGAGTAATATTTCTCGAGCTTGCCTTCCACGATCTTTTGCAGAGCCGCGGGCGGTTTGCCCTGGACCTGGGCCGCGGCGATGTCCCGCTCCTTCTGGAGCTCGGCCTCGGGGACATCCTGGCGGGAAACGTACAACGGGCTGTACGCCGCGATCTGCAGACAGAGATCCCGCACGAAGACCTTGAACTCGTCGTTGCGCGCAACGAAGTCGGTTTCGCAACCGACCTCGATGAGCACACCCACCTTGCCGCCAAGGTGAATGTAGCTTTCGACGAGTCCGGAATTGGTGGCGCGCTCGGACTTCTTGGCGGCCGTCGCGGCACCTTTCTTGCGCAGGATCGTGATGGCTTCCTCCACGTTGCCGCTGGCATCCGTGAGAGCTTTTTTGCAGTCGAGCAGCCCGGCGCCGGTTTGCTCGCGCAGGTTGCTGACCATTTGGGCGGTGACAATGACACTCATGTAAACAGGTAGAGGAGTTGGAGGGTTATTCCGCCTTGGGCGCGGCCGGCTTGTGGGCGCGGGCGGCCTTCTTCTTCGCGGCAGCGGCGATCGAGACTTCGTCGGTCCCTTCCACGTCGAGGGCGACGTCCTTCGGCAGTTCGATTTTCGAAAGATCGATTTCCACGTCGCCCGGCTCGATGC
>DATJPQ010000305.1:0-27974 GCA_035506315.1 Opitutaceae bacterium
TCAGAACCTGGGTTACACCATAAGTGACCCGGCCGCCGTTGCGTGGCAACGGCTGCCAACGGCCTTCCGCGAGTACATAGGCGCCGCTGCTGGCCGGGAAGACCGGCAATCCGGTCGCCGGATCGACCGCCGGTCCGGCCACCATGGGGGTAGTTCGCGCCCTGGCGGGGAACAGGAGGCGCCAGTCATTGTAATCAACGAGTTCTCCCGTAAAACCGGTCTCGTCCAGCGTCAGATTGAGACGAAACGAGCCATGGCGGGAGAGAAACGGAACCCGCAGGTTGCCATTGGGATTAAAGTGCCCACGACCGCTGCTGCCCAAAGCAAGAATCCCTTCAGCCGCATCGAATGCTCCCTTCCATTCATGGAAGACGCCGTTTTGTTCGCGCGAATCGATGGCCGCGGTCAACGAGCCTTCGCCTTGATCGATCGCAATAAACCGCAGGCGTACCCGGGAGATGAATCCGGTTCCGTCGCGCACCGTGCCGTCGTAGACGGCTCCCGCCCGCACGAGGTTGAAAAACTTCTGCTCCCGGGACGCCCGGTCCGCCGCCAATTGTTGCACCTGCTCGACGGAAAGCCGGGTGAAACGATAGGTAAACACCTCGTCCTCGCCGGTGAGTTGCGCGTCGTCGACGCGCAAAGCCAGGGCGAGATCGCCGCCCCAGCCGAAGACCGAGCGGTCGGGCGCACGGCGCGTGTTGTCGCCGCGGGAGAGCCTGAGGCGGATCGGTTGATCGCCATTGCGATACCGGTTGGTCGCGACCGTTCCCCTCAGCGTACGGTGCCACGAGGGGTGTTCCGCCGATTCCAGTGACGCGGCGAGGAGCGCACCGTCGTTTTCCTGCCGGGTGAAACGCAGGAGCACGGATTCCGAGGCTTGATCGCGCCGGGCCACGGCCACGCCCTGATACACGACTCCTGCGGCTGACGCGGCGAGCGCCGCGACCTGGGTCGCGGTGAGTTCCGCCTTCACGCCGGCAACCTGGGCCGCCGGCACGCGAACGAAACGGTATTCATAGTCGTTCGAAGTCCCGAGCAGATTGCCGTCGGCATCGACCTGAAAAGCAATATTCCAGGTGTCGACCAGATCCAGGATCGGTCCGGCGCCGCGCAAGGCCTGATCGCTGCGCGTTCCCAGTACGAGCGAGAGCGTTTCCGCATCGGCGTCGGTGCGCCACTCACCCTGAAACTTGCGGGCGTCGCTCCAGCCGCCGTCGTTGCGCAGCAGGGCGGCCACCTGACGGGTGGCGCCCTTGAGGTCCACGAGCTCAAGCACCAGCGCGGCCGATTGCTGGTTACGCCGCAATGTGACACTGCCGGTGAAAAGCGTACCGGGCTGGAACAGCGAGGCATAGCGGGCCAGCCGTTCGTCCCGGGTGCGGCGCCGTTCCTCCTGGTATTGGTCACGGGCGGCGACGATGCGCTGGCAGAACTTCTGCTGTTGTTCGATCAGCGCGCGCAAGGCGGCGGCGTCGGTCGCATCCCCGGCAATATAGGTCTTGCCGGTATAGGTGCTCCGGGGCTCTCCGGCGGGAGCATCGCCGTCAAACCTTCCTTCGGTCAGGCGCAACGTCCAGCCGTTGGCGCCGCGCTCGGCCCACAGCGAACATCGATAAACCACCGGCGCTGCCCGGGCGCTCACCTCCCGCAATATCGCGACCTTGAGCGGATCGGGCGGGTCTTCCGCCAGGCCGGCGATCTCGCGAATCCTGGGACCGGACGCACCGGCGAGCAACCGGCGCGCTTCGGCCAGCGGCCGGGCATCCCAGTTAAATTCGCTCCGCAAGTACGCGCTGGTATCGACAGCCGTGTAAAGCGGCTCCGCAACCGAACCGTGAGCGACCAGGGCGCCCTGCACGCGATCGTTGCCAGTGGGAACGTCATTGCGCTCGAGCTTCGAAAAACGCGCCTTCCCCGCGCCGACTTCGCGATCCAAGCAGGCCAGCAATGCGGAGTCGGACGGATGATTGTGGATTTTTTGCCAGACGAAATAACCGGCGAGCGCCAGGACGATGGCGATCGTGCCGCCCAACCATATGCGCCTGGCCCCTTGACTCATCGGCGGCGGCGGAGCGGGAGGAGATGGTGGGGGCGGCGGCGGAACCAACGCTGGCGGTGGCGGGGGCGGTGGCGGAACGAACGGAGGCGGCGGGGGTGGTAGGGGCATGGCGGGCGGAATGGAAGATGCGCTGAACCGGCCGAAGTTTTTTAACGGCGCAAGGCGTCGAGTTTGGCCGGGATACTCACAATCGCGCGGATGATATCGACCAGGAGGTACGCAAAGAGGAACAGCAGGTAGGTGATCAACGGGAGCAGGAGAGCGAGGACCAGGGTCGAGAGTCCCATGATCCCGCTAAAAACGGCTTCGGAAGGTATCGACCCGGCGAAGGAGCCCAGCAGTTCACCCGGTACCAGCGAAAGAAACGGCAATACGCGGGGAGCGTTTCCGCCAAACAAACCGATGGCCAGGGTCAACGCTCCGGACAAGGAGCACAGGAAGAAACCCAGCGGCAACATGACCAGGCTGGACTTGAAGAAGAACGAGAGCAACCCGATCGCCTCCTCGCCGGCGCTGGCATCCTCGACCGTCACGTTGGCCGTCGCGGGGTGCAAGGCCACCAGCGCGAGGAAAAACCAGGTGGCGGCATTGACCACGGCCGGCACGAGCAAAACGGCTGCCTCCAACCTGATCGCGCCCACCACTCCGGCGATCAATATGCCAAGGGCGGCGATCAACAGAATCAACCCGAGGCAATCGAGGACCGCCGCCGAAGCCACGCGGCTCGGCGAGCTCCGCACCAGCCGGGCGCAGCCTTCCAAAAAACGTTTGGCCACGTACTGCAAAACGGCGATGGCGAGCACCCCGAGCACTCCCGCCAGAAAAAGCATGAAGGAATTAAACTTGATCGCGTAGATCACCGCGAAGAGCAACCCCAGCGCCGCCCCGATCACGATGAGGATCTGCCCCATGCCCGCAAACAGGGCCATGCTGCGCTGGAGGACGTCGCTGCCGAGCCGGCGGCGTACGCGCTCGAGCAACCGGTCCACGCCGTCCGCCAACAGGGTCGGCAACTGAGCCACGCCTTCCATCGCCTGAAGCGCTGCCGTCGAATTGAGTTGCGCTGCGGAGGCCGGAGCCGGGCCGGCCGATACACCAGGGAGTACGGTGCTGAGCGGTGCCCAGTGCTGGCTTCCTTCCGCGACAACGTTGGTCGACAGGGTGATTGTGCCGGTAGCCAGCAAACGTTGCAGTTCCTCGACCTCGACCGGCCCCGTGGGCTGATTCTGCGCATTGGCGTAGTAGTATTTCATGATGGGAATTTTCGGACTTGGTTGGTGACAAAGAAAATCACGCTGGCAGCCGGGGTGGTATGGCCGGAAATATCCGGCCGGAGTCGTAGGGGTGCGATCCGGTGCTGGGCAATAAACAGTCCACGGGCAGAGTGACGCCTTGAATAAAGCTGGATTGGTGGATTGGCGATAAAAGAAATAAAAGCGGACGCAGAGGGAGAGGACTTGGCTCCCTCCCTTTCCCGATCGTGCCGAGGAGCGAACGGACAGACGGCCAGCATCACCGCCTGCCGGGGCAGGCGGCGTGGCGCGCGACCTGGCAGTCTGAAGCCAAGGGCCGTAGGCCTGACTCCGGGGGTTTGCCCGGGAGGGGCAAACCCGCACTTGCGCTTCCGCGCGGGCTCTTTTCACTCCTCGTCCTTTCATGGCATACGACTGGCTCAAAGGCGTGTCCGACGACTATGACGCGATCGTCATTGGCAGCGGCCTCGGCGGTCTCACGGGCGCCAACTCCCTCGCCAAGGCGGGGCATCGCGTGCTGCTGCTCGAACACCATTACCAGTTCGGCGGCCTCTCCACCTGGTTCACCCGCAAGGGCGGGCACATCTTCGACATCTCGTTGCACGGTTTTCCGGTCGGCATGATCAAGTCGTGCCGCAAATATTGGACGAAGGAGATCGCGGACTCGATCGTCCAGCTGAAGGGCATCCGGTTCGTGAATCCGCAGATGAATCTCTGGACCACCTTCGACCGGCCCGACTTTACCCGCCTCTTCATCGAGAAATTCGGCGTGCCGGCGGCCACGGTGGAGCGGTTCTTCACCGATCTCCGGGCGATGAACTACTACGACCACAACCCGGAGACCACGGGCCAGATGTTCGAGCGCTATTTCCCGGGGCGCGACGACGTGCAGCGCCTGCTTATGGAGCCCATCGCCTACGCCAACGGCTCCACGCTGGATGACCCGGCGATCAGTTTCGGCATCGTCTTCTCCAACTTCATGGGCGCGGGCGTCTATACCTTCCAGGGCGGCACGGATGTCCTCATCGCCCAGATGATCGCGGAACTGCGGCGCAATGGCGTGGAGGTGCGCAAGCACGTGCTCGTGGAAAAAATCCTGACCGAGGAGCGGGAGGGGAAACCGGTCGCCGTCGGCGTCGTGGCCAACGGGCGGGAGATTCGCGCCCGGGCCGTCCTGTCCAATGCCCACATCAAAAACACCACGTTGCGCCTGGTCGGCGCCCAGCATCTGCCGGCCGATTACGTGGACGAGGTGCAGCGGGTGCGCAGCAACACCAGTTCCTGCCAGGTCTATCTCGGCGTCAAAAAAGGCGAGACGATCCCCGCCATCGGCGATCTCATCTTTACGTCCGACGCCCCCCGGTTCCGCAGCGGCGAGCTGGTCGATTTCCATACGAGCAGCCGCACGTTCTCCCTCTATTACCCGGGCACCCGGCCCGGTTCCGAACGGTACACCATCGTCGCTTCGCTCAACGCGAAGTACGAGGACTGGGCCGGCCTCGGCGACGCCGATTATGCGCTCCACAAGCAACGCCTGATCGACGAATCGCTCGCCGTGCTGGAGCGTTTCCTGCCCGGCATCCGGGCGAAGCTCGACTGGATGGAGGCCGCCACCCCGCGCACCATCGAGCGTTATACGCGGCACTTCGGCGGCACCTCGTTCGGCACCAAGTTTGAGGGGCTGAAGGCGTCGATGGATCTGCCCGAGCGGGTGCCCGGTCTGTTCCATGCCGGTTCGGTCGGCATCATCATGTCGGGCTGGCTCGGCACCATCAATTACGGCGTGATTACGGCCAACAAAATCGACAAGTTCCTCTTTCAACGAAAACAGGGCGCGTCGGCCGTCGCGGCCGCCGCCGCCCGTTGACACCGGCCGTGCCTGCGAACGTGCGGCCAACCACCATGTCCAACATCACCGATTTCATCCCGCACCGGCCACCTTTTCTCTTTATCGACAAAATCGTTTCTGAGACGAACGACGGCCTCGTGGCCGAACGGACCTGGCGGAAAGACGAGGATTTCTACCGCGGCCATTATCCGGGGTTGCCGATCACTCCCGGGGTGTTGCTGTGCGAGGCGGTCTTCCAGACCGGCGCGCTGTTTCTTTCGCGGAGACAGGTGGCGCAAGGGCAGGGGACGGCCCAGGGTGTGCCGCTGCTGGCCAAGATCAACGATGTCCGGTTTCGCAATCCCGTTTACCCCGGTGAGACCGTCACGATCGAAGTGAGGCAAAAGGAGGCGTTGGGCGGATTTGTCTTCATGACAGGACACATCAAACGCGGCGAGCAGCGCGTTCTCAGCGTGGATTTTTCCGTCGGCTGGAAAACCCCCGAAAACACTCCCCCGCCGGCGGCTCCCGTCCCATGAACTTTCTCAACCTGACCGGAAAAACGTTTGTTGTTTTCGGCGTGGCCAACCGCAAGAGCGTGGCCTGGCATGTCGCCCGTTCACTCGAGGAGCAGGGCGCCCGCGTCGTCTACAGCGTGCAAACCGAAGGGCATCGGAAGGCCCTCGAGCCGCTGCTGGCCGGCAAGCCGGTGTTTGTCTGCGACGTCGAGGACGAGACCGCGCCGGCCCGGCTCGCCGCGGAGGTGGCGGCGGCGGGCCTGACGCCGCTGCACGGCATCGTCCACGCGATCGCCTTCGCCAACTACCGTGAGGGTTTCAAGGCCTTCGCCGAGACGAAGCGAAAGGATTTCCTGCAGGCGACGGCCATCTCCGCGTTTTCGCTGGTGGAGATCGCACAGGCGTTCAAGCCGCACCTCGCGCGGAACGCCTCCGTGGTGACGATCGGCATCTCCTCGCTGAGCGTGACGCCCGACAACTATGGCTATATGGGGCCAATCAAGGCGGCGCTGGAGTCCTGCGCGCGCTTTCTGGCCAAGTCGTTTAGCGCCGACAGCGAGGTGCGTTTCAACGTGGTTGGCTCCGGCCCGCTGAAAACGAGTTCCTCCGCGGGCATCCCGGGCTACCTGGAAAGTTATCTCTACACCGAGAAGCTGACGTTGCGGAAGCGCAACCTGGAGACGCAGGAGGTGGCCAACGCCGTGCTGTTCCTTCTCAGCGAACGCAGCAGCGGCTGCAATGGCACGACGCTGGTGGTCGACGCCGGGCTGGGCAGCAATTACTACGACCAGGAAATCATCCGGCTCGCGATGCGGCCCGAACGGTAAACGCCGCCATGCGATTCGACCACGTCTGCCTGGAATCGATCGCCACGGTGCTGCCGGACGAAATCTGGACGTCGGCCGGCATGGAGGAACGGCTGCGGCCGTTGTACGAGCGGCTCAAGCTGCCGTTCGGCCGCCTCGAACTCATGACCGGCATCCGCGAGCGCCGGGTCTGGCCGGAGGGCCGGCGTCCCTCGGAGGCGGGCGCTGCCGCCGGCAAGGCGGTGCTGGCCCGTTCCCGGATCGCGCCCGGGCAGATCGAGCTTTTCATCCACGCCGCCGTGAGCCGCGACATGCTGGAACCGGCAACGGCGTCGTTTGCGCACCGCCTGATCGGGCTGCCCCCGCAGGCGCAGATCATGGATGTCTCCAACGCGTGCCTCGGATTTCTCAACGCGCTCACCCTCGCCGCCGGCCTGATCGAGTGCGGGCAAATCCGCTGCGCGCTCGTGGTGGCGGGCGAGCAGGGACGGCCGTTGGTGGAGCAGACGATCAAGACCCTGCTCGAACAGCCGCTCGATCGGAACCAGATCAAACCCTACTTCGCCAATCTCACCATCGGCTCGGGCGCGGTGGGGGCGGTCGTCTGTCATCGCTCGCTCGTCCCGGGTCCGGCGCACCGCCTGCGTGGCGGGGTGGCGCGCGCCGCCACCGCGCACAACGAACTCTGCCGGGGCGACACCCATGGGGCCGAAGCGTTGCAGATGCAGACGGATTCCGAGCAACTGCTGATTGCCGGCGTACAATTGGCGCAGGCGACCTGGACGGATTTCGCCCGGATGACCGGGTGGGGTACGGCCGATGTGCAACGTTTTATCTGCCATCAGGTGGGCGCGACGCACCGGCGGAAACTCTACGAAATGCTCGGCCTCGATCTGGCCCGGGATTTTTCCACCTTCGAGACGCTGGGCAACATGGGCTCGGTCTCGCTGCCGGCCACGCTCGCGCTGGCCGTGGAGGCGGGTGCCGTGAAATCCGGCGACCGGGTGGCGCTGCTGGGCATCGGCAGCGGCATCAATTGCATGATGCTCGCCCTCGAATGGTGACCGTGGGGTCCGCGAGGTGGATTGGGTTTGCCTAGGATTTTCCGTGACGCATCGTTGGCTCGACGACGCGCCCCTGCCGCTCCCGCTGCACCGGTCCGGGCCACCATATTCATGAAGTCGTTTCTTCGTCATCTGCTCCTCTGTTGCGTGACCGCGTTGACCCTGGCATTCACCCGGGGCACGGCGGCGGGTGCGGAGGCAGCGAACCCGCCGGCGTTGGTCGTCGGCATTACCTGGGAGCAGCCGGGCCAGGTACCGGCGGAACGGGCCGCCACCCTCAACCGCTTCGAGGCTGAACTCGCGATCGCCGTCGCCCGCACGCAAGGCCGGCGGGTGACTTTCCGGCTGGGTCCGCTCGATATGCTGCTGCGCGAACTGGCGGAAGGCCGCATCGATTTCGTGCCCGGCATCGCGCGCACGCCCGACCGGCAGAAGCTCTTCGATTTTTCGGTGCCGCACAGCCGCCTGGCCACGCATCTCTTCGTGCGGCGCGGCAACACCAGCATCGTCTCGTCCGATGATCTGCGCGGCCAACGGATCGTCGTGGTCAAAGGGAGTTACGCGCAGGAGTGGGCGGTGCAGCGGGGCTATGGGACACTGGTAATTCCGGTCGCAGACCTGAACGAGGGGGTCCGCCGGCTCGAGGCGAACGAGGGTGACTGCCTGGTCGCGAAGCAACTCAACATGTTTGCCGCCATGCAGGCCGCTGGCGTCAACGACATCGTGGTGCGGGGACCGCCCGTCCCCGGTTTGCTGCAGGATCTGTGCATCGCGGTGCGAATCGGCAACCGCGACCTGCTCGCCCAGATCAACGAGGGGCTCTTTCAGTTGAAGCAAACCGGTGAACTCGACCGCATCTACGAAAAGTGGATGGGCCTGCTGGAGCCGTCGTCCGGGCCGCTTGTTCGCTTCGTACGCATTGTGAGCTTCGTGGCGGCGCTCCTGGTCGTGCTGGCGGGCGTGACCTGGACGGCCTACCGCGTGCAGATCCGGCGCACCCGTGCCCGGCTGGCGGAAATCGAGCGCCGGGTGGTCGAACGCACGGAGGAGCTGGCGGCGGCGAAGGCGCGCTATGAGGCGGTGGTGGCAAATACTCCGGCCGCCATCGTGCTCATCGACCCGCACGATGCGGCCGTGCCGGGCCGGATCGTCGATTGCAATGAGACGACCTGCCGGCTGCATGGCTTTACCCGGACCGAACTGATCGGCCAGTCCATCAACCGCCTGCGGCTCGAGCCGCTGACGTCGCAGCAATGTGCCGCGACCGCCGCTGAATTACAGGGAATCCACCGGCGCCACGGGCACAGCCGGCACCGGTCCAAGGACGGCGCAATCCTCGAAGTGGAATACTACGTGACGTTGCTCCATCTGGAGGGGCGCGAGTTGCTCCTGGAGGTCGATCTCGACGTGACGGACCGGCTCCGCGCCGAGGCGGCCCTGCGTCGCACGGAGGAGTTTCAGCGTCTCGTCCTGCAGGCGAGCAACGACGGCATTTTCGACTGGGACATCGCCGGAGACCGGTTCTCGCTCAGCGCCCACGGCTGGCAGTTGCTCGGTTTTGCGGAAGACGAGCTGCCGGGCCACCGGTCGAGCTGGTGGCAACGCCTGCATCCCGACGACCGGGCGGCGGCCGAGGCGCTGCTCCAGCGGCACTTCGCGGAGGGCGTGCCCTTCGTCCACACCGCGCGCTATCTGCACAAGGACGGTTCCGTACGCTGGCTGTATTGCCGGGCGGACACGTTGCGCGACGACGCCAGCCGTCCCGTGCGCATGGTCGGCAGCTATACCGATATTACCGAATTAAAGCGCATCGACGAGGAGCTGCAGCTCTCGCGCCGGCTCCGCGCGATCGGCGAGCTGGTCGGCGGCATTGCGCACGAGTTCAACAATCTTCTCACCCCCATTCTGCTGCAAACCAGTGTGCTGGCCGAGGAGAAGGCCTTCACCGCGGAGACTGCCGAGCAGCTTGAGTCCATACTCGATGCGGCCCGGCGCGCCCAGGCGCTGACGCGCCAGCTGTTGCAGTTCGGGCGTCACGGCGACACCGGACTGAAACCGCAATCGCTTGCGACCATCATCGACGGCACGCTTGGCCTGGTGCGCACCACAATCGACCGGCGGATTGAAATACGCGCGGAATGCCAGCCGGCGCTGCCGCCCGTCCGGGTCAATGCCGTCATCATGGGCCAGGTCGTGATGAACCTGGTGCTGAATGCGCGCGACGTCCTGCTGGAAAAACTGGCCGCCGCGCCGCCGGGCTGGCGACCGCAGCTCGCGCTGCGCCTCGCGGCGCACACCGGTCCGGAACGTGGTGCGCATCGCGCCGCGGATGCCCCGGCGGGGCAATCGTGGCAACGGCTCAGCGTCGCCGACAACGGCCCGGGGATTCGTCCCGAGGTGCGCGAGCGGATGTTCGAGCCCTTTTATACCACCAAGGCCGTCGGGAAAGGCACCGGCCTGGGCCTCGCGATGGTGTGGAATACGGTGGAAGAGCTGGGCGGCTGGGTGGACGTGGAGTCCATGCCGGACCAGGGTACGCGGTTCGATCTTTACTTTCCCTCGGCGGTCGGGGCGACGGCGACGGGACCGGCGGCACCTGAGCCTGCGGTGGTGGCGGGCCCCACCCGGAAGCGCCGGTTACTGCTGGTCGAGGATGACGAACTGGTGGGGGGCACCGTTGCCGCGATGCTGCGCAACCTGGGTCAGGTGGTTGTCCGGGTGCGCAATGGAGACGATGCCCTGATGGCGTTGCAGGATCCGGTGGGTTTTGACGCGGTCCTCACCGATCTCAACATGCCGGGACTCGGCGGGGAGGAATTGATCGCGCGAGTGCGGAGCGCCGGCTACCGCGGAAAGCTGGCCGTGCTCAGCGGACTCATCACCGCGGAGGTGGCGCAGCGGCTGCGCGCCGCGGGCGTTGCCACGCTGGTGCAGAAGCCGTTCGAGTTCGAACGCATGAAGGCCTTGCTGGAAGAATTGTGAAGCGATTATCCCGGCTCCCTCCTTTCCGCGACATTTACGCGGCAGCCCCTGTGACTGGCTTTGGTGTTGCGGAGCACCGACCGCTGCCGCTGACATGCAGCAATGGCCAGACCCACGCCAACCACGCCGCCGGTTTCTTCGCGCCAGCGAATTGGGCCGCAGATGCTGGCCTTGGTGGCGATGGGAGTAGTGCTGGTGACGGTGGCCGCGATTCGCCTGCGGTTGCTGGAGTTCCCCCTGGAGCGCGACGAGGGCGAATATGCTTACATGGGGCGGATGCTGCTGCAAGGGGTGGCGCCCTATGGCGAGGCCGCCAATATGAAATGGCCGGGAGTCTATCTCGCCTACGCCGCCATCATGGCGGTTTTTGGCCAGTCGACCTCCGGAATACACGCCGGCCTGTTGCTGGTGACCCTGGGCTCAAGCGCGCTGCTGTTTGTCCTCACCCGGAGGATCGCCGGCATCGTCGGTGGCGCGACGGCGGCCGCGGCGCATGCGGTGCTCGCCATCGGAGTGCCGACGCTGGGGCTGGCCGCCCATGCGACCCATTTTGTCATGCTCTTTGCCCTTGGGGGAATGGTGCTGCTGACGGCGGATGGGAGGATCGGCTGGAGGCGGGCGTTGGCCGCTGGCGGCCTGTTCGGACTGGCGACGTTGATGAAGCAGGCCGGGGCTGCGTTCGGTCTGTTGGCCGTCGGCTGGGTGGTGTGGCGGGGCATGTTCCAGACGGAGGGTAAACGCGATTGGCGCGGACTGGCGGTGCCATTGGGCGCGCTTGGCCTGGGCGGTTTGTTGCCCTTGGGAGTTACCGCCCTGTGGCTGGGGTGGGCGGGCGTGTGGCCGCAGTTCTGGTTCTGGACCATCGCGTATGCGAAAGTTTACACCACCGTCATCACGCCGGCGCAAGGGCTGCCTTTGCTCGGCTCACAGATGAGCGCGCTGTGGTCCGCTGCGCCCGGGTGGTGGGGAGCGGCGGCAGCGGGACTGGTCGTGCTCTGGGGCTGGAAGCAACTGCGTCGGTGGAGAGTTTTCGTGGTGGCATTTGTCGTACTGTCGTTTGCCGCGGTTTGTCCGGGTTGGTATTTCCGTGGGCACTATTTTTTGCTTTTCCTGCCGGCGGTCGCGTTGTTGGCGGGCCTGGCCGCGGGCGCCCTGGAGGAGACAGGCGTGTGCCGGTTTCCGCCCCAGCTGGGAGCAGTGGTTCCCGCCGGGCTGCTGCTGGCCGCGGCGGCGACATCACTCTGGGTTGATCGAACGGTGTTTTTCCAACTGACGCCGGCCCAGGCTTGCCGGGCCGTTTATGGCCTGAATCCGTTCCCCGAATCGGTGGAGATCGGGCGTTACTTGCGGGAGCATACCGGGCCGGGGGCGCGGATCGCCGTGCTGGGGTCGGAGCCCCAAATCTATTTTTATGCGCAACGACGGGCGGCCACGTCCTACCTTTATCTCTACCCGTTGATGGAACCCCAGCCGTACGCGGAGCGGATGCAACGGGAGTTCATCCAGGGAGTGGAGGCGGCGGACCCGGATTATCTGGTGTTCGTCTCGGCTGCAACTTCCTGGAGTCGCCGGCCAGAGTCCCGCCCTGAAGTGTTCGAGTGGTTCGCACAGTACCAGAGTCGTCGTTTTCAGCTGGTGGGGCTGGTTGACATCCTGTCGTCCGGGCAAACCACCTGCACTTGGTTGGATCAACCCCGCGAATTGCGACCGCAGTCGTCGGTTTGGTTGGCCGTGCTGCGCAACAACCGGCTCGCCGTGCCTTAGGAGGCTCGCCACAACCGTTCTACGGCAGTGCAGGTTGGAACATCCTGATGATAAAAGAGTTTCATCGACTCGCCATGAAACGCCCCTTGTTGCTCACGGCTTTGCTAGGCATCCTTGCCTTCCCTTTGGCAAATGCACAAACGACCCCAAGTCCTGTTATTACCATTCCGGGCACGACGGTCACTCGCACGGCAACGATCCAGCTGGGACTGCAACCGTCTATTATGTTTATCACGGCGCTCCCGCCGTCGCCTCCACTGACATTTGTCGCCGGTACGCGTCTGCAAATGGTCGCTCCGTGGACGACCTTGTCCGATCCAACAGGCGTTCGCTGGTTCAAGGATGGCAAACAACTCACCGCAACCGGTCTCACGCTTGAGATTGCATCGGCCTCGGCCGCTGATTCCGGTAGTTATTATGCCATGGCCACAGCGAGCAGCGGAACCGCTGCCTCGCCCACGTATTCGGACACGGCCCAAGTTTTTATCACTGGCCAGGGCCAACGTCTGAGCAGTTTCTCCACCCGTGCGCACATCGATGCGACGCAGCCATTCTTTCTCTCTGGCTTTGTGGTGGAGCCTGGTCCCGCGAAGGCTTTCGTACTGGTTCGATGCGTCGGTCCCGCTCTCAAGGCTTTCGGTGTAAACGATGCTCTCGACGCCCCACAAATGCGCATATTCGATGCCAAGGGCAGTGCGTTCTCTCAATCCTACGCTGGCACGATGTTTCCTCTCTCGGTTACGGAGGCTGCGCAACGTGTGGGAGCGTTTCCCTTGCCTGAGGGCTCGAAAGACTGCGCACAGGTTTATTCGCTTTCGCCCGGCGCGTACACCGTCCAGCTCTCCTCTGCCGACGGTGGCACGGGTACGACGTTGCTCGAAATCAACGAAGTCCCGCTGTGAAGTCAGGGTGCATGCTTGCCCCTCAGACGTTCGGATCTGCCAGACGCCATCACGCGGCAGAAGCCGTAGCTACCGGCTGTCGGCGATCACGGACATCTCGGCGCCGAGTGCCTGGCAGTTGGCCTGCGCCGCCAGCAGCAACGTGTGCAGCTGGGCTGCGCGCGTGTCGCGACGGCCGCCTTTCGGATCGTCGGCGAGCAGGACCGAGCGCCGGACGTGCGGCTGGAGGATGATTACCTTCCGTTTGAAGTTCGCGCCGGCCTTCCGGATGGCGTCACGCATCGCCGCCTTGGCGGTGAGCCGGCCGTTGTGCCACACGGCATCGCCAATGCGCGCGTCGATCTGGTCGTAGAACCGCCCCAGCATGATTTCGGGATCGAGGTGCCGGAGGTTCTTCACCGCTTGCGAGACCACGATTTCGTAGGCGGACACGGAAAGCCCGCGGTCAGGGCGGGCGCTGTCGGCGCCCTTCGCGTGGATCAGTGTAACGGTAGGAACGCCGCCGCCCTCTGAGAGATGGATGAAATCGGCCATCTCCATGGCCCCATCGGTGCAGACCAGCCACCCACGCCAGCGTTTTTTCCCGTCGGGCTTCCACTCGTTGAATACCCAGCAGAACAGCGAGTCCTGCCGGCCGATTTGCGCCGTCGCCAGCGGGGCGGGCTTTTCCTTCGAAACGTCGTAGGTGTTAAAATCGACCCATTCGAATCCCTCGAACGGGAACTCGCGAAACTGGAGTTTGTGGAGCACGTGCCCGGTTAACACATGGCCGGAGCCAAACCAGATTTTCGGCAACTCCTCCCAGATATGGAGCTCGCCGATCATCTCTTGGGCACTGTGGACGGCTTCAGCGTCGGCGTGGGCTCTCGCGGTCAGGGTAGGGGTGACGATGAGGCTGCCCTCCTTGACGGCGACAGCGATGCTGAGTCGGCCGACGTTCTCACGGCGGCCGTGGCTGGTTGGCCACCACAAGTTGGCGGCCAAGTTCGAGCGATTTACTTTCGTGACCTGTACCTTGGCATCCGCCCAGCGTTCGAGTTTGAGCCGCTGCGCAGTTGTCAGGTTGTTATCGAACGCCTCAACCGACGCAAAGGAGACGTCGAATGCCCCGTTTACCGCCGGCAGTTCGGCGGCTGGGTCGACGTCAGCCGCAAGGCAGGGGAGCGGGCTTGGATCACCGTGCTTTGCGGGAATGGTGTCCAAGATGCCTCGGACCTGGTCGAGAAAATCAGTCCAGCCCAGACTCGGGCCCGCCCAGACGGTGGATTTCCTGGGTGCGACCCCGATGCTGCGTTCGGCTGTGCGACCGAGATTAAGGCGGCTACGTGCCGCGGTGAAGGTGAACGTCTGGTCGCCGAGCGGGTCGAGCGCGTAGCGGAGATCCGTGCCGGTGATCACCTTGTTGTTTACCTTGGTGTCGGCCTGGCGATGCAGGCCCGAGAGCCAGAGCGTGACCGTCTTGTTCCTGACGAACGCGGCATTGAGCCGGAGTCGCGGAATCTTGCTCAGGCCGGCCCATGGGCCGGTGTCGAACTCGTCGAGCGCGCGATTGAGATAACGCAGGAGAGTGGGATCGGAGACAAAGAACGCAGCCTTGTTTCCGCGACAACACATGAGGAAGAGATGGTGCTCGGTATCGGTGAACTCGCCAGTGGGCGCCCAGCCCGGTTGGGATGTTTCCAGGTACGTGATGCGGCCCAGCTCGAAGTTGTCGTATCCAAGCTCAGGGCCGGTCGAGTCGAAGTCGGCAAGGTTGTCGCGATGCTGTAGCTGCTCGACGACATCCTGGAGCACGTCGCTGATCTGCGTGGATGCATTGGTGGTGGCCGGGATGCTCTCAGTTACTACGAGAGACACGAATGGGGATAGATCGGTGAATTTCATGGGAGACTTGGCGCGTGAGCGTAACGGACTGTTCTCCAGGATTGATCGGGAAACGTGTCATGGCATCTGCGCGTGATTGATATTTCAGGCTGGAGGAATGCGCCGCCCGCTGAGTCTTGGGCGTGCACCGGGAGAGAAGCATCGAGACGCCGGGCTCGTCTCGGACCTACGATTACCCCAACCCGCGAACGGAGACGTACTCGCGGAAGATGGCTTGGGTGGAAATTTTATATTCAAGGACATTCAACTCTGGTCAGCAGAATGTCCGCACGAGCGGCTAAAGCTGTTTTCAGCATACCTCGTTTAACACAATCTACAAGAGGTATTTTCGACGCTGCAACCACTGCGCCCAGCCTACTGCCTCCGCGAATTTCGCGAAGCCCGTCGGGCATCTGGGTTGAACGACGACTGCGGGATATTCGCGATTATTAGAATGTGCACGGAAGGATCAAACGGCGTCCGGAAGGGGTTGGTGGATTATGATTTTCTTGCGGTTTCAACCGATCCAGCTAGTTATGCAACCGCTTCAGCCATCCGTGCGGGCATTCAGGTCAGATTTGAATGCCCTTCGTACCAGACATATTTCCCCCAGTTGCCTCCTGTGATGATCCCAAGGCCGCAGGCCGGCGGACGATTGGCAATTCTGATGCTGATTTTGCGGCAAGGCGGGCCAAGCAACGTACAAGGTTGGCCAGGGCCGTGTTGGGCGCACCGCCCGCAGAACGGCACATCGAACCGGCTATAAGTCGGCTCAAGCTCTTGTCAGCGCGGTCGCCGTACCGTCGGACAAAATCTGCAGGAAACATCAACCTGCGAGGAAGTCATCCAAACCACCATGAATACCAGGGGAACCTATAAATTCGAGACGGGTGCTAGTGACATACTGATCAACAATCCGGCCAACTTGGCGCTGCTGCGAAAGCTGTTTCGCGATGGCAAGATCATCGACGAAAAGTGGGGGCCGGGTGATCCCGGCGATTTCGACTACGGCTCATGGCACATACTCTGCCATCTCGCCGGCGGCGCAGGAGTGTTGAAGACGAAAGAGGGGCCGGCCTGGTGCGGCATCACGCACGTGCCCGCCACGGACACCTACCTGGCGACGATAACCTGCCGGCATGGCGGAATCGTTGTGACGATGCCGTTGGACAGTGGCGAAGGAGCTGCCGCCGCCCATCAGGCGGAGACACTCGGTTTCATCGAAGGGTCGTCCCTGGGGCATATTTCCGCGCGCGGCGTGAACGATCCGCCGGAAGCATTCAACAAATGGCCGCGCCAAAAGTTCGACCAGGATATTAACAGCCCGGAGGACGGCGGCACGGTTTGGGAACACTGGTCGACCACGCGCGATATCCGTCCGGCCAATGCGTACGGGATGGCGGTGTTGAGGGCCTACCTGATCCTGGTCTCGAAACTCGGCGGCCGGTTTGTCGCCGCGGTCGCACGAGGCCGGCGCGAGCACGAACATCCGACCCAGCTGGCCGCGTTGGTGAAAGCCGGAGTCCTGACTGTCGCCGAAGCCACCTGGGACGTGAGCCCGAATCCCATTCCGAAGGCAGTACAGGATCTCTTGTACGAAGCCCGGCCGGCCGATGCCCTTGCGGCGGCGACGGCGTTGCCGTGGACGCCAGGCGCGCAGCGCTACTTCATGTTTGAACGGCGCATCGGCAAATGGAGCAAAACCGCCGATGTCAGGAAAGATTTGGGACTTTGAACGAACCACTGCATCATGAATAACAAAAACGAAAATACGGTCAGCAACCTGCTCGCGGGAGCCCGGGTTTATTTGTCGGGGCCGATGGACTTCGTCGCCTCGCGTGAAGATGAGATGAAACACGGCTGGAGAAGAAGGATCGGGGCCTTCCTGCGCGACCGGGGGTGCGTCGTGTTCGATCCGTGGGAGAAACCCGGGGTGCGCGGTCTCGCGGACTATGGACGTGAAGGGGTCGATACCACCGAGGTCCGCAAGAAATGGACGTTCAAGGACACCTGGGCCGGCGGGAAGATTCGCTACCAACTGGCGGGGAAGTTTTGGGAGACACTCCACATCGATTTGCGGATGGTCGACACAAGCGACTTCGTCGTCGCCTACTGTCCGACCAATATCTACAGCGTCGGCACCCCGCACGAGATCGCGTTGTGCCGCCAGCAACGCAAGCCGGTCCTGCTGGTCAGCCCACCGGTGGAGTTTCCCGCCTTTGACGAACTGCGCCGGCGGCTCGAGCGCCGGGACAAGAAGGGGGCGAAAATTCTCGCTGACCTGGAGAATCAAGTGCCGATCAAACCCAATCCGCCGGGCATTCCGAGCCTTTGGTACATGGCCCTGGTCGGCGGGGACAATTTCTTCGACGGGTTCGGGTTCGATATCTTTCGGGACAAATATCAGTGGGCCGACGATGGGCCGCTCGACCGGCGCGAGAAAAAGCACCAGCCCGACCGGCCGCTGCTGCCGTATCTCGATCGACTGACCCAGGTGCTGCCGAGAAAATGGAACCCAAAGCGCAAGGACGGCGTCCGGAACGACGACTGGCTCCTGTGGGACCTCCAGCAAGCGGGCGGGGGAGCGGGCGTATCGGGACCGCATACCAAGGATGTTTCAGCGGCCGCGGCGAAAAAGACGAAATGACCGGCCGGGGAGGAAAACACCATGAGTACAAACGACACCGACTGGCTAACGTTGCTGGATCTTGAACGGATGCGGACCGAGGCCGAGGACCGCGCCCTGGCGGACGGCTGCAGCCGGGCCATTGCCGAATACCGGGCCGCAGTCGTCAACGGACAGGCGTCGCCCGAGCAAACCCAGCGCGCCCGCAGGGCCTTTCTGCACCTCGGCGGCGATCCGGCGCGTTCGAGTTTCTCGCTCAAGGATTACGATCATGAGCGGTTCGGTCCGTTCCTGGGGGTCAGCGATGAAGGCAGCGCCGGCGCCGCGATCCGCGCCGCGGGCATGGAATCGCCCAAAGCCCGGATGTTGCCCAAGGATGTCACTTGCCGGCCCCTTGCCGTGGGGCTCGCGATCGATGCCGAGCGCCTGTGCGCGGCGGGTGAGGTCAACGTCGGCCCCGAGGAATACGTGGATATCTGGCTCGAAGCGGTCGAGCGCCTGCTCGTCACGACGAACGTCGGCACGCGAGTGAACCTGAGAGTGTATCAGCGCGAGCCGACGGTCCTGCTCAAAGGCGACGGACAGAAGGAACTGGATGAGGCGAAGCAGGAGATCGCCGCCGCCTTCAAGCCCTTCGTCGAGACACCGGACCTGAAACCGCGACCGCTCACGGTCTTTGTCGACATTCCGAATTACGTGCGGATGACGGGACCGAAAAGACGCTCGGCCCTGAAAAAACTCGTGGACCACGTGTCATCGGGAAAAGCCGCCGGCAAGGACGTGGCACCGGCAGGGCAGGAACTCGGGTTGGCGACCTGGGTGAAGCTGGGCTCTGCCGGGCGCGATCAAGCGATCGCCGCGATCGAACTTGCGGCGAAGGTCGGAATGCGGGTGGTCCTGATCGATGGCGTGAAGCGCAAAGCCGCCGAAAAGGCGGTGTCGTTGGCCGGGCTGCTCGACTATTTCCCGCCCGGATGCGTTGGACCGATCCTGCGGGCCGCAAAGAGCCGGAACGTGTGCGTCCGCACGGCCAACCTGCCCGATACGGACACCATTGCGCGCAGCACCTGGGTTGGTCTGACGACCGCACGCAGCAATGGCGTGAATCTCGGGAAATATGGCTGCTTCCCCCTGACGCTCGAGGAAACCGACTACGTGGTGGAACAGATCCAAAAATGGCTGGGCCAGTGGTCCGCCGCGCCCGTGTTCTTCGTCGACCAGGGAGTGCTGAGCGAAGACGGGGTGGACGTGGGGCACGATCTGATGCGCGGTCTCAAGCGTTGGCTCACGAAAGTGGCCGCGCACAAGGTCCGCATCGTGCTGATCGACACCGTCGACAAAGGATCGGGCAAGCGCCTGCTCAAGCGGTCCACGAAGGACGATGCGGGCTTCGTGACACTGACCCAGGTCAAAACGGTTGAGGCCTTCGCCCGCAGCTTGGGGATCCGGTTGTTGTGGGCGGGCGGGCTGCGGTTGCCGGAGGCGTTTGAAATGGGCAAGCTCGGCGTTTTTGGCGTCTACGTAACAAGCGCCGCTGCCACGACCGTCCCGGTTTCGGGGAGCTACATTCGCGACCCGTGCCTGGCAGGGGTCAAGGAACCTTCGAAGGAAGCGGTGCTCCGGACGAAGATCGTGCTGGAAGCGGGTTTTCTCTCATCGCACCTGACGGGTGAAGCTGCCGTTGAGATCGACCGGTTGGCGAAGGATCTGCTGACCGCCCACGACAAAAAGGCGGTGGAGACCGTGAAGAACCTCACCGAGGTCCTGGCGTCGGCGTGTGCCAAGGGGTGGCGGACGTATTGGGACAAGCCGCAGCCTGGAGGATCTGCAACCGTCGCGTGACGCCGCCACAACACCGTTGACCCGGACAGAAGCGGACGTTGAGTGGTGGCGACCATGAGCTTGCAGCCACCCAGCCTGGATAATTTGCGCATCGAACGTAGCTCGAAGCCGGAAACCGCCAAGGGTCTCCGGCTGGGCCTGCTGGCGTTGCTCGCGGTCGTTCTCGTGGCGGGCGTAACGGCCGTGGTGCGGCTCACGCGGCCCACGGCTGTCGCCGTGCGTGTGGCCGTGGCCCGCCCGGTGACCACGGCCGCCGGCGGGCGTACGGTATTGAATGCCTCGGGCTACGTCACGGCGCGGCGCGAGGCGACCGTTTCTTCGAAGGTCACCGGCAAGGTCACCGAGGTCCTCATCGAGGAGGGCATGAAGGTGGCCGAAGGGCAGGTCCTGGCCCGGCTCGACGACACCAACGTCAAGGCAAGCCTTGCGCTGGCCCGCGCCCAGCTGACCTCGGCCACGGCGGCGCTGGAGGAGATCCAGGTGCGGCTCAAGGAGGCCGAACAGGAATTGCAGCGCCAGACCGACCTCCGGAAAAACCAGGTGTCGCCCGTGTCGGACTACGATCACGCCTTTGCGGCCGCCGCCGCTTTCCGGGCGCGGCTCGCCCAGCAACAGGCCGATGTCAAGGTGGCGGAGAACAACGTCGGCGTCTGGCAGCAACAGTTCGACGACACGATCATCCACGCGCCGTTTGCCGGCATCGTCACTTCGAAGAACGCCCAGCCCGGCGAGATGATTTCGCCGATGTCCTCGGGTGGCTTCACGCGCACGGGCATCTGCACGATCGTCGACATGGATTCGCGGGAGGTCGAAATCGACGTCAACGAGGGTTACATCAACCGCGTCGAACCCGGCCAGCCGGTCGAATGCACGCTCGACGCCTATCCCGACTGGAAAATTCCCTGCCGCGTGATCGCAATCATCCCGACGGCCGATCGCAACAAATCCACGGTCAGGGTGCGCGTGGGCTTCGACCAGCTCGATCCGCGCATTCTCCCCGACATGAGCGTGAAGGTGGCGTTCCGCGGCACGGAGACGGCCACGGGCGTGGCCGTCCGGCGGGGGGTGCTGGTGCCGAAGACGGCGGTCCAGCAACGCGACGGGCACGATGTCGTGCTCGTGGTGCAGGGCGGGCGGGTCGAGCGTCGCGCGGTGACCGTGGGCGACGCCGATGCCACCGATACGCTGCTGCTGGCCGGGGTGACGGCGGGCGAACGCGTCGTGGTGGACGCGCCGAAGGAATTAACCGAAGGTGCAACTGTGAAGGAGATGGGACCATGAGTGAATCAAATGGAGGAAATGGCAAAAACCCCCTGGTGGCGGTGGACGCGGTCGAGAAGGTCTTCCATCGGGGATCGGAGGAGATCCACGTCCTGCGCGACCTGCATCTGCAGGTGCCGGCGGGGGAGTTTCTCGCGCTGATGGGGCCGTCGGGCTCGGGAAAGAGCACGCTTTTGAACCTGATCGGCGGGCTCGACCGCCCGACGAGGGGCACGGTGAGCATTGCGGGCGAACACGTGGACCAATTGTCCGATCACCGGCTGGCGGCATGGCGTGCGCGCCACATCGGCTTCGTTTTCCAGCTCTACAACCTGCTCCCGGTGCTCTCGGCGGAGCGCAACGTGGAACTGCCGCTGCTGCTCACGCCTCTCTCGAAGGCCGAGCGGAAGAAGCACGTCGAAACGGCCCTCGCCGTCGTCGGACTTTCGCATCGGGCGCAACATTATCCGCGCACGCTCTCCGGCGGCGAACAGCAGCGCGTGGGCATCGCCCGCGCCATCGTCACGGACCCGACGCTCCTCCTGTGCGACGAGCCCACGGGCGACCTCGACCGCAAGGCGGGCGACGAAATTCTCGACCTGCTCCAGGCCCTCAACCGGGAGCACGGCAAGACCATCATCATGGTCACCCACGACCCGCATGCCTCCGCCCGCGCCGCCCGCACGGTGTACCTGAACAAGGGCCAGCTCAGCCAGGAACCGATGAAATGAAATTCTTTCACCTGATCTGGAGCAATCTGAAGCGGAAGAAAACGCGCACGGCGCTGACCCTGCTGTCGATCGTCGTGGCCTTCGTGCTGTACGGATTCCTCTCGGCGGTCAAACAGGCGCTCACGGGCGGCGTCGACCTCGCCGGGGCGAACCGGCTGGTCGTGCGGCACAAGGTTTCGATCATCCAGATGCTGCAGCAAAGCTACCAGCAGCGGATGGAGCGGATCCCGGGCGTGGCGGCCGCCGTGCACCAGACGTGGTTCGGCGGCATTTATCAGGATCCGAAGAATTTCTTCATGCAGTGCCCGGTGGTGCCGGAAGAATTCCTCGGCATGTTCCCCGAGCTCCTGCTGCCGGCCGACCAGAAACGCGCCTGGCTCGCGACGCGGACGGGCGCCATCGTGGGGCGCAAGACCGCCGAGCGCTTCCATTGGAAGATCGGCGACCGCGTGCCGATCATGTCCCCGATCTGGGCCCAGGCTGACAACAATCGCGTGTGGGAGTTCGACCTCGTGGGCATCTACGACGGACGGGAAAGAAACACCGATACCACGGCGATGTTTTTCCGTTACGACTATTTCGACGAGGCGCGGGCCCGGGGGAAGGGCTTGGTGGGTTGGTACACGGTTCGCGTCAAGGATCCCACCCAGGCCGCGGAGGTCGCGAAACTGATCGATGCCGAATTCGAAAACTCGGCGGCGGAGACCAAGGCGGAGCCGGAGGGGGCGTTCGTGCAGGCGTGGGTGAGCCAGATCGGCAACATCGCGCTGATCACGGCCTCGATCCTCGGCGCCGTGTTCTTCACAATCCTGCTGGTGACGGGCAATACGATGTCGCAGGCCGTGCGCGAGCGGACGGGCGAGCTCGGCGTGCTCAAGGCCATCGGGTTCACCAACCGCCAGGTGTTGGCGCTGGTGCTGTCGGAATCGTGCCTGCTGGCCGTGCTCGGCGGGTGCCTGGGTCTCGGCATTGCCTGGTTGCTGGTGTCGCGCGGCGACCCGACGGGCGGCATGCTGCCGCTGTTTTCCCTGCCCACGGACGACGTGTTCGTCGGCGTGGCGTTGAGCGTGGCGCTCGGCGTGATCACGGGTATTTTCCCGGCCCTGCAGGCCATGCGGCTGCGGGTGGCGGACTCTTTGCGGAGGATGTAACCCATGGCCGGTCCCCTCAATTGGTTCTCGCAGATTGCCGCGGTGACGAAGTTCGGGCTGCTCGGCATCCCGCAACGCCGGGGTTCGGTGGGGGCGGCGTTGTTTGGCATCGCCGGTGTGGTCGCCGTGCTGGTCGGCGTGCTGTCGATCGCCACGGGGTTTCAGCGCACGATGGCGGCGTCGGGCTCGGCGGACGCGGCGATCGTGCTCCGGAGCGGCTCCGACAGCGAAATGGTCAGTGGGCTGGGGCGCGAGAACACCCGTGTGATCGCCGACGCGGCGGGCGTGGCCCGCACTGAGGCTGGCCCGCAGGCCTCCGCCGAGTTGTTTGTCATCATCAATCTGCCCAAACGCTCGTCCGGCACCGATGCCAACGTGCCGCTGCGCGGGGTCGGGCGCGCGGCGTTTCTGGTGCGCGACCAGGTGAAGATCGTGGCGGGCCGGCCGTTCGAGTGGGGCAAGAACGAGGTGATCGTGGGCGTGGGGGCGGCGCGCGAGTTTGTCGGCATGCAGGTCGGCAACACGATTCACGTCGGCCGCTACGAGTGGCCGGTCGTCGGCGTGTTTTCGGCCGGCGGCGGCACGGCCGAGTCGGAAATCTGGACCGACGCCACCGTGCTGCAGGCGGCCTACAACCGCGGCGACACGTTTCAATCCGTCTACGCCCGGCTGAACTCACCGGAGGCGTTCACCGCCTTCAAGGATGCCCTGACCACCGATCCGCGGCTCGACGTGAAGGTGCTCCGGCAGTCCGATTTTTACGCCGAGCAGTCGACGGCGGTGACGACCTTGATCACGAGGTTGGGGTACATCATCACCGGCTTGATGGCCGTCGGTGCGGTCTTTGGCGCTCTCAACACCATGTATAGCTCGGTAGCGGCGCGGACCCGCGAGATCGCCACGCTGCGGGCGCTCGGCTTCGGCCGTGGCGCCGTGGTGGTGTCGGTTATGCTCGAAGCGCTGGCGCTGGCGCTCCTGGGCGGCGCCGTTGGGGCGGGCGTGGCCTATTTCGTGTTCAATGGATTCGAGACGGCGACGATGAACTGGCAGAGTTTCAGCCAGGTGACCTTTGCGTTCCGGGTCACACCCGCCCTTTTGGTGCAGGGCGTGATACTGGCGACGTTGATCGGTCTGATGGGCGGACTCCTGCCGGCGCTGCGCGCAGCCCGGCGTCCCATCGCGATCGCGCTGAGGGAACTATGAGCCAGGAAAACGCAATTTGCTCCGGCTTGAAACTCGTCATCAAATGGTGACCACGGCCCAGCTTCCGGAGTGGCTGGTGAAGCTTTATCCGTTCGGGGTGCACCAGTTCTCCACGCTGCACGGCGCGAACCTGAGCTACGTCGATGAAGGGCCGGGCGGTGATGAAGCCGTCCTGATGTTGCATGGCAATCCGACCTGGTCGTTCTTCTACCGCGACGTTATCCAGGCGCTCGCGCCGAAAGTGCGCTGCATCGCGCCGGACCATGTCGGCATGGGGCTGTCGGACAAGCCGCAGGAATATCCTTACACGCTGGCGAGCCGGATCGCCGACATCGAGGCGCTGGTCGCGAGCCTGCAACTACGGAAAGTACATCTGGTGGTGCATGACTGGGGTGGGGCGATTGGCTTGGGCTGGGCGGTGAAACATCCTGAATTGGTCGGGAAGATCGTAGTGCTGAATACCGCGGCCTTCCGGTCGCCGCATATTCCGGCGCGGATCGCGCTCTGCAAAGCCTGGGGACTGGGAACGCTGCTGGTGCGCGGACTCAACGGCTTCGCCGGGCCGGCGACCTGGATGGCGATGCACCAGCGCCAGCTCAGCCCGGAAGAGAAGAGGGCATATCTTTATCCGTACCGGACGTGGGCCGACCGGGTGGCGGTGAATGCCTTCGTGAAAGACATTCCAAAGAGCGAGAGCCATCCCAGCCATGGCACGCTTGCCGGAATTGAAGCGGCTTTGAGCGGGCTCGCCGACAAACCGATGAAGATCATCTGGGGTGGGGCGGACTTTTGCTTCAACGACCGGTTCTTTAACCGGTGGAGGGAGCTGTTCCCCAAGGCCGAGCTGAACTATCTCGCCCAGGCCGGGCATTACGTACTGGAAGACGCCAGACCGGAAGCGGTAGGGCAGGTTGCCCAATTTTTGTCTTAGAAAACAACGATCAGTTGTCCTTCGCCATTCGTCCGTGACACATCGCGTCCTCGTTTTCCTGTTGTTCTGTCTGTCGGCCACAGCCGCTCGCGCCGAACGGGTGTTGCTGCGCTACGATGCCGCCGTTCCGCAGGCGGCCTATGCCGCGCGGAAATTGGGCGAGACGCTCACCCGGCAGAATCACACCGTGCTGCGCGAGGGCGCCGATTACGACACGACGATCAGCCTGGCGGTGGACTCGCACCGGTGCGGGGCGGAGGCGTTTGCGATCGTCCCGCAGCCGAAAATGATCGCCATCGTGGGTGGCGATCTCCGCGGGCTGATCTATGGCGCGCTGGCGCTCGGCGAGACGCTGCGAAACGGCACGGCGCTGAGGGACGTTCCCGCCGTCGAGCAGAAGCCGCGCCTCGCGTTTCGCGGCATCAAATTCAACCTGCCGTGGGATTCTTACCGCCCCAGCTCTGCGCTCGCGCAACACACCCCGACGGTGCGCGACCTCCGCTACTGGGAGGCGTTCCTCGACATGATGGTCGAGAACCGCTTCAACGTCGTGAGCCTTTGGAACCTGCATCCGTATACCTTCATGATGCGGCCGAGGAATTTTCCGGAGGCGAGCCCGTGGTCGGAAAAGGAGCAGGCGGAATGGCGGCGGCTCTACCAGGGGATCTTCCGGCTGGCGAAAGAGCGGGGCCTCGACACCTACATCGTGAGCTGGAACATCTTTGTCAGCCCACAGCTCGCCGCCGCGCACGGCCTCGCGGCGCAGAATTTCTATCCGCATTACTATGTGGATGGCGACACGTCGGACCTGGTCCGCCGCTACATTCGCGAGAGCGTCACGCAGATGTTCCTCGAATATCCCGACCTCGACGGCATCGGGCTGTCGCTGGGCGAGGGCATGGGCGGGATGACGCCGCAGCAGCGCCAGCAATGGATGGACGATACGATCGTGGCCGGCGCGCTGGAGGCGAACCGGACGCGGCCGGTGAAGCTGATCTACCGGGTGCCGTTCTCCTCGGGCACGTCGTCCGCTCCCGGCGCCAGCCCGGAGGTCGAGCGGGTGACCCGCGCGGCGATCGAGAAACTCGACGGCACGTTCTCCGGCCCGATCTGGGTGGAGATGAAATTCAATTGGTCGCACGCCCACAGCACGCCGAAACTGGTCAAGGTCCACGGCGGGAAGCTTGGCCCGACTTACTTCGAACCGAAGCCGCAAAACTACCAGGTCGTCTGGATGACGCGAAACGAGGATTTCTTCGCGCTGCGCTGGGGGGTGCCGGATTTCATTCGCGAGCACATCAAACGCAACGGCGCGCCGGACTACGTCGGCGGCTATTTCATCGGTTCCGAATGCTACATTCCCGCCCTGGATTATTTCACGGCGCTGCAGGAGCCCGTAGACTGGACGTGGGCGTTTCAACGCCAGTGGCTCTTCTACAAGCTCTGGGGCCGCCTGCTGTACGACCCGGCGACGCCCGACACCGTGTTTCAGGCCGAGTTCAACCGTCGCTATGGAGCCAGAGGGGACAACCTGCTGCGCGCCTATGCACTCGCGTCGGCCACGCAGCTGCGGCTCGGGTCGCTCTACGACTCAGGCTGGGACTTCACGCTCTACGGCGAGGGATTTCTCGCGCTGCAAGGCGAACGCACGCGCTACATCGGCGTCGATGAAATGATCCGGCATCCCACGATGGATCCGGATTACGTCGCGGTGGGCGACTACGTGGCGGGGCGCGCCAACGGCGTACCCTTCGCCGCGGGCAAGATGACGCCGCCCATGCTCAGCGAAATCCTCCAACGCGAAAACCGGGAGGCGCTTCGGCTCGTCGAAAACATCGATCCGGCCGGCAACGCCTCGCTGCGGTATGAGGTGGACGACGTGAGAACGTGGGCTTACCTCGGACTTCACCTGGCCGAGAAGTTGAGCGGAGCGGTGGCGCTGCAGCAGTATCGCACTGCAGGCGGCCCGGCGCACCAGCGGGAGGCGATCGAGCATCTGCAACGGGCGCTAGTTTTCTGGGACAAAGTCATCGAGATCACGCGGCCGCTTTATCGGGACATGCCGCTGACGCACTACAACGGCAACTCGCACGACGCGAACCCCGACAATCTCTTTCACTGGGCGCTGATCCGCGACGAAGTGGCCCGGGACGTCGAGATCGCGCGCACGGCCGTACCCAGCGGGAAGTAGGTTGTTTGCCTGCCGCAACCAGACCGGATCTGGATTTTGCAGGAGGCCGCAGAGGACACAGAGGAATGACTTTCCCGCGGAAACAGGGTGCGGCGTATTTGGTCCTTAAAAGCCGCAGAAATGCGGTGATTAACCGGCGGTTGGTTCCAAATTTGAAGTTTGGGAAAAGCGTCCCAACAACGGTTTAAAGACGCACAATAAATATTATGTTTAATAATATCTAAATCCGTTGGTGCACCAACTTAGGTGCCCGTTGATCTGAATCTCGCCCCATCGTCGAAGGAAACGCACTCCCCTTGCGGCCTGCCCTGACCACAGGCTATTTTTGCAGGGAATTGATGGTCTGCTGCAGTTGCCGAAGCGTGCGCAGCTCGACCGAATCGTTCTTGGGCGCGAGAGCCTCCATTTGCTCCTCCGGGTTATACACGCGCGCGAGGGTCGTCTTCTGGCTTTCAGCTCCCTGCCTGGGTTTCTGCCTCGCGACTATGCCCACACAAAGGTTCTGATACTGTTGCTGATATTGCCCGGGAATGTAATACCATGCCCCGCCCCACTTGGTGGCCGTGCCGGGTACGTAAGTCCCGTCGCGGGGCGGCGTATCGCTGCCCACCACAGTGACAATCTTGGAGCCGATCAGGTTGCCCTTCAGATCCGCCTCGTTCTGGTCGGTGTTCAGAAATTTCAAATACAAGGCATAAAGCTGCGAATCGTTCACCTCCGGCACCGCTTGGAGCGTGACCATATCATCCCGCTCGGGCGTGAGAGAAAACGACAACGGCTTTGTCACCTGCAGGGCCGCCGAGCTCGTCGTGCCGCTGTTGCCCAGCAGGACATTGGCCGTGTTGGTGCCGACCTTCGACTGGCCTCCGTTGAAGACACCGGTGCCCTTCGTCGTAACCTGCGCGGTGAGTTGGGTGACATCCACGTGCAGGAAGAGCATGCCGTTTTTGGCGCGGATGAGGTTGTCCATGACCTGCTCGCTATAATAATCGAGGGC
>DATJPQ010000306.1:0-25446 GCA_035506315.1 Opitutaceae bacterium
TCGCCACCTGCGCGGTGATCCTCAAGAATGCCGGTGGTTCCATCCGCTGCCTCAGCCACCTCGGCGACGGCACCACTTTCTCCGTCCTGTTGCCCGAGATGACCGAGCCGGAATTGCCCCTGGAAACCTCCGAGGATGAAACTCCCCTCGGTCGCTACGAGAGCATCCTCCTGGTCGAGGACGACGAATCCGTGCGGGCGGTCACGCAGAGCATCCTCCACTCGCTGGGCTACGAGGTCCACGTCGAGCCGGGCGGGGCCGAGGCGCTCACGCTCTGCCTCGGCAACAACGCCCCGCGGTTCGATCTGCTGCTCACCGACATCGTCATGCCGTACATCGGCGGACATGAGCTGGCCGAGCGCCTCACCGCCCTGCGCCCGGAGCTGAAGGTGCTTTTCATGTCGGGGTACGTGGACGACCCGGTGATCCTCCAGGCCGTACAGGATTCGCACATCCCCTTCCTCGAAAAACCCTTCAACCGGACCACGCTCGCGAAAAAAGTGCGCGAAGCGCTGGAGAGCCGCTGACCGCGGGCGGTTGTCGGCCGGGCTGCCGTTGGTAGGGCGGATTATCCTTAATCCGCCGCCAAATTGCCAGGTTTCGGCGCGTTACGGATAACGCGCCCTACCGCCTGAAGGCAGGTCGCCAGTTTCCGCCGCGAGATTTCTGGCATTGCCGGCGGACGATCGCCGCGCCTCCCGCCTTCTGCCTACGGCTTACGGCGTGGCAAGCCGGCGGGCAAGCCTTTGGCGATACGTCCGCCCGCCTGCCTCCGCCGTCTCGCGTTCTTCCGGTCTCCCCCGTCTTCCGTTACCTGCCCGCCGCCGCGGCGTATTTGCCGATGATACCGTCGAAGCTGCCGTTGCTGAAAAACACGACCACGCGCGGCCGGTCCTTGGCCGGCAGCGTGTCGGCGACGAGACGCTCGAGCAATGCGGCGTTGGTCGTGAACCACCGCGCATGCACCCCTTGCGTCTCAAGGTGCTGCGCCACCGCCTCGCCATCGAAACGTTCGTCATCCTTGAGCTTGTCGGCGCGATTGACGGCCCCGAGGTAAACTTCGTCCGCTTGTGCCAGCGCCCGCATGAAGCCGGATTGCAGCGTCCGGGTGCGCGCCGTGTTGCTGCGTGGCTCGAAGACGGCCGTCAGCGTCGCACCCGGAAAGCGCGCCCGGAACGAGCGCAATGTCTCCGCCAGCGCCGTCGGGTGATGGCCGAAGTCTTCGATCACCGTGAGCGCCGGCATGCTCACGAGCGCTTCCTGCCTCCGTTTCACGCCGCGGAAACGCGCCAGCGAGTCGAGCTTGAGGACGGTGGGATTGGCAAAGTCGAGCGCGAGCCCGGCGGCGGTGGCGGCCATGGCGGCGTTGCGGGCGTTGTAGATTCCGGGCAGCGACCAGCGCACCTCGGCCCAGAGCGCGCCGCGCCAGAGGAGCCGGAAGGAGGCGCCCATCGCCGTTTCGGCGAAACCGGCGATCTGCACGTCACCGCTGGCGGTGGTGCCCACGCGGACCACGCGCGTCCACGGCAGCGGACCGAGCGCCCGCAGGTTGTCGTCGTCGCCGTTCATCACGATGCCGCCGTTGCGCGGTACGATGCGCGCAAGGTGGCTGAAGGTGCGCTGCACGTCGGCCAGGTCGCGGAAAATGTCGGCGTGGTCGAACTCGAGGTTGTTGAGCACGGCAAGGTGCGGTGCGTAGTGGATGAACTTGCTGCGCTTGTCGAAAAAAGCGCTGTCGTACTCGTCGCCCTCGATCACGAACGGCTCGCCGTCGCCGCCCAGGTGGCTTCCCTCGGGTGGATCCTGCGGCACGCCGCCGATGAGAAAACCGGGATCGCGGCCGTTTTCACGCAGGAGAAACGCCGTCAGCGCCGTGGTGGTGGTCTTGCCGTGGGTGCCGCACACGACGACGTTGGGCCGCCGGCTCAGCACCAGGTCGTGCAACACCTCCGGCAGCGATTTGAACGGGATGGCTCGCGTATCGAGCAGCCATTCGACCTCGGGATTGCCGCGGCTCATGGCGTTGCCGATGACGACCAGATCGGGTTTGAGGCGGACGAGCCGGGCCGGGTCGTAGCCCTCGTGCAACTCGATGCCGGCCCCGGCCAGCACGGTGCTCATGGGCGGATAGATGCCCGCGTCGGCGCCCAGCACTTCATGGCCGGAGGAGCGCAAGAGCAACGCCGCCTGGCCCATCGCGGTCCCGCAAATGCCCATGAAGTAAATCCGCATGGGCTTCCGATTTACCCGCCGACCGCCGCAAGTCGATGCAAAGTGCGCCGCATCCATTGCACCCTGAGTTGCGTCATTCTTTGACTCGTGCCCTTTGCCTTGCCCAATCGATCCATCATGAAAATCGCCCGTCGTTTATCCATCGCACCGTTTTGCCTTGCCCTCTTCACCGGTCCCGTCTTCGCGGCCGAAACCACCGGACCCAAAGCCGACGACATCGTGGCCGCGCTGCCCGTCATCCCCGAGGCCAGGTTCAATCTCGCCGATTTCGGCGGAGTCGGCGACGGCAAGACGTTTAACACGGAGGCCTTCAAGAGTGCCATCGCCGCCATCGCCAAGGCCGGTGGCGGCCATCTCATCGTGACGGCCGGCACCTACAAGACGCTGCCGTTCACCCTCACGAGCCACCTGGATCTTCATCTCGAACCGGGAGCCACCATCAAGGCGCCGTCCACGTTCGCCGACTACGGGCTTCCCGATCCCAATGTTACCCTGCCTCCTCCCGCGGCCGGGGCCACTCCGGCGGTGGAGCCGGCAGCGGGCGGCCGCGGTCGCGGCTTTGCCGGCCCGCGCATCGCTCCTTTGATCTCCGGCGCCAATCTCACCGATGTCGCGATTACCGGCAGCGGCACGATCGACGGCTCGGGTGCTGAGTTCTGGATCTGGTCCGACAAAGCCGCCCGCTATTATCCGACCGGACGCCGCATCGTGTTCCGGCCGCATTTGATCGTGTTCAACGGGGTGCAGCGGTTGCACGTCGACGGCGTCACCCTCACGAACTCGCCGATGTATCACCTCGTGCCCACCGGGTCGGACCTTCTGATCGAAAACGTCCGCGTCTTCGCGCCCTGCGATGCGCCCAATACCGACGCGATCGATCCCGCCGGCACCCGGATCGTGCTCCGCAACTGCGAAATCGACACCGGGGACGACAACGTCGCCGTCCACGCCGGTTCGAAGGATGTTCTGATCGAGGATATCACGTGCCTGCACGGCCACGGCATTTCCGTCGGCAGCGGCACTCGCGCCGGGTTGAGTCACATGATCGTCCGCCGCTGCACGTTTGACGGCACCGACAACGGGCTGCGCATCAAGTCATTTCGCGGCAATGGCGGCGAGGTGCACGACATCTGGTATTCGGACATCACGATGAAAAACGTCCGCCGTCCCTTCGACATCAACATGCTTTACCACGGTAACGATCCGACGCCGTGGGGCGATGTCGGTCCGCGTGAGGCCCGGCCCGGCGAGACGAAGGACATCCCGAATTTTCATGACATCCACGTCTCGAATCTCACCGTCACCCGCGCCCCCGTGGCCGGCCGCATCCTCGGCCTGCCCGAGCAGCTGGCGCGCGCCATCACGTTTACCAACGTGAAAATCGACTCGGTTCGCGGTTTCCTTGTGCAGGACGGCACGGATGTGGTCTTCGACCACGTGCAAATTACGCCCAAAATCGGCGACGCCATCGTGCTCGACCACGGCAGCGTGACGTGGAATGGCCAGGTCATGTCCGGCAACGTCGGCGGTTCACCGATTCCGTTCTACAACGAAAATTGAGGTTTCGCCGCAGGCGAAACCTCACGGCTTGAAGAAGGTGTTCAGCTCCTCGACGCCTTTGCGCACGGCGTCGGCGCTGGCCAGCAATTGCTTTCGCTCATCGTCCGTCAGTGTCAGCTCGATGATTTTTTCCACGCCGTTCTTCCCCAGCACCGCCGGCACGCCGATGAACAGATCGTTGATCCCATACTCGCCGCGCAGGTAAACCGCACAGGGTGCGAGGTGTTTCCGGTCGGTGATCACCGCCTCGACCATCTCCGCCACCGACGCCGCCGGAGCGTAGTATGCGGAGCCGGTCTTCAGCAACGCCACGATCTCCGCGCCGCCTTTGCGGGTCCGGTCGACCAGGCGTGCGATCGTCGCCTCGTCCATGAGGGCCGTGATCGGCACGCCGCCCACCGTCGTCAGTCGCGGCATCGGCACCATCTGGTCGCCGTGGCCGCCCAACACCATCGCGTGGACGGACGACAGGGCACAACCCAGTTGCTCGGCCACGAAATACCGGAAGCGCGTCGCATCGAGAATCCCCGCCATGCCGACTACGCGGCGCAGCGCAAAGCCCGTGGCGCGCAGGGCCACATGGCACATCACGTCCAGCGGATTCGAGACGACTATGACAATGGCATTGGGGGCATAATCGGCGATGGCGCGCGCCGCCTGCTTGACGATGTCCGCGTTGACCTTGAGCAGATCCATCCGGTCCATGCCCGGCTTGCGGGGCAGGCCGGCCGTGATCACCACGACGTTGCTGTCCGCAATCAGCGCAAAGTCGTTCGTGCCGACGATGGGCACGTCGTAGCCGCGTTGCGGCCCGGCGTGGAGAAAGTCCATTGCCTTGGCCTGGGTCATGCCGCCGGCGACATCGACCATGACCAGGTCGGCGATGACTTTCTCCGCGATGTAGTACGTCGCGGTGGCGCCGACGTTGCCCGCTCCGATGATGCTGACTTTGTTTCGAGCCATGATCGTCTAGGAGTTTGTCGAATCTTGAATCAACGCGCGGAACACGCTCGTAACCCCCGCCGCATGGCAAACCGCACCGCCCGACAAACTCCTTAATCCGCCGCGCTGCGGCGGAACATCGAAAAGCACGTCTGGTTTTCGCAGCGCGGAGCGCTGCTTAGGGAGCCTGTCGAGCCAGATCCCCTCAAACGCGATCAAATTTCCAGTGGAAGATACGATATTCATCAGCAAATTGGACAGGCTCCCAGCAGGTCGTGGGCGGCCTTGAGTTCCGCCGCCGCCTTGTCGAATGCGGCGCGCTCCGCGGCAGAAAGCGGCAGTTCCAGGATGCCGGCCACCCCCGTCGCGCCCACGTAGGCCGGCACGCCGATGGCCAGCCCACGGATGCCGTATTCGCCTTCGCACCGGACGGACACCGGAAGCAGCGCCCGCGTGTCGCGCACGATGGCTTCGACCAACGTCGCCGCGGCAGTACTGGGCGCGTAGTACGACGTGGAACGCTGGGCGAGTTGCAGGATGGTGTCGCCCGCGCCGCGGGCTTCCTCAATCAACCAGAGGAGGCGTTGTTCGCCCAGCAGCGTTTCCGCCGGGATGCCGGAGACGCGGATCGTGTCGCGCAGGAAAACCATGCTCGGGTGATGCGGGCCGATCACCAGCCCCGTGATTTCGCGCGGCGAGATGCCGAGTGCCTGGCTTACGAGAAAGCGGATGCGCGTCGAGCTGAGCAGCCCACCTACGCCCATGACCTTGCAGGGATTGGTCTCCAGGGTCTCCTGCACGAGGAGCGTCAACAGGTCGATCGGCTCAACGATGTTGATCACCACCGCATCCGGGGCGAGACGGCGGATATCCTCGGCGATCGCGCGCACAGTGGGGGCGTTGTCGCGGAAAAGATCCTCGCGCCGTTCGCCAGGTTTGCGCACGAGGCCGGCCGCAATGATGACGATGTCGCTGCCCTTGATGGCGTCGATCTTGACGCTGCCGCGGATCGCGGTGGCATAACCGCGCACGGGACCAGCCTCCATCAAGTCCAGCGATTTGCCGGCCGCCACCCCTTCCTTGATGTCCACCAGCATGACATCGGCCGTGTGATTTTCCGCGATGAAGAACGCAGTATTGGTGCCGACGTTGCCGCTGCCGATGATGCTGACACGTTTCATGAAGATTTGCTTTGGGGTTCTATCCAAAGAATTAGCACCCTTCCACCACAGTCAAACGGCAGCGCAACTTTGTGGCCGTTTAAGGTCGTCAAATCCATCTTAGACCAAACATTTTTACAGGAGGAAACAGAGGGAACGGAGCCGGCTTCGATCCAAAGATCCAATTCGATCAGGGATTCTTCCGCGGATTTCGCAGATGGTGCAAATTCTCCAGCATCCAATCCGCGTTGATCCGCGTGATCAGCGGGAAAGCCCCCTCTCTGTTGTCTCCGTGACCTCCTGTAAAATCCGATTCCGGATTGAATGCGGCTCCGCTCGTGCCGACGGATCACCAGCTGTTGGCGTGAATACGCGTGCGATCAAAGCGATCTTCCGGCGGCAATTTCTCGGCGGGATGACCGAGTGCGACGATGCTGAACGGCACGACCGCCTCGGGAATGCCCAGCCGCTCGCGCACGCCGCGCACCTGCCCGTCGGCCGGGTACACGCCGATCCAAACTGCGCCCAAACCCTGGGCGTGGGCGGCCAACAACAGGTTTTCCGTGGCGGCCGAGCAGTCCTGCATCCAGTAACCCGGCAGCTTCGTTTCCCGCGCCGGATCGGCGCAGAAGAGGATCGCGAGCGGAGCCTGCTTGAGCATCTGCCCGCCCGGCAGGCAGGCTGTCAGGCTGTCGAGCTTCGCCCGGTCGGTGACCACGACGAACTGCCACGGACGCTGATCCATGGCCGACGGGGCGCTCATCGCCGCGCGCAGCAGGTTTTCGACGGTCGCGGGCGGCACAGCTTGGCGGGTGTAGGCGCGGATGCTTCGCCGTGTACGGATGGCTTCGAGGGTGTCCATGATGATAGGGCGAGGATTCAAAAATTTCCTGGACGAGGAAACCCCTAATTTTCGCGATAGTAAACGGAGCAGAAGGTTTAACCACTAATGCACACTAATTTTCACTAATAACGAACTGTACAGTTGGTTCTCAAGATCCGGACCCGGTCAGTTTTTACAGGAGGCCGCAGAGACAGCAGAGGTTTCATCTCCGATCCGCTGCAAACCAATCTACCACGGATTTCACGGTTCGACACGGATCAAGCAGGATCGGGTCTATCCGTGCCCATCCGTGCCATCCGTGGTAAACTCTGCTTCAGCACGAAGAGCGGATTAGCGAAAATTAGTGTGCATTAGTGGTTACAAAATCAGTGGTTCGATTCCGATCCGTTTCTCTGCGTTCTCGGCGGCCTCCTGTAACATCCGCCGTCCGCCCTCCGCCGTCTGTCGTCGGTCTTCCGTCCTCCGTCAGCTCAAACCAGATTCGCCGGATCGACGTCGAGCACTTGTGTGATGTCGTCGGGCCAGGCGAAGGCGGTGCGGAGTTTCGCCAGCTCGGCGATCACCCGCGACACGCTCGCGGTGAAATACCAGAGCTGCCAGCGGTACTCGTCTTTGATCTTCTCGATCGGCGCCGGCGCCGGGCCGCGCAGCTCGACACGCGCGCCAAGTTCCTTTTCGACCAGCCGCGCCCACTGCTCGGAGAAAAACTGCAGCTTCTCCGGATTGGTGCCGCGAAACAGATGATGGATGAGATGCCGGTACGGCGGATAACGGAAGTTCTCGCGCAACTTCATTTCCATCTCGGCAAAACCGATGAAATCGGCATGACGGGAAAACTGGATGGCATCGGCCTGCGGCGTGAACGTTTGCACAATCACCTCGCCCGCCCGGTCGCCGCGACCGGCGCGCCCCGCCACCTGCACGAGGAGCTGGAAGGTGCGTTCGTTGGAGCGGAAATCCGGGATGTGCATCGAAATGTCGGCGTCGACCAGGCCGACCAGCGTCACGTTGGGAAAATCCAGGCCCTTGCCGATCATCTGCGTGCCCACGAGCACGTCGATCTTGCCGGCGCGAAAATTGCCCAGCACCTCCCGGAACCGATGCTTCTTCGCCATGGTGTCGGCATCCATGCGCTCGATCTTGGCGCGGGGCAGCACGCGGCGCACGGCCTCCTCGACACGCTGGGTGCCGAGGCCGCGCCAGCGGATGTCGGGCGCCCCGCACTTGGGGCAGCGAGCCGGCGCCGGGCGCTGGTCGCCGCACAGGTGGCAGCGCAGCGTCTCGTCGGCGCGGTGGTAGGTCATCGCGATGCTGCAATGCGCGCACTCCTCCACGTGGCCGCATTTCGTGCAGAGCATCGAGCTGGAGTATCCGCGGCGGTTGATGAAAAGGATCGTCTGTTCGCGTCGCTCGAAACGTGCCTGCATCGCGTCGACCAGCTTGTGCGAGAGCGTCGTCAGGCCGCGCTGCTTCATGGCCTCGATGCGCAGATCGACGATCTCGATCTGGGGCAGACGGCGGTCGTCGACGCGCTGGGGCAGCTGGAGCAGGTGGTATTTGCCGGCGCGGGCGTTGGCGTAGCTCTCGAGGGACGGTGTGGCCGAGCCGAGCAGGCAGACAGCCTGGGTCAGCTTGGCGCGCATCACCGCCACATCGCGACCGTGGTAACGCGGGGTCTCGTCCTGTTTGTAGGCGGGCTCGTGCTCCTCGTCGACGACCACAAGCCGCAGATCGCGCACCGGCGCGAAAACGGCCGAGCGGGCGCCCACCACCACCCTCGCCTCGCCGGTGGCGAGCGCCAGCCAGCCGTCGAGCCGCTCGCCCTCGCTCAGGTGGCTGTGCCAGACCACGCACCGATGGCCGGGCGCGATGGCTTCGAGCCGGGAACGCAGACGCGCCACCGTCTGGGGTGTGAGCGCCACCTCGGGCACGAGAAAAACCACGCCGCCGCCCGCCTGGAGCGCCTGGTCGATGGCGCGCAGGTAAACCTCGGTCTTGCCCGAGCCGGTGACGCCATGGAGCAAAGATACGCCGAATTTCTCCTCGGCGAGGTCCGCCACCACCTGGCCGACCGCGTACGCCTGCTCAGCGTTGAGCTGCCGCGGCTGGGCGGCCACCAGTTCGCCGCCGGCAAAATCGTCGGCATAGGCCACGCGCTCGATGCGGCGGCTCTCCTCGCGCAATACGCCGCGTTTCACGAGCGCGGCGGCCACCGCTGCCGTGAGACTGAGCCGGGAGAGCACGAGAGATTTTTTCTGCGGGATAAATTGCGGTTCGAGGAAACGGTAGAGTCGCGCCTGCTGCGGGGCACGCTTCTCCAGCTTGGCGAGCTCGTCGGGTGCGAGCTTCCGCACGACGGACAACAGCTTCTCCGACTTCATCGCCGCTCCGGCACGCACTGGCGCGGGCAACATGGCCTCGATCACGCCGTCGAGCGGCGCGGCATAGTAGCCGGCCATCCAGCGGGCAAGCGCCAGCAGATCGGGCGGCAACGCGGGAAAGGGATAGATCGCCTGCGCCACGTTTTTCAGCCGCTCGACCGGAAAATCGCCCGGCGGCCCCTCCATGCCGACGATGCCGAGGCACATGCGATGGCCCAGCGGCACGCGCACGAGCGAGCCCACCTGCACCGACGCACGCAGAGGTTCCGGCACCTTGTAGTGCAGAACCTTGTCGAACCCCGCGAGCGGATGCACGCCGACGATCATGCGTGCCGTTGATGTCCGGGCGCACGCCACGGCGCAAGCGCGCACCGCTCTATGTAGCGGTATGGTTTACTGTAACGGCGGTCTATGACCGTCGGTCTTTTCCAATGACGGCGGTCATAGACCGCCGCTGCAATTGTTCCAGATGTACCGCCAATCCTCGCACGAACCGGCAGACATTCCGCCCGCCGCCGTCAGGTGCGCACGGGCTCCTGGCATGATTGAATCTCGCCGACCCATAAAACGTCGCCGGTAAGAACCAGTGTCATCCCTTGGATGACATTTTCGTCGGCGCGTGCGGATGAGGCGAGCCGAGCGTCGCACCGACGGAGAGCGGTACGCTGATGTACTACGGGCCGATCCCCCGACCGGCGGCTGATGCAACTAGATAACAATTTTCCACCTTTCTTGCCAGCCAGATTGCGAAATCAATGACATTGCATCATGCGTGTGTGTCTCTATTTCGCTAATGTTAAATATCACAACTACTAATCGGACGGTTTCAACCAAACCTATAATCGAGGGTCCGCGAGCGATGTTTGGGAGCGACGATTCACGATCATGGATGCAGCCAAGGTCTCGTGATCCGTTCGTTGGTTAAATCCGACCGGTTCCGCGGGAGACTGGGAACCGGTGGAATAACCGCCCGTATAGGCACGGCGGCTCTGCTCCAGCAATACACCGGCCATCTGCGCTGATGGAAAAAATGGGACGGCGACGATGTGAACCATTTCGATTTTCCCAATCTCGCTGCCCACGCGACGCACGGTCAGGGCCGAAGGCCCGGCGGTCGGAATCGCTTCGTCCGCCAGGCGGGCGGCGCGGCGTTCGACGACGATGGCAGGCGCTGCTCGCGAAAATTCGGGACAGCCGATGCCGGCCTCGCCGCGGCGCGGGCCCAAATGAGGCACGCTGAAAATTCGAAAGCGTGGGCCTTAAAAGTCCGGCCGGCATGGCGCTTTTCCGTCGATTATTTCGCTTTGGAAGATGTCCAGCCGGCGCTGCCGCGATCATTTCCGCCGGCGCAATTCCCATTCTCCAAATTCCAGCCATGCACTCCCACTCCTTGCTCATCTCCGTCGCCACCGTGTTCGCCGCAGTGACTGTCAGGCTGCTCGCGACTCTGCTGTGGGCGCAAAAAAAGGTCCTTGAAATGAACGTACCCGTTCTTCGAACCCACTTCGCTACCATGACTGCAACCACTGCCGCGGCGCCCCGATCAACCTCAACGGTGACGCCGGGGGCGGCCGATTCGCGGGAAAAAAACCGGTGTTTGATCCCTCCGGCAAATGGCGGACGGCCCGTCCCGAGGTGTCTTCTCTTTCAACCGCGGTTTCATGCCATCCACCGTTCATGGGCCGTTCTGATTCTCCTCGCCGTTTCATGGTTTGGACTCGCGGCATCGGTCTCCGCGCAGGTGAACGCTGTCGCTTGGACCACTACGGGTGCTGGCACGATTGGGTCCGTCGCTGTGACGATTACCGGACTCACCAACCCTAACCTCACTACCGACTTGGATCTGTCGGGCAGTAACTTTTCTGCCGGGCCGCAATCGGCGACACAGCAAACGATCGAATACAAAACCGGTTCCTCCTTTACCGTAACAACCTCTACCCCGTGTGACCTGTTGCTGTATCTGGTATTTTGGCGGAGCGTTGGAGACTATACGTTCGACCATCCCTTCACCATCTTGTCCGGACTATCGGGTGCGTCCCAACCTACTCCCGGTGTGTTCCATCCGGCGCCTGGATTCAACAGTGGAATCATCAAGTTTAGCAACGTCTCCAGTGTCTCTTTATCGGTCGGCTTTAGTGACTCCAGCTTTCAGGCCCTGACGTTAGGGTTGGCCGCCCCCGTGCCGGCCGTCACTACGCCCACCAGCGGCAGCATCACCACAACCAGCGCGACGCTCGGCGGCAACGTCACCTCCGACGGCGGCGCGACGGTCACCGAGCGCGGTGTCGTTTACTCTGTCACCTCAACGAACGGCAACCCGCAGATCGGCGGCACCGGGGTGACGAAAATGGCCGGCACCGGCACCACCGGCATATTTACCGTCGACGTCACCGGCCTCACCGCCGGCACCGCCTATAGCTACGCCGCCTACGCCACGAACAGCAACGGCACGAGTTATTCGGGCGTCGGCACGTTCACCACGATCAGCACCAACGCCAACCTTTCCGCGCTCGCCCTCAGCGCCGGCTCCCTGGCACCGACCTTTGCCAGCGGCACCACCAGCTACACCGTCGCCGTAACCGCGGCGACAACGAGTCTGACGGTCACGCCCACCGTCGCCGACAACACTGCCTCCGTGAAGGTGAACAACGTCTCCGTGACCTCCGGCAGCGCGAGCGGCGCCATCAGCCTCAACGTTGGCGCCAACACGATCACCACCGTCGTCACGGCGCAGGACGGCACGACCACCAAAACTTACACAATGGTGGTCACGCGCTCCCCAGATTACACGGTCACCACCGCCGGCGGCGCGCTGGTTGTCACCAACTCCTCCGGCAACGGCGACACGATCGCGCTCAGCCAGAGCGGCGGCAACTTGGTCGTCAGTGTCTCGAGTCGCACCTTCACGGTCGACGGCGGCAACCCCAGCTCCGATTCCGCCAGCGTCCCGCTCGCCGGTCTTGTGAGTATCACGATCAACGGCGGCCCGGGTAACGACACGATCAACGTCGGCGCGTTCACCGGCAGCCTGCCCAGTCTCACGATCAACGGCGGCGCGGGCGACGACTCCGTGAACCTCAATGGCAACCTCACCTTCGCCGCCGACGCCAGCCTCGACCTCGATCTGCAAAACGACACTGCGACTCCCGGCACCGACACCGTCAACGTCGCCGCCAGCGCCCAGGTCGTCACCTCCGGCACTGGCACGATCACGATCAAGGCCAGCAAGACCGTGACGTTCCAGGCCGGTTCGAGCCTCTCGACCGTGAACGGCGGCATCACGATCGAGGCCAACCAGCAGGCCGTCCCGACTTCCGGCAATTTTGCGGGCACCGATGTCAATGACGCACAACTCGTGAGCACCGGCACCGGTCTGGTCACCGTGAAGGGCCGCGGCGGCAATTCCGGGAACGATCAGGTCGGCGTTTTTGTGCGGGGTGGAGGTCGTATCAGCGGCGGCACCAGCGGCACCACCGTCGTGATTGGCGCCAGCGGCACAAATTCGGCCGCCGGTTCGTTTGGCGTCGATGTGAACGGCGCCGGATCGATCGTCACTTCCACCGGGGCTGCCGTCAGCGTGACGGGCACCAGCGGTGGTTCCGGTTACTTTACCTACGGTGTGGCTGTTTTCAATGGCGCCACCATCACTTCCGGCGGCGGCGCCGTCACGGTGAACGGCACCGGGGGCGCCGGTACTGGTTCCTGCGGTGGGGTCATCGTGGACGGCGCGGGTTCGACGATCACGTCCGTCAATGGCGCCATCGCCATCACCGGCCAGGCGAGCGCCAGCGCGACGGGGACGCTCAATGAGGGCATCGTGGTCGATTCCGGCGGCCAGGTGACCTCGACCGGCACCGGCGCCAGCGCGGCTACGATCACGATGGTCGGCGTCGGTGGCGGTGGCACCAGCGAAAACTACGGTCTCGACCTCGAGGGATTGGTCGGTGTCGTGACCTCCGTCGATGGCGCGATCCAGCTTACCGGCACCGCCGGCGCCGGCGGCCTGGCCAACGACAGCTACGCCGCGACGATCGGCTATCCCGGGGATGACACGGAGAGCATCACCTCGACCGGCACCGCCAGCATCGCCCTCATCGCCGACAGTGTGCGCATCGTCGACACTTCGGCCACGATCGGCGCCGGCGCCAACCCCGTCACGATCAAGCCGAAGACGGCCGGCACGTTGATCGACCTCGGCGGAGCCGACACCGCCACCGTGCTCGGTCTCGCCGCTGCCGAACTCGACTGCGTCACCGCCGGCACGCTGAACCTTGGCGCCGCCAACAGCGGCAATCTCACCGTCAGCGCGCCAATCAGCCTCGCCAACGTGACCAACCTCAGCCTCAACTCCGCCGGCACGATCACGTTCAACGCGACGATCAGTTCCGCCGGTGGCAGCCTGACGCTGAACGCCCCCGCCGTCGTCGGCGACGCTCCCACGCTCACGTCGCCCACCAGCGCCAGTGTCGTGGCTACCAGTGCCACCCTGGGTGGAAATCTCACCAACCCGGGCGGTGCGCCGGTCACCGAGCGCGGCGTAGTTTACTCTGTTACCGCCACGAACAGCAACCCGCAGATCGGCGGCTCCGGCGTGACGAAAGTGACAGGCTCCGGCACCACCGGCATCTTCACGGTGAGCGCCACCGGCCTCGCCTCCGGCACCGCCTACAGCTACGCCGCCTACGGCCGCAACATCCTCGCCACCGGCTACTCCAGCGTCGACACGTTCACAACGGCGACTTCCACGAACGCCAACCTCTCCGCGCTCGCCCTCAGCGCCGGCCCCCTGGCACCGACCTTCGCCAGCGGCACCACCAGCTACACCGCCGCCGTGACCGCGGCGACAACGAGTCTGACGGTCACGCCCACCGTCGCCGACAGCACTGCCACCGTTAAGGTGAACAACGTCACCGTGACGTCCGGCACCGCCAGCGGCGCGATCACCCTCAACGGTGGCAACAACACGATCACGACGGTCGTTACGGCGCAGGACGGCACGACGACCAAAACGTATACCATCACCGTCTTCCGGCCCATCGTCGTCACGGTCTTCACTGACACCGCGTCCGGCGGAGCTGCCGGCACGGGGTCGGGTGCGGCGGGCGACCTCCGTCGGGCGATCCTCGATGCGAACGCCAGCGGTGGGACCAATACCATCACGTTCTCCGGCTCGCTGCCACAGACGATCACGTTGAGTGGACCTCTGCCGGCGATCACGAGCAATCTCACGATCGATGGCGGCGCGCTCGGGAACGTCGTCATCGATGGCGCCAATCTTTACCGGGTGTTTTTTGTCGATACCGGCACGGTCACCTTGTCGAAGCTCCAGATTCAAAACGCCCGGGCCACCGGCGGCCTCGGCGGCAACACCGGCGGCAACGGCGGTGGTGGCGGCGGGGGGGGCGCCGGCCTGGGCGCGGGATTGTTCGTCAATCAAGCCGGCGCGAATGTTACGGTCAGCAACTGCCAATTCATCGGCATGACCGCCGTTGGCGGCAACGGTGGTGCGGCCGGCAACAATGCTTTCGCCGGTGGCGGGGGCGGTGGCCTTGGTTTCGGCGGGGGCAACTGCCTGGTGAACGGTGGCGGGGGGGGTGGCGGGGGCTTTCAAGCGGCCGGAGCCAACGTGACGGATAACAACGGTAGCGCCGGTGGCCTCGGCGGCGGCGGAGGCGGTGGTCTCTATTTAAGCGGAATCGGCGGCCCGGCCGGTGCCGCCTATGCCGGGAACGCCGCCGGCACGGCGGGTGGCGCCGACGGCGGAGCGGGCGGCTTCGGCGGCGGTGGCGGCGGTGTGGCTTTTGGCAACCCCGGCGCTGGCGGTTTCGGCGGTGGTGGTGGTGGCACGGGCAGCAACACGGCTGGCGGTGGCGGTGGCGCCGGCGGCGGTGGCGGCGGTACCGGCACCGGAAGCGCCACCGCTTCGGGCGGCACGCTTGGTTCGGGTGTCTCGGGTGGACAGGGCAAGCAAGGCGGTGGCGGTGGTGCTGCGGCCGGCCCGGCGATCTTCGTGAGACTGGGCACGCTGACCACGACCAATTCATTTTTCTCCAACGCGAACGCGACGGGCGGCTCGGGCGGCACCGCCACCAGTGGCGCCAGCTTTGCCGGTGCCAACGGCACGGCGGACTCGACCCCAACGTTCAATTTCAACGGCACCGTTAACGGCAGTGCGACCCTCGGCCCCATCGCCAGTGCCCTGACGAGTCTCGCGCCCTCGATCACCAGCACGCTGACCGCCGCCGGCACCTACGGCAGCTCCTTCAGCTACATGATCACCGCCACCGGATCGCCCACGAGCTACGCCGCCAGCGGCCTGCCGTCGGGGCTCGGTGTCGAACCCGGCACCGGCCTGATCTCCGGTACGCCGACGCAGACTGGCACGTTCAACGTCTCGCTGACCGCCAGCAACGGCGGCGGCGCGGGCTCGCCATCCACGCTCGTCCTCACGATTTCCGCGATCCCCGTGATCGTCAAATTCGACCAGAGCATCGCGTTCGCCGCCCTCTCCGACCGGCGCGCCAGCGACGCACCCTTCGCGCTCACCGCCACCGCCAGTTCCAACCTGCCGGTCACGTTGGCCATCGTCTCCGGCCCGGCCTTGCTGAACGGCGCCACGCTCACCCTAACCGGCGCGCCCGGCACCGTCACGGTGCGTGCCTCGCAACCAGGCAACACCGTCTACAACGCCGCCCCCGACGTCGTCCGCACCTTCACGGTCGTGCCCACCGGACCGTCAATCTTCTTCGGCTCGCTCGGCAGCGCCACCATCGCCGCGGAAATCGCCTCCAGCGGTCAATCGGGCACCCTCATCGGCACCCTCCCGGGCACCGGCGATGGCTTCCTGGTAAACTTCACGCTCGATGCCTCCGGCAACTTCACCGCGCCAGCCATCGTCTTCACCAACCCGCAGTCGACCGGCGCTACCGCGCCCGGCGCGAAGCATGCCTTCGCCACGGCCGCCGCCACCGGTACCCGCACTTTCCATGGCTCGTGGTCCGGCGATGAGTTGAGCGGCTCGCTCACCGAGCTCAGTCTCACCTTCTCCGCCGCGCAACAACCGCTTGCCGGCCCAACCGCCGCCATCGCCGGCTTCTACACCGCTGCGTCCACCGACACTGAAACCGGTTCCACTTATTCTGTCATCGGCACTCAGGGTCAGGTGTACGTGCTCGCTGTCACGCCCAGCCTCGTGACCTCCGGCTCCGGCACCATCGCCGCCAACAGCACCCAGTTTACCGTGCAAACATCCGCGGCCGCCACGATCGCCGCCGTCATCAATGCCTCCACCACCACGGTCTCCGGCACCATCACCCTGCCCGACCAGACCACGCAGACTTTCTCCGGCCTCAACGCCGCCACCGTACGCACCGACCGGCTCGTCAGCCTCTCCTCGCGCGCGATGGTCAACGACCCCGCCGGCGACGCCGGCACGCTCATCGCCGGCTTCGTCATCACCGGCCCCGACCCCAAACCGGTGCTGCTGCGCGCCATCGGCCCCAGCCTCGCGGCCTACGGCGTCCACAACCCCCTCGCCGACCCGCGTCTCACCCTCTATGACGCCACCGGCCACGTCCTGCTGGAAAACGACAACTGGGGCGGCACCGCCACGCTCGTGACCACCCAAGCCCGCCTTGGCGCGTTCGCCCTCGACCCCGCCAGCAAGGACGCCGTGCTCTTCACCACCCTCGCGCCCGGCCTCTACACCATGCGCGTCGCCGACAATGGCGGTCAGGGCGTCGCACTGGCCGAGGTCTATGACGCCAGCGATAATCCCCAAGCCGAGTACCAGCGATTGATCGATATCTCCACCCGCGGTCCCGTCACCGCCGGGGAAGGCGCGCTGATCGGCGGCTTCTCGGTCACCGGCAACTCGCCCAAGAAGGTTCTGGTCCGCGGCATCGGGCCGGGCCTCACCGCCTACGGCGTGCCCAACGCGCTGGCCGACCCGTTTCTCACGGTCTACGGCGCAGGCGGCACCATCCTCGCGCAAAACGACCAGTGGGAGACAAGCGCTCCGTTGACCCCCGCCCAAACCACCGCTTCCGCGGCGGACCTCACCGCCGCTTTCACCCGCACCGGCGCATTCGCGCTCGCCCACGGCAGCAAGGACGCCGCGCTCATCGTCGTGCTCGCCCCCGGGGCATACACCGCGGTCGTCTCCGGCGTCGGCGGCCAGACCGGCGTCGCCCTGGTGGAAATCTACGAAATCCCCGACAGCAACTGAGCGGGTTGACCGGTCGCCATCTGCGGCGCCGTTCACCCGCCCGTCGGCACAGATCGCCACTCCATCCCGAGATGGGTGCCGTCGACGACGCCCGTGGACTGGAATCCGAGCCGCTCGTACAACCGCCGCGCAGGGTTGTGCGCTTCGACGAACAAAGTCACGCGGCGCCCCGCGGCCGAAGCCTGCCGCTGTACTTCACGCAAAATCGCTGCGCCGATTCCGCGCCCGCGGTACTCGGGTAACAGCGAAATATCCACCACGCGGCACGATTCCTCGGTTTCGTGCAGGTACAAACGGCCGGCCGCGCGACCACCCACGAGCAGAATCGTGCAGTCTGCGTCTGGATAATTTCCCTGGTAGGCGCGGTCCTGCGCTTCGAACTGCATCTGCAGGAAGCGGTGCTTCTCGGCCGCAGTCCACGGCAACCGGGCCATTTCCTCTGCTCGCGTACTGGCGTAGATGCGCAAAAGCAATGGCTCGTCCGCCGGCTGGCGCGGACGCATCGTGACGACCACCGGGCCGACGGACAGATGTTCGATGGAGACGATGCGCGGCATCGGATGGCGCGGAGTTGCAATGCATCACCCCGGAGCCGACTCGGCCGCGGCGCAAGTGTGAAATCGCCCGGGATTCGGCAGGGCGCATCTGCAGGTGGCCGGATCGACTGTAGCGCGGTCAACCGGACCGCGCCCACCCGGTTGGCACCACGGGGAAACCGGCCGGATTGGCCGTGCGGTGGAAGGTGGTGCCTGCGCCGCCAATCGGGAGATGGGCCAAAAATTCATTGTTTTTGGAAGTCCAATTTGCGCAAACGCCAATCATCGCATAATGATTTTTAGCTTCAGCTCTCGTGCGAGATTACGATCAGACCGTCCAACAACTGGTTTCATCCGGAAACATCAACGTGTGTCCGGAGGCTGCGCATCCACGCAACAACCCAAAACCATAGAGAAAATTCAGACCATGAGTGATCCATTCGTTGGTGAAATTCGCGCGGTTGGTTTCAACTTCGCGCCAGTCGGTTGGCTGCCATGCAACGGCCAGCTCCTTCCCATCAGCCAATACCAGGCCCTGTTCGCCCTCCTCGGCACTTATTACGGTGGCAACGGTGTATCGAACTTCCAGCTGCCCGATCTGCGCGGTCGCGTGGCAATGAGCTTCAACAACGACTCCGTGCCTGGCATCTCACTGTACCCAATCGGCACCAACGGCGGCGCCGAATCGAGCACTGGCGCTGCGTCCTATTTCAGTCTCGTTGCCGCCAATCTCCCCGGCCACACCCATCCGGCCACCTTCACGCCAACCGGCGGGGGCGGCGCGGGGGCCCAAGTCAACGTTACCACGGCGGCCGGCAGCGTGACGCAGTCGCCGGTGGGCGGCATGCTTACGCAATCGCCCAGCGCAGGCCAGGGCCAAGCCGCCATCTATGCGCCGGGTAACTCGACTGTCGCAGGCCAGCTCGCGGGCGTCAGCGGCAGTGGCGGCATCACCGGCGGCACGGTGGCCGTGCAGTCGAATAACACCGGCGCTCCCGCGCCGGTAGCAATACCTGGAGCGAGAGTGCCAGTGCTTCAGCCGTTTTTGGCGGTGAACTACATCATCGCGTACAGCGGCATCTTCCCGTCGCGGCCATAATCGTGAATCTTGACGGCGGTGGCGCTACGGCGCCGCCGCCGCTTGTGCCGGCTCGAATCGCCCCGGATTCTTGGATTGTGTCCGGGAGCCCGATAAGATGGTAGATGATGCTTGATGCCAGGAAACGCAGACCAGACCTCGACGCCCCGAAGCGCACCCCGCATCACGCAGGCCGCGAAGGAGAAGAGTCTTCGTCAGCGAGGTCGCGCGATCTGGCTTTACGGGTATTCCGGCGCGGGCAAAAGCACCCTGGCGGTTGCGCTCGAGGGGCGGTTGGCGGCAAAGGGATTTGCCACGGCCCTGCTCGACGGAGACGAAATAAGGTCGGGGTTGAACCGGGGTCTGGGATTCAGCGAAGCCGATCGGGCCGAAAACCTCCGCCGGTCTGCCGAGGTCGCAAAATTGTTCGTCGAAGCTGGGATTGTGGTCATTTGCGCATTCATCACGCCGTTGCGGGCCAATCGATCGATGGTGCGCGATATCATTGGCCCGGACGCCTTTCTCGGGGTGTATCTCTCGATTGACTATGCAACCTGTGCGCGCCGCGATCCCAAGGGACTTTATCGGAAGGCCGCGGCCCGTCAGATCACGCAATTTACCGGGCTTGATTCGTCCTTCGAGACTCCGGCGGCGGGAGAGGCCCAGTTGGTGATCGACACCGGATCCAGCCCGGAGGACCAGTGTCTGGCGCAGCTTTGTGACTTCGCTTTGCCGCGGCTGAAAATCGACGCATGAGTTCCTACAATCTCAGCCATCTGGCTGACCTCGAACACGAGGCCATCTTCGTCATCAGGGAAGCGGGCGCCCAGTTTGAGCGGGCGGCGATTTTGTTTTCCGGCGGCAAGGATTCGCTCGTTCTCGTCCGATTGGCGCAGAAGGCGTTTGCGCCGTCCAGGGCGCCGTTCCCGCTGGTCCATATCGATACCGGCCACAACTTCCCCGAGACGCTCGCCTTCCGGGACGATCTGGCCCGCCGGACCGGCCTGCCATTGATCGTGAGACAGGTCGAAGACACGATCCGGGCCGGCCGGGCGGCGGACGAGACGGGCGCCCATCCTTCGCGCAACGCCCTCCAATCGGTGACCCTGCTCGACACGATCGCCGAATTCAAGTTTGACGCGTGTCTGGGCGGCGCCCGTCGGGACGAGGAGAAAGCGCGGGCCAAGGAGCGTTTCTTTTCCCATCGCGATGAGTTTGGCCAATGGGATCCCAAGAACCAGCGACCGGAATTGTGGCACCTGTTCAACGGCCGCAAACACCCCGGCGAACATTTCCGGGTGTTTCCGTTGTCCGACTGGACCGAACTGGACGTCTGGCACTATATCCAGCGGGAGGAATTGGCAGTGCCCTCGATTTATTTCAGCCATCAGCGTGAGGTCGTCCGGCGCGGTGGTCTCCTCCTGGCCCGTTCGCCCTGTCTTCGGTTGGCCGAGGGCGAATCGTTCGAGTGCCAACGGGTGCGCTTCCGGACCGTTGGCGACATGACCTGCACGGGTGGTCACGAGAGCACGGCGGCCACCGTGGCCGAGGTCATTCGCGAGATTGCCGCGGCCCGCGTCAGCGAGCGCGCGAGCCGGGAGGACGATCAACGTTCGGATACCGCGATGGAAGACCGCAAAAAGGCGGGATATTTCTAGATGGCAGCGATCACGCCACCGGCCGATCTGCTTCGCCTGTCAACCGCAGGCAGCGTCGACGACGGGAAATCCACCTTGATCGGGCGGCTGCTCTACGACGCGCACGGCCTGTTCGACGACCAACTGGAATCGATCGAACGGGCGACGCGGCAGCGCGGGGAGGACCATCTCAATCTGGCGCTTTTAACCGACGGACTCCGGGCCGAGCGCGAGCAGGGCATCACGATCGACGTGGCCCATCGTTATTTCGCGACGTCACGGCGGAAATTCATCATCGCGGATACGCCCGGCCATGTCCAATACACCCGCAACATGGTGACGGGGGCCTCCCACGCCAACCTGGCACTGGTGTTGGTGGATGCCCGTAATGGCATCACCGAGCAGACCAAACGGCACACCTTCATCGCGTCTCTGCTGCGAGTTCCTCACCTCGTGCTCGTGGTGAACAAGATGGATCTCGTCGGCTGGTCGGAAGCGCGATTCGATGAGATCAGCGGTGAATTCCGGGAATTCGCATCCAGACTGGAAGTGCCCGACATCAAATTCGTCCCCGTCTCGGCGCTGCACGGAGACAATGTGGTCTCGAAATCTTCCCGCATGCCCTGGTATGAAGGGAGCCCCCTGCTGTACCTGCTCGATACCGTTTACGTCGGAAGCGACCACAACCACATCGATGCCCGGTTTCCCGTGCAGGCGGTGATCCGCCCGAACACCAGCGAGCACCACGACTTCCGCGGACTGGCCGGCCGGGTGGTTGCCGGCGTGTTCAAACCCGGTGACGAAGTGGTCGCCCTCCCGACCGGTTTCCGCACTCACATCAAGACGATTCACGGCCCGGATGGAGAGGTGGCGGAAGCGTTCTCCCCGATGTCTGTCGTCTTGACCCTGGAAAACGACCTGGATGTCTCGCGCGGCGACATGCTGGCACGGCCCAACAACCAGCCCCACGTAGCCCGGGATTTCGACGCGATGGTTTGTTGGTTTTCCGACCGGCCGATTCAGCTGGAGGGACAATATCTCGTGCGCCACACGACGCGCGAAGTGCGCGCAACGGTGCGGGCGGTCCGTTACAAGGTGGACATCGGGAGCCTGCATCGAAAGGAAGGCGACACCGGGCTGGGGCTGAACGATATCGGCCGCGTGCAGTTGCACTGCGCCGCGCCGCTGTTTTTCGATGCCTACCGGCGCAACCGTGAGACCGGAGGGCTGATTCTGGTGGACCCGTTCACCAACGCCACGGTTGGTGCCGGCATGATTGTCGAAGCGATGTGATCGACGCCACTCCGGCATCCGTCGCGCCGCACGTGGTGCCGCGAGCGCGATCTATTGTAGCCCGGATCGCCAAGCGGGCTCACCGGGCCGGGCACCGGCGTCCAACCGGAGAGCCATGGTAAAAAAACTCTGTTGTAGTTGCATTATAGCCATTGACCTGCATAAATTATAAGGCACTGCAATGGAAGTCCGTCTGATCTTCCTCCGGCAAAGATCACGGCCCACGATCGGAAAAGATCGTAGGGCGGATGCTTTTTCGCAGCGCGCGACAGCCGGCCGGAGGCATTTCATTTCGCGCACCGATTCGTCGCTTTCCTGACTCACGGCATGGCGAAAACATTTCACTTCATTTCCGGTTTGCCACGCAGCGGTTCGACCCTGCTGGCCGCCATTCTTCGGCAAAATCCCCGCATCCATGCGGCAATGACCAGCCCCGTCGGCTCGTTGTTCAGTTCGCTGCACAGCACGATGGGGCAGAACAACGAGTTTTCCGAGTTCATCGACGAGAAGCAACGCGAGCGCGTGCTGCGCGGCCTCTTCGATCTCTTTTATCAGGATTTCCCGCAGGAGGTGATTGTCGACACCAACCGCCTGTGGTGCGCCCGCCTGCCGCTGCTGTTGCGCCTGTTTCCGGAGGCCAAGGTGCTCTGCACCGTGCGCAACATCGCCTGGATCATGGACAGCGTGGAGCGGCTGGTGCGCAAGAACGCCATGCAGCCCTCGCGCCTTTTCAATGGTCCCGCCGAGAGCGACACCGTGTACCATCGCGTCGAAGCGCTCGCGAGCCGCGATCGGTTCGTCGGCTTTTCCTATTATGCCCTCAAGGAGGCGTTCTACAGCCCCGAGGCGCGCAATATCCTCGTGATCGACTACGATATTTTGACCCAGGCGCCGGCGAAGGTGCTGCCGTTGATCTACCAGTTTCTCGGCGAGCCGATCTACGCCCACGATTTCGACAATCTCGACTATCAGGAGCCGGCATTCGACGCCCGGCTCGGCCTGAGCGGTCTGCACGAGATCAAGCGCAAGGTCGCCCACCGACCGCGTCCGACCGTGCTGCCGCCCGATCTTTTCAAGCAATACAGCCAGCTCGATTTCTGGAAAAACAACGAGGGCAGTGTCGCCAACGTCATCAACGCCACGCCCGCCAAGCCCAATTAACTCTCCCTGACCATGCACCCGCTCTCCGCTCCGGTTTCCCCCCGCCTCCGCCGTCTGTTGTCGTCGTCCGCCGCCACACGAGCGCGCGTGCTCAGCTCCGGATTGATCGTGTCGTCGCTGGCCTTGGCTCTGCGTGCCGCAACCGAACTGCCCAAGACGCCGTTCCGCGTGGGCGCGACGCCGAAAGGCTGGCTCGGTCAGGGTGATGCCGATTCCGCCGGCCTCTCCGTGGCGCCGGCACCGGCGCGCGGCGAACTGTTTTTCATCGACGCCGACGTCGCCGATCCCGGGGCGTTCTGGCTCGCCGCTCCCGCTGGCGGGACTGTCGTGTGCATTCCCGCCGGAGTCGATTCGTGGCAATTCATGGCGCAGGAGGCGGAGCAGTTCCGTGGGCTCGCCGCGATCCATATCATCTCGCACGGCGAACCCGGCGCGCTCGTCCTCAACCGCCGCCGCTACGCCGCGGCCGATCTCGAGTCGCGCGCGGTCCTGCTGCATCAGCTCGGCCGGGCCCTGAGCAAAAACGGCGACATTCTGCTCTACGGGTGCGACACGGGCGAAGGCGCCGCGGGGGCGATGCTCGTCACCCGGCTCGCGGATTTCACGGGCGCCGATGTCGGCGCTTCGTTGAATCGCACGGGCGGTTTGCCCGGCGACGACTGGAACCTCGAAGTCGTCCACGGACACCTGCACACGCAGCCGGTCGCCCCGGCGCACTACGCGCACGAGTTGGCGACCATCACGGTTACCAGCAACGCCGACAGTGGCGCCGGTACGCTGCGCAACGCCATCGCGGCTGCCTCGCCCGGCGACACGATCACTTTCAACGCTGGCATGATCATCACGCTGACGTCGGGTCAGCTTACCATCAGCAAAAACCTCACCATCGAGGGCGATCTCGACAGCAACGGCACGCCCGATGTGACGATCGACGCCAACTACAACAGTCGCGTTTTCAATATTACGACCGGTACCGTGGCGCTCGACGGCTTGATCGTTCAGCACGGCCTCCTCTCCGGCAACGGCGGTGGTTTCGGTTCATTGAATGGTGGCAGCGTGTTGGGTGCCGGCCTCTCTGTCGCCGCAGGTACAACGACGATCAGTCATTGTACCATCACCGGTAATGTCGCAGCCGGCGGCGGCGGCGGCGGCGCCGGCGCCGGTTATAGCTACGGTGGCGGTGGCGGCGGCGGGTTTAGCGGCAAGGGTGGCGGCAATGGCGGCGCCTATAACGGCGCCTTTGCCGGATCTACCGGAGGAGGTGGCACCGGTGGCACGGGCGGAAATGTGGGCGGTGTGGCCCAAGCAGGCAAAGGCGGCAGCACAACGGGTGGAGCCGGAGGTTCGGGTGGGGGTAGTTTTTACGCGGGCGGCAGCGGCGGCACGGCGGGGACTATCGGCGGCGGCGGCGGCGGTGCTGGTGGCTCTGGTGGTGTGGGAGGCGGCACCGGCGGAACCGCCGCCGGTGGCGTTTACATTGCCACCGGAGCGGTCCTGAACCTGTCCACCACGACCGTTTCCAGTAATCTGGGAGCTGGCGGCGGCGGCGGCGGCGGTTTTGTGGGAAACGGCGGCAATGGCGGCGCCGGCATCGGCGGTATCCTGAATCTTGGCACATTAAATTACCAGAGCGGCACGGTCACCTTCACCTCGAATACCGGCACCGGCGGCGGTGGTGGTACCCCCGGTGGATCCTCCGGTACGAGCACGCCAAACCTCACGGGCGGCACGCAAAACAGCAGCTACACGCCCAACACCGCGCCGACGTTCGTCGATGCGGGCGCCGGCACGCTCAACATCAGTCAAAACGCCGGAGCATCGGACATCAAGGGCCTGTTGCACGTGAGCGACACCGATTCAAGCCAGACGGAAACGTGGTCGCAGAATACCGGGCCCTCGCACGGCTCGCTGTCGTTTGCGGGCGGCTCGCCCGGCACGGCGACCGTCTCCTCCGGAGGTGCCAATCTCATCACCGCGAGCACGATCACCTATACGCCGACCGCCGGCTTCGCGGGCACCGACAGCTTTGTCGTGCAGGTGAGCGACGGCGCCGCCACCGCCACGCGCACGATCAACGTCAACGTCACGCCGACCGCACCCAGCACCCCCGACCTCGCCGCCGCCAGCGACACCGGCACGAGCAGCACCGACAATCTCACAAAGGCGACCAGCCTGGATTTCACGGGTGGCACCAGTGCCGCCGCCAGCAGCACCGTCACCGTATTCCTCGACAAGGATGCCAGCGGTACCTTTAACGCGGGCGATCCGTCCGCCACCGGCACGGCCGATGCGTCCGGCAACTGGAGCGTCTCGGGCCTCAGCACCAGCGGCGTCAGCGATGGCGCCTACAATGTCTATGCCTTCGCGACCTCGGCCACCGGCGGCCTGACCGGCC
>DATJPQ010000307.1:0-5517 GCA_035506315.1 Opitutaceae bacterium
CGAAGCCGTGGAAATCGTCCACGATGTATTTCGCGATCGCCAGTTTGTCGTCCCGGATGCCCTGGACGATGCATTTGGCCAGCTCATAGCTGCCGTAGGCCCGGTGGTGGGTGTTATCCACCTTGTCGGGACCGGTCGGAGCGAACGCCAGCATCGATTTCTCGGGTCCGAGCGCCTCGTAGAAGGGCTTGCTCATGGCGTTGAGATCGATGAACGCCACGCCCAATTCCTGCGCCGCCTGTCGCGCGGCGTCAGCATATTCGATCAGGGAGGGAATGACCTTGCCGTGGTCGTCGAAGCCCCGCCGCTCCATCGGTGACACGATCACCGGGGTGCCGCCGAATTTGCGGACGGCGTCGACGTGCTGTTTGATCTCCGCCTTATAGGTCGTGAACGGGCCACCGGTTCCGGCCGCAATCTGCTTCTGGTCGTTGTGCCCGAATTGCATGATCAGGGTGTCGCCGGGCTTCATCACGCTCAGAATCTTGTCGAGCCGCCGCCGGCCGATGGAGTCGCGATAGGTTTCGCCCGACTCGCCGTGATTGGCGACCGCCACGTCGGGCTTGAAGAAACGCGGGAGCATCTGGCCCCAGCTGTTGTAGGGCTCGCGCGACTGGTCGCAGACGGTGGAATCGCCCAGCAAAAAAATCGTCGGCACGTCCGCCTTCGCGATCTCCACCGTCCGGACGCACGGACGGGCGCCGTTGAATTCGAGCGTGATCAGGTTGTCCCAGGCCCACGCTTCCTGCGTCGTCTCGCGGGGTGCCTTCAACTTGACCTCGCCGGCCTTGATGTCGCCGACCGCGCGGATTTTCGGCGTGCGCGTGTTCACGATGAAACTGACGGTCCCGGTCCGGCCGGCCGCTGTGTGGAACTGCTCCACCATCAGGCGGCGCAGCTCAGCCTTGATTGTGGTGATTGATTCACCGGCCGGGTCGCCCAGCGTAACGGTCACGCGGTAATTCCCCTCCTCCGGCACGGCGACGGAGAAGAAGAACGGCCGGTCGCTGGTGATCAAACCGCCGCCGGCCGGGGCGGTCACGGCCGCGCCCGGCTCGAAGCCAAAACCGCGTTCCTTGGTGTAGATCAGTTCTGGCGAAACCGCCGTATAGCCCGGCGCGACCTGACCAGCGCCGAATTGTAACTGGTACAATGGCGCGGCCACCGCGGGTGGCGTGAGCGCGAGGCTGGCCAACGCCGCGAGCGTGAGAGAACCACCGTAAACAACGGACCGGAGCTTTGGGTTCATCGGTTGGGAAGGGAAAAGTCTGCTGAGTTCACTGTGGTGCTGGTGACGAAAAATGATACTGCCCGCTCGGTAGTTTCGCCGTGACGCGATGCCGTATTACCGTCACGAAGCCGGCTTCGCGCAAATCGGCCAGCGGCCGGCCGCCTTCCTGCACCGCGGCAACGGAGGGTGTCGGCAGGCTCACGATCGCCTCGGTATTGGGCGGGATGGTGACATCGAACAGGAAACGGCCGCCTTCAATCCGCCAATGCGAGGCGGCCAGACCGTAGGGCGTTTCGACCTGCGCTCCGGCATAAGTCAGACCGCCGCCCGGTTGCGGCGCGATGGTGAAGCAATTCCAGCCCGGCGCGCTCGCCCGGGGCTGGAGGCCGGCAATGGAACCGTAAAACCATTCGACCACGGAACCATAGGCGTAGTGATTGAATGAATTCATCCCGTCCTGGTTGAAGCCCCCCTCGGGCGTCCAACTGTCCCAGCGTTCCCAGATGGTCGTCGCGCCATTTTTCACGCTGAAAAGCCAGCCGGGGTATGTCTCCTGCTGGACGACCGCATAGGCCAGGTCGGGCCGGCCGATTTCCGTCAACACCGGCGCCAGCAAGGGCGTGCCGATGAAACCGGTGGCGAGGTGATTGCCTTTTTTCGCCACTGCATCGGCCAGGTGCCCGATCATCTGTGGGCGTAAATCAGCCGGCACGAGATCGAAACCCAGCGCGAGCAGATACGCCGTCTGTTCGTCGCTCGCAATGCGGCCGTCGTCGGCAATGAATTCCTTCCGAAACGCCGCCTTGATCTTTGCCAGCAACGCGCGGTCTTGCTGCGCGATCTCCGTCTTGCCCAGCACTTCCGCGATCTGCGCTGCCAGCTGCGTGGTGCGCGCATAGTAGGCGGTGGCGATCAGCACGTACGGCGTCGGTGCCTGCCGCGGCGCGTATCCCGGTGCCAGCCAGTCGCCCCAGGCCGGCTTGCTGCGCCGGATGCCGTCGGGCGCCTGCGTGGTCTGCAATTCGATCCATTGCTGGATCGTGGGGAAATTCTCCTCGAGGATCCGGCGATCGCCCGTGTGCCGCCACGTGATCCAGGGCACGATGACACCGGCGTCGCCCCACCCGGCGCTGCCGCGGTTGAAACCGGTGTAGGGCGCGACGTCACCGTAGCCGCCATTCTCGCCCGGCCGGAAGCCGTCGCGGAGCGTCTGCAGCCATTGCCGGTAGAACGCGCCGCAGGCGAGATTGTAGTTGGCGGTGTTGCAGAAGACCTGGGCGTCGCCCGTCCAGCCCAGCCGCTCGTTGCGTTGCGGGCAATCGGTGGGAATCTCGACGAAATTGCCCTTCTGCCCCCAGCGCGTGTTCTCATAAAGTTTGTTCAACAGTGGATTCGAGCACTCGAACTGCCCGATGCGCGGGAGATCGGAATGCACCACGACACCGACGATGGTCTGGTCCGTCGGCGCACTCACGCCCGTCAGCTCGAGGTAACGGAAACCAAAGAACGTGAAACGCGGTTCCCACGTTTCCAGGCCCCCGCCCTTCGCGATGTAGCGGGCCGTGGCCCGGGCGGTGCGCAGATTCGCCGTGTACAACGTGCCGTCGGGCTTGAGCATCTCGCCGAATCGCATTTGCACCTCCTGGCCGGCGGCCAGCCTGGCCTCCAACCGAACCCAGCCAACCATGTTCTGCCCGAAATCGTAGAGGAAGACGCCGGGACGGATTTCGCGACGTGACACGGGCTTGACGCCCTCGATGCGGCGGACCGGTGGCGAAAGACGGGCGTTCAATTTCACCGCCGGGGTTGGCCGCACTTGCACCGGCTGCCACGCCCACGCACAGCCCTCCGGTTGGCACCAACCGGGCTGGTCTTTGCGCGCATCGAAGGTTTCCCCGTGATAGATCGAATTGCTTATGATCGGTCCCTCCGCCCACTGCCAGGTGCCGTCAGTGGCGACCAGCGTGCGCCGGCCCTCCGCATCGGTGAGCTCAAGAAAAGCCGAGACGAGCGGCTCCGGCCCATATTGGTTGCCCGGCAGCATGGTGCCGCTGTACCAGCCGTCGCCGAGGATCAGGCCCCAGGCGTTTTTACCCGCCTGCAAATGGCGCGTGACATCGTACGCGACATAGAACGCCCGCTGGCGGTAATCCGGCCAGCCGGGCACGAAATAGTCGTCGGAGATTTTGCGTCCGTTGATCCACGGCTCGACCAGCCCCAACGCCGTCACATACAATCGTGCCCGCACCGGCGCCTGGGGCAACGTGAAGGCCGTGCGAAAATACCGGGCGCGCGGCGCCTCGTCTTTCGCCACCACATGGCCATCACCGAGCCATTGGGCCGGCCACACCGCGCCCATCAGGCCGGTATCGAAGTGCGTCGGGTCGCTCCAGCCCGTGTCGCGCTGCCGGTTGTCCCACACGCGCACCTGCCACTGATAACGCGTCTGCGGTTTCGCCTGGAATCCGGGCATCGCGACCCACTGCGAGGAGTCCGCTCCGATGCGCGGGCTCTCCATCAGCGGGCCGCGTGGCTGGCCGTTCGCGTCGAGTTCGGCGATGCGGAGCTGAAAGGCCAGCTGCCGAACGCCGCGGTCCGTTGCTTGCAGCCGCCACGAAAACCGCGGTTCGCGCGTGTCGATGAGCGATGGCCGGTCGAGGCCTTCACACCGCAATTGATCGAGCGTCACGGTGGGCGCGCGCCGGCACGCCGCCAGGCCCAGCAACGCAAGGGCCGCCAGTGCCAGAAGGAAACGGATAGGTGAGTTCATTGGCAGGAAAAAGTAGGTCCGGCGAGACCCCACGGAAAGCGGATTTACTCCCGCGCCAGCGTCAGCCCCATCAAGCCGATGACGACCTCGTTGGCGAGCGTGCGGACCGTGAGCGACTGCAGTTCCTTCGTCGGGTCGAGCGGCAGATCGAGCACGGTTGCCGCGCCGCCCGGCACGGTGCGCCCCTGGCCCTTGAAGGCGGCCGCGTCGAGCAGGCGCACCTTGCCGGTTTTCAAATCCACGCGCGGAGGAATCGGCCCGGGTCGCCGGAACTGGTAATCGTCGATGAAGTAATCCTGGTCGATCGGCCACCAGTTGGTCGGATTGTGCAGCGCGAGGCGCGCGGTCGTGCCATCGCGGTAGGTCACGATCACCTCGCCGTTGTCGAGCCGGCTCTGCATGTGGTTCGTCGAACCGGCCATGAGCAGGTAGGCGTGCGCCGCGTGGCCGCTGAGCGGCACCGTCGCCGCGCGCGGGTAGTTGTCCCACTGCGAAGTGAAGACGATGTTCTTCGCGTCGCCCGGGCCGGGCGTGGCGAACGGCACGCCGCTGGGCAGCACGAACCGGCCGCCGTTCGCCCCGGCGGCGGCGCGCAACCCGGTGTCGTCGATCTCGGCCATTTCATTGACGTGCCCGGCCCAGGCGCCGATGCCTTGCGCGGGGATCGCCAGCGACACGAACGGCGAACGCAGCGACCGGTACTTGCCCGGCCGGAAAATCTCGGTGACGCGGTCGTTGAAGAACGGCGCGAGGTCGACGGGCTCGCAGCGCGTCGCGACCGGATTCGTTTGTAGGGCGGCATCGCCGAATGCCGCCGCGCCTGCCAACGGCGGGTTTCGGCGACCCCGCCCTACATCGTCCGCCGTCGGCACGAGCGGCGCGCCGCTCCACTGGAGCTCAATCTCGTATTTCGCCGCGGCAGGACTGGTCAATTCGATGACAGGATGACCAATGACTGGTTCACGCTGCTGCCATGTCACCAGTTGGCCGTTCACCGTTGCGCTGGCCAGGTGTGCGGGCCGCGCCGGCAACTCGAAACGAAGCGCCATTGGCTTCGCGAATTTCGGCTCGATCGTGAAACAATCCGTCGTGCCCTCGCGCCGGAAGCTGAAATTGATGTCCGGATGCCGCAGGCTGGCGTGATCCCAGCCAGTCGGGAAGCCGGGCCGGATCAGCAGCTCGCCCGCAAACGCGTCGGGCTTCACGCCGAAAAGTCCCTCGATGAGGGCGCGCGACATCACGCCGCCACCGTCGGCGAAATCGCGCTGCGCTTCGCGGCGATAGACGTCGAGGTAGTTCATCGAGCCGACGTTGCCCGGGCAGATACCCATGAACATGCTCGCGAGCAGCGCGCTCTTCGTCAGGCGGAACGCCTCGTCGGGCCGGCCCGCCTGCCAGTAGCCGAGCGCCGTGTGGATGTTTTCGCCCATGACGACGTTGTTGATCGACCACGTGTAGGGCATCCAGTTCGTGGTCGAGAGCACGGCGTAGGGCTGGTCTGCCGGCACGCCGGGTC
>DATJPQ010000308.1:0-9471 GCA_035506315.1 Opitutaceae bacterium
CAGTCGTGCTGCGCCCTTGTTGTCGAAAGGGCGCAGCAAGACTGCGCCCCTACACCTGCATGGAGAGCGCTGCCCCCGGCGACGCTTTGCGCCACCCGATGAAAGCCATGGTCTTCGCCGCCGGTCGCGGCACCCGCCTGAAACCCCTGACCGACACCCGGCCCAAGGCCTTGGTCGAGATCGCAGGGCAGACCTTGCTCGAACGGGTGCTGCGCCGCCTGGTTGCCGCCGGCGTGACCGAGGCCATCGTCAACCTCCACCACCTCGGCGAACAGATCCCGCCCTTCCTGGAAAAAAACGCCAGCTTCGGACTGCGGCGCGTCGTCTATTCGCCGGAACCTGCTTTGCTCGATACGGGCGGCGGCCTGAAACAGGCCGCCTGGTTCTTCGACGACGGGCAGCCGTTTCTCGTGCACAATGTCGATGTGCTCAGCACCATCGACCTCGGCGCCCTGCTCGACGCCCACCGGCAATCGCGGGCGCTGGCCACGCTCGCCGTCAAGGCACGGCCGACGGCGCGCCCGCTCTTCTTCGACGCCGACGGGCAACTTGTCGGCCGGCGCTCACCCTCTCAGGGCGATGAGTTTGTACGCCAGCCGCACGGCGAGGCGGTGCCGCTCGGATTTTGCGGCATCCAGGCAGTCTCGCCGGAGATCTTCGGTCAGATATCGGAGACGGGCACCTTTCCGATCGCCGCCTGCTACCTGCGGCTCGCCGGGACCGGGGCCGCGATCCTGGCCCATCGTGTGGACGGCGCCCAATGGCGCGATTGCGGCCGGCCGGAAGATCTCCGCCCGCTTTGACGATTTTCAGAATGTAGGGCCGGACCTTGCGTCCGGGCCTTCATGGAAAAACGGCCTGCCGGCGAGCGGCAGCCCTACACAAGGCCCACGCATCAGCGGCGGGACGCCGCTGCCGCCCTCAACCGGCGGGCGGCAGTTCGAGGACGAAGGTCGCACCCTGACCCGGACCATCGCTCCGGGCTTCGAGCGAACCGCCCATTTCCTTCGCCGCGTTCGCGCTCGTGTGCAGGCCGAAACCGTGGCCGGCCTTCTTGGTTGTGTAACCGAAGGCGAATACGCGCGTGAGATTCTCCGTCGCGATGCCGACACCGTTGTCGGTCACGTAAATCTGCACCCGCCCTTCGGGAGAGACCCGCACCCCCAGCGCCATGCGCTTGTCGGGCCGGCCGCTCTCGTTGATCGCTTCCTTGGCGTTGCGGATGAGGTTGATGAGAATCTGGAGCACTTTTTGCCGCTCCACTTTCACCGCCGGTGCGCCCAGGAATTCGCGCACCACCGTGACGCCATGCCGGTTCAGCGAGGTCTCACTGATGCGCAAGCTGTATTCGACGAGCTCCGCGGCCGGCACGATCTCCGTGATCCCGGAGACATGCACATAGCTTTGCTGCGCCGCCATGATTTCCTTGATGTGATCGACGTTTTGCTGGAGCGCCTCCAGCTCGTGCAGCAGCTCGGTCCGTTCGGCCAGCAGGTGGCCGGAAAGTTGCGCGAGATAGCCGGGCAATTGCTGCCCCCGCGGGTCGGCGGAGAAAAACTCCGCCAGCCGCCCGTGCTGCTCTTCGAGCAACTGCACCACCTTGCCCAGCGTGGCGACTTTCGATTTTTGCACGCGATCGGCGGTCAGGCTCACCGTCGTGTTCACGCTGTTCAGGGCGTTGCCGAGATTGTGGAGAACGCCGGTCGCCATTTCGGCAATACCTGCCAGGCGCGAGGTCTCGATCAGCTCCCGCTGGGCGTGTTTGAGCTCTTCGTAGGATTTGGCCAGCTCAGCCGTGCGTTCGGCGATCCGCCGCTCGAGCTCAACGTTCTGGCGCTGCAAGTTGGCCGCGCGCCGCTTGAGATGACGGCTGCGCCATTTGTAAGTCCCGACGGTCGCGCCGCCGAGGATCAAACCAAGGGCGCCATAGAACCACCAGCGTTCGTAGTAGTGCGGCAGCAGGACCAGTTCGCACGTGGCGCCGGTGGTGTTCCAGACGCCTTCGTTGTTGCAGGCGATGACCTCAAAGCGATAGGCCCCGGGGGGCAAGCCGCCGTAATGAGCCTCGCGGCGCCGGCCGGCGTCCTTCCAATCGTCCTCAAAGCCCCGCAACCGGTATTTGAAGCGGACTTGGGCCGGATTCACGAGGCTGAGGGCGGTGAATTGAAACTCGAGCTCCCCGCGACCCGGTGGGACGCGGGCAAGTTCCGGAAGGGTGAGCTCTCTTTTGTCGGCAAAAACATGTTCGATGACGACATTGGGCCTCAGCGGATTTGTCCGGATCCGGGCCGGATCTATTATTGCGATACCCGCACTCGTGGAAAACCACAGGCTGCCATCGCTCATGGGAGCCCCGCCGGGGGATCCGATGACGTTGGGTGCGCGGCTCCGCATTCCGTCCGGTTCATTGTAGAGCACGTATTCGGGCGCCGTCTTGCGTCCGGCCGCAACTGCGTCGAATTCGCCGAGCGGGATGCGCACCACGCCGGAGCGAAAGTTGATCCAGAGCTCATTTTGATACTCGAAGCCGGCATAAATCAACGGCCCGAGCTCCGCGGGGAAGGAGAATTCCGTTCGCTGGCCATCGCGGATCCGCGCCAGCCCCGGCCCGTCGTGCAGGATCCATATGTCGCCGGTGGCTCCGGAGAAAATACATTGGACGTTCTGCGCCGGGAGATTTTTCGGCGTCGGATAGATCGTCCAGCGTCCCTGGTAGAAACGGCCTGCGGCGCCGGGGCTTCCGAGCCAGACTCCGCCCGCCGGGTCGATGTGCAGCGCACGCGCGTTGGCGAGCGAGTTATCGAAGGCAACCTGCTCGAATTTCCCTTTGGCCAGCCGGTAAAGCCCCCCGGCGTCGCTGGCCCAAACCGTTCCCTGGCGGTCGACCCCGAGGCCGAAGGCGCGGAGCACCCCATCGCCGGGAGAATAGTGGGCGAATTTTCCGTTTTTGAAATGGCTGATGCCATGGGTGTAGTAGGCGATCCAAAGCCCGCCGTCGTCATCTTCGGCCAGCGCACCCACGCTGTCCTCCACCATCCCCTCGGTCACGCGAAAGGTTTGGATGCCGTCGGCCGTGATGTGCGCCAGCCCGCCGCCGAACGTGCCCGCCCAGCGGGTGCCATCTTTTGCCTGCAGTACGCACAAGATCGAATTGATGGGGAGGCCGTCACGCTGCGTGAGGTTGCCGACCTTGGTGTCCTGGACGCGGAAGAGACCGTTGTCCGTGCCGACCCAGAGGTTCCTTTCCCGGTCTTCGTAAAGGCAAAGCACGTGACTCAACGACTCGACGCCGCTGATGAGGAGCGGCCGAAACACTCCTTTGGCGTAGCGCGCGAGGCCATTGGTGGTGCCGATCCACAGGTTCGCGTCGCGGTCGATCAACAGGCTCCGGATGGTATTCGAGGGGAGGCCGTCGCGGGTGGTAAAAGTCCGGCGTTGCTTCCCGTCCCAGGAAACCAGCCCGAACTGGGTGCCAACCCAGAGAGAATCGGAGGGGGCCGCCGCGAGAGCCTGAATCCACGCTCTGACCATGCCGGCTTCCGCAGAAACATCGAGCAACGCACCCTCCGTTTCCCGCACCAGCCCGTTACCGGCGAGAAACACCTCCCCACGGGAAGTCCGCTGGATGGAGTTCAAGCGGGGGACGGCGGCGCCGCCCTGCAGGGTCAATTCCGTAACCTGGCCGTTGCGCAATCGGTAGAGCTTGGTGATGCAGTTGATCAATATGCTCCCATCCGATTCCTGGAACAGGGAATAGACATCGCCTTCGTCGACGGATTTTACCTGCGTCGGCCGCGTCCAGACGCCGTCGCGGTAGCAAGCGATGCCTTTGCCCGTGCCAACCCAGAGTGAACCGTCCGCCGTTTCGCAAAATGAGGTGATCCGATCGCTCGTGAGTTGCGGCAGGTTCTTTCCGGTATAAGTGGTGAAATTGACGCCATCGAAGCGTCCCAAGCCCGTCCGGGTACCGATCCACAGGTAGCCGTCCGGGCTCTGCGCCAGCGCCGCGACTGACGGATACGGCAATCCGTCGATCATCTGCCAGGAGGACACGCGATAGTCCCTCAAGGCCGTTTCCGGATCCAGCGCATGGACGGACGAGCAGACCGTCAACCCGACGATTGCACCCCAGCAGCCGGCCTGAAGTCTGCACCGCAGTTTCAAAAACCCAGGTACTTTGGATCTCCTCTGTCGTCCCACTATCGTCTGAGGGAAAGCCCTGCCGGGGAACAGGCCTGTCCCATGCCCGCGAGCAGTTGATCCAGCGAGGTGGAGGCACGGTTTCCGCGCTGCCGCGGGCGCGCCAAAAGACGATGACACTGGTTGGAACGTGTGAGACACGATGGAATTTGGGGAAAATTCGCCTGGTGGCAGGGAGTGAATTCTACTTGAGCTCCGTTTCTCTTAAAACACGTGCACCCGAAAAGAACGGGTTTGGACTGGAGCTGAGCCAAACCCCTTTGGTCCTGCGCGTCGATGTTTCATCCCGGCAACCACTACGCAATCCAACTACGCAGATATGCGCATCCCCCGGTGGCCGTCCGTTCGCGGAAGCCGTTCGCACCCGGGCCGGAACCCGGCGCAATCGGGATTGAAATGCGCGCCGGCTGGCGCATCGTGCCGGCGTGGACGCCAAAGCCGCCAGCAAACTCACCTTCGAAGCCGCCCTCGCCCAGCTCGAGCAAATCGTCGATGCGATGGAATCGGGCGACATACCGCTGGCCGAACTCCTCGCCAAATTCGAGGAGGGCAACAAACTGCTTAAAGTATGCGAAGCCCGCTTGAAAGATGCCGAGATGAAGATCGAGCAGCTCAAAAAGCAAAACGACGGCATCGCCTTGACCCCGTTCGCCCCCGAAAAGGATTCGGAGTAAGCTCGCCCTCGGCCGCCCCGGTCGTTTTACGCTCCGGGGATTCCACGCGATGAACGACGCCCCCCCCTCCCTCCGCCCGACCAACCCGGAGCCGCGTTTGCTTGACGGCATCCGCGGTCCGGCCGATGTGCGGGCACTATCCCCCGGGCAGCTGCCGCAGCTCGCGCAGGAAATTCGCGACGAACTCATCGCCGTCACCGCGGAAAATGGCGGTCACGTGGGGCCCAATCTGGGCGTGGTCGAGCTCACCATCGCACTGCACCGGGTGTTCGCCACCCCCGAGGACCAGATTGTTTTCGACGTCGGCCATCAGGGTTACGTCCACAAACTCCTGACCGGACGTGGCGGGGATTTCTTCCGCAAAATCCGCCATTCGGATGGAGCCGGCGGTTTCCTCAACCGCGCGGAAAGCGAACACGACGCATTTGGCGCCGGCCACGCCGGCACCGCCCTCAGCGCCGCGCTGGGCATGGCCACGGCCCGCGATCTGCGCGGCACCCATGAGCATGTCGTCGCTGTGTGCGGCGACGCCGCCTTCACGTGCGGCGTCACGCTCGAGGCGCTCAACAATGTCGTCAGCTCCACCAAGCGCCTGATCGTCATCCTCAACGACAATGCCTGGTCCATCGCGAAAAACGTCGGCGCCATGGCCCATTACCTCAACCGCCTTTCGACCAGCCCGACCTACAACAAGATTCACCACGATCTGGAGAAGTTCTTCACCGGACTGCCGCACGGCGCGGAGATGCACCGCGTCTGGATGAAATGGAAACGCGAGACCAAGGACTTTTTCGTTGAATCGAGCCTCTTCGAGAAATTCGGCCTGCGCTACCTCGGCCCGATCGATGGACACAACATCGACGAACTGGTCAAAAACCTCGAATTCGCGAAACAGAGCGATGGGCCGATCCTCCTGCACGTGCTCACCCAGAAGGGCAAGGGCCTCGAGGCCGCCGTCAATTCGCCCGAGAAATTCCACGGTCTCGGAGCCTTCGATCCCATTACCGGCGAAAGTAAAACGCCCACCCCCGGCACGCCCCCCAACTATCAGGATGTGTTCGGCCAGGCGCTGGTCCGCATCGCCCAGGCCGACCCCAAGGTCGTCGGCATCACCGCCGCCATGCCCAGCGGCACCGGGCTCTCCGCGCTCGCCGCCGCCTGCCCGAAGCAGTTTTTCGACGTCGGCATCGCGGAGGAACACGCCGTTCTTTTCGCCGCCGGTCTCGCCACCAAGGGCCTCCGGCCGGTCGTGGCGATTTATTCGACGTTCCTGCAACGCAGCGTCGATCAGATCATCCACGACGTCTGCCTGCAGAATCTGCCGGTGACGTTCTGCCTGGACCGTTCCGGCCTTTCCCCCAACGACGGTCCCACGCACCACGGGCTCTTCGATCTCGCCTTCCTGCGCAGCATACCCAACACGACGATCATGCAACCCAAGGACGAGGATGAACTCGTCGACATGTTGCACGCGAGCCTCCGCCTTCCCTCGCCGGCCTTCATCCGCTACCCGCGCGGCGCGGGCGTGGGAGTGCCGATCAAGGCGCAACCGGCCGAAATTCCCCTCGGTGAGGCTGAGGTGCTGCGCGAGGGTTCCGACATTGTCGTCTGGGCGCTCGGTCCGATGGTGCGCGATGCCCTCCAACTCGCCGATCGTCTCGCCACCACGGAAGGGCTCAGCGTCGGGGTTTTGAACGCCCGCTTCGTCAAACCGCTCGACCGCACTCTCCTGCTCCGCCAGGCCGCCGCCGTGCCGATGCTGGTGACGCTCGAAGACCATGTGCAGGTCGGCGGCTTCGGCAGCGCGGTGCTCGAAGCGTTGCAGGAAGCCGGCTGCCCGACGCCGGTCGAACGGATCGGCTGGCCCGACAAATTCGTCGAGCACGGCACCAACGTGAACACCCTCCGCGCCGCCTACGGCTTGTCGCCCGACGACATTTTCCGCCGCGTCGTTCGCCGCTGGCAGCAACTTCGCGCCGAGCATGTCGCCGCCGACGCCCAATGGCATCCCTGATTGATCGAGGGCTTGGTCGGAAGTCTGCAGCGCAGGCATCCCTGCCTGCCTGTCTGCCCGATAGATACCGCATGGAGAATACCCTTGACCCGGCAGGGCGTTGGTTTAGCAGCTCACGTTTCCTTTTTCCCATCCATCTTCCATGCGAGACGACTACATCAAAGAAGCGCTGAAAATCATTTCCGATCCCAACGTCCTGATCAACGTGGTTTCGCGCCGCGTGAAGCAGCTCAAACGGGGCAACCGCCCCCTGGTCGAATCGCTGGAGAAGCTTTCCCCGGAAGACATTGCGTTGCGTGAGGTGATCGAAGGCAAAATCAGTTACGAGCTTTTGACCGCCAGCTGACACTGCAGTCGGGCGTGATAGTTCTTTCCGGCGGCTCTGCTCTTGGCGGCGCCGCCGGTTTTGTTTAGGCATCTATTTACATGGTCGCGCAGAAAAAAGACGAAGCACCGCGCTACAAGGAAATGCGCAATGCCAAGGCATCGCGCGACTATGTGATCGGCGAGAAGTTCGAGGCCGGCATCGTGTTGCGCGGCACGGAGGTGAAGTCGATTCGCGCCGGCCAGGCCCAGATCAACGATGCGTTCGGCCGTTACGAAAAGGGCGAGCTGTGGCTCTACAACGTGCACATCGCCGAGTACACCTGGGGCAACCAGTTCAACCACGAACCGCGCCGCCAACGAAAGCTGCTCCTGCACAAACATCAGGTACGCAAGATTGCGATGGCCCTCGAGGCCGGCGGTCGCGCCCTCGTGCCGTTGCGGATGTATTTCAAGGATGCGCTCGTAAAGGTGGAAATCGCGCTGTGTACGGGCAAGAAGCTATACGACAAGCGCGAGGATCTTAAGCGGAAGACGGAGCTGCTCGAGGCCCGGAAGGCGCACAAATTCCGCCGGTGATTGCCCCCCGCGTGAGGCCCGGCGGTCGGACCCATCAAAGATGCTACGATCCCGGATTATGCCAATGATGGTCGGCTTTCAGCCTCTGCGTAGCCACGAGCGTGAGCGAGTGGAGATTCCATTGCCCACTTGCTCATACCAATCGCCTCAAGCCTCTACACTTTACACGAAGGTCGCCAAGTCCGCGAAGAAGGAATTGGAGGTGGTAGGCTTGTTTGCGCTCTTTGCGACCTTGGTGTAAAAGCTATAGGCTTTTGGTATTACGCTCGTGACTCCAGTTCGAACCCGACGCGGAATCAGCCTCACGACGCGGTCGCGTCCACCTTGAGCTGGGGGCCGTCGGAATCGCCCCAGTAGCGCACCACTTCCTCAGCCAGCGCGCGCCATTTGAACGGCTTGTGCAAGACCGTCCGTAGTTCTGGCACGTGGGCGTAATCGTCGGGCGAAAAATGCACGCCATGGCCCGTGATGATGATGAAAGGCGCGCTCGGCCAGATCTGGCGGGCCCGGAGGATGAATTCGAGGCCGTTGAGCTGCGGCATGTAATAGTCGGTCACCACCATGCCCACGGAGAGTTGCGGTAGCGCCGCCAGCGCTTCCACCGGTCGCGTGAAAGTGGCCACGGGACAATTCATGTGCTCGGTCAACAGTTGCGCGAGCAAGTCGACGTAGGATTTCTCGTCGTCGACGATGACTAGCGTTTTGCCGCAGACAGGGTTCACCGGAGTAATCGAAGGGGCTGGCTGATGATTAACGGGAGTGTCCGCAGGGTAAAGATTTAATCCGCCGGGCCCGGCGTTTACTGTATCTCGCTGGATAGATTGCCAATGGTAAGCGCGTCGTCCCCAACGCGTTTTTTGCCCCACTCACGCGATCAACACATCTTCGAGCCGCCGTTTGGGCACGTGGTGCACCTGGTCGGTTGTCCGCCAATAGGCACGGCTTCCGCCCAGCAAGAGCTCCTCCAATTCGACCTTTTCCGCCGGGCGACCCAGTGCGAGCACCAGCTCGATCTCCAACTCCGGCATCAGACCGAGTACGTGATGCAGGGCTTCCCGATCCATCGCATCCATGATGCAGGCGCCGTAACCGGCGGCAGTCGCCGCCAGCTGGATCGTCTGTGCGGCGATGCCGGCATCGTGACCGACATGCCGGCCCTGCCCCTTGACGATGAGAATGTACGCCGTGGGCCGTTCGCCCTGGGCCGGGCCGGCCCAATGCTTGAGCGCGCTGGCCCACCGCAAATACGGAAATACCCGGCCCCGCTCGTCCTCCTCGGTCACCAGGCGGTAGCGCAACGGCTGCTGATTCGACGCCGACGGCACGAAGCGCGCGATGTCCACCAGCCGCCGCACGATCCCGGCTGGAATCGGATCCGCCTCGATAAACCGGCGGATCGATCTCGCCTGCCTGACCAATTCGAAGAAGGGCGTATCGCTCATGGGTAACCGGCCTAGAAGAAAACTGCGCCCCGGGTGGATGCAACCATTCGATGGATACGAACTTCTACGCCCTCCGACTAAGCAGTAATCCGTCCCGGGCCATCATCAACAAGCCATGGCCGAATTTGGTGGACCTTCGCCAAGCTGAATTTTTTCTGTCATTCTGAGCGAAGCGAAGAATCCAGAGCGACAATCGCAGGCGAATAACCGGATGGATTCTTCGCTTCGCTCAGAATGA
>DATJPQ010000309.1:0-3191 GCA_035506315.1 Opitutaceae bacterium
GCTGGAAACCGGGATCTTCGATGCGCGCGTAGAATAGTGGGTTGCGTATTCTCCAAGACAAAGGCGTTCTGATCACCGGCGGCGGCCGAGGGATTGGGAAACGTCTGGCTATCGGCTTCGCGCAGGCGGGCGCGCGGGTAGGACTGGTGTCGCGCACCCAGGCCGAACTCGACGCCACCAAGCTGGAGATCGAGCATGCGGGCGGGATGGCGCTGCGGCTGCGGGCGGACGTGCGCGATTTCGAGCAGCTCACGGCGGCAGTGGATCGGATGCGGGTGGTATTCGGCGGCATCGACGTGCTGATTGCCGCGGCGGCGTTGCAGGGACCGATCGGGCCGTTTATGGAGGGAAAGCCCAGACAGTGGGAGGAGGTAATCGAGACCAATGTGCTGGGCGTGATGCAGTCGTGCCGGGCGGTGCTGCCGCAGATGATCGAACGGCGGTCGGGAAAAATCATTGTGTTGAGCGGGCCGGGGGCGGGAGAGGCGCGGCCGAACTTTGCGGTGTTTGCGGCGTCGAAGGCGGCGGTGGTGCGTCTGGTGGAGACGCTCGCGGAAGAGGTGAGCGAGCACAACGTGCAGGTGAACGCGCTATTGCCCGGCGGCACCTACACCAGCATGACGGACGAGATCATTCAAGCGGGCGATAGCGCGGGAGCGAAGGACCTGGAAGAAGCGGAGCACGTGCGCATCACCGGCGGCATCTCACCCGAAAAACAGATTCAGCTCGCGCTGTTTCTGGCGTCGGAGCGATCGAATCACGTGAGCGGGAAGCTGATTCATGTGAGCGATGATTGGAAGCGGCTGGAGCACGGCAACCTGAATCCGGCGGCGTACACGTTGCGGCGGGTGTCCAAGGTATAGCGGCGAATGTCCGCATAGACCGCTAGCGCTTCGGCGTCCCACTTTCGGACATGAAACTCCGGAAATGATAAACTGGTAATACGCATTGTTGAAGAAAATCAGGCACTTAAGGTCGGAAGGCAAATTGCAGCCTAAGAGAGGAAGCACATGCGAGGCATCCTTGAAGACCTTCGGTACGCGGCGAGTGTTCTCCGGCGAACGCCGGCATTGACCGCGGTCGCAGTCCTTACTTTTGCGCTCGGTATCGCCGCCACCACTACCGTTTTTGCCTGGATCGATGGGATGGTTCTGCACCCGTTCCACGGCGCCACGGACGACGGCAAACTCGCCGTCCTCGAATGCGTCCGCGCCAGCGGCATTGAGGATCCTAACGTTTCATACGTCGACTGCCGGGACTTCCAGGACAGCCTCCCGGGCATCTCCGGATTGATGCTGAATCAACAGGCGCCCGTTTCCATTGGCGACGGAGAGAACGCCTATTCCGCGTGGTTCGAAACCGTCTCCGGAAACTATTTCGACGTGCTGGGAGTGAAGCCGAGGCTGGGGCGCACGTTCGTTCGCGACGAATACGGCGATAGGGCCAAGGCGTTTACGGCGGTCATCAGCCACCGGCTGTGGCAGAACTATTTCCAGGGCGACCCGTCCATTCTCGGCCAAGCCGTACGCATTAACCGGCACCGGGTGACCATCGTGGGTGTGGCAAATCCCGAGTTTCGCGGCGACATTCCGGGGATCGCGATGGACGGCTGGATTTCAGTGCCATTGGCTGACGAACGCGAGCGCGATGCGCGGCACTTCAGGGCGGTCGTCAGACTCAAGCCCGGTGTCACGGTCACCGAGGCAAACGCCGAAGCGGTGACGGTTGCCGCCCGTCTTGCGCGCGCTTTTCCGAAGACTAACGAAGGGATCGGCGCCCGGATCGTGCCGATCTGGAAGGCACAGTCGGGCGTGTCGGGCATTTTGGCATCGCCGCTGGCCATCCTCGGTGCGGCATGCGGACTGGTGCTACTGATTGCCTGCGCAAATGTCGCCAACCTTCTACTGGCCCGTTCCGCCGCCCGGCAGAGGGAGTTCGGCATCCGCGCCGCGCTGGGCGCGAGCCCGGTCCGTTTGAGCCGCCAATTGATTTGCGAAAGCCTGCTTCTGGCGGTTTTGGCAACGTTTGCGGCGGTGCCTGTTGCGCTGTGGTGTCAGAACGTCCTCGTCTATTTCGTGCCGCCCACGGGTTTGCCGCTGTACTTCGACGTGCACCCGAGCGCTCGGGTGTTCCTTTTTGCCGCCCTAGTCTGCCTGGTTTCCGCCCTGATTTCCGGTCTTCCGCCCGCGTTTCATTCGGCGCGCCGCAGCCTTGTGGACGCGCTGAAGCAAGGAGGAAAAGGCGATACACAGAGCGGGCACTCGCGGCGCATCTCCGGGTCACTGGTGGTGGCGGAAGTGGGTCTGGCGCTCGCGGCGCTGGTGACGCTCGGCCTCTTTCTCCGGAGCCTTTACGGATTGCAGAACACTCCGGCCGGTTTCGATCACCGCAACGTGACGGTGTGCCGTCTTTTTCTGATGACGAACAACTACACACCCAGCGAGGAGCAGCAGTTCTCGCGCCGGCTGCGTGAGCGCCTGCTCGCCGCGGCAGGGGTGACAGGCGCCGCTTATTCCGACTCGATCCCGCTCGGTTTCGGACTGGGGAAATGGACCGAAGTTGGCGTCGAAGGATATGCGTCGAGGCCCGGCGAGAGCCTGGATGTGCATCACGCCTCGGTATCGCCCGGCTACTTTGACCTGCTGAGGGTGCCGCTGCTCGCCGGACGCGATTTCAGGCGTGAGGACAACGAAAACGCACCTCGCGTCATGATCGTCAACGAATCCTTCGCGCGGCGGTTTTTTGATGGGCGGGACCCAGTCGGCCACCGGGTGGGGATTTATGGAAAACCGTTCACGATTGTGGGGATGGTCAAGGACACCAAGTACCTCAGCTTGTCGGAAGCGCCCCAACCATACTTCTACATGTCCTTCGACCAGGTACATGACGGCAGTGGCGAGGGTGGCGTGGCCCTGTATGCGCGGACCGACGGCGATGCGCGCGGTTTCGTCCCCATACTCCGCCGCGAGATGTCAGCCATCGATCCGGACTCGGCCGGCCTGACGGCCATGCCCTTGTCGGATTACATTTCGGCTGCCTGGTTCGGGCCGCGGCTCGCCGCGTTGTTTCTCGGAGTGCTCGGTGGCATTTCCATGCTGCTCGCCGGCGTAGGTCTCTACGGAGTGATGGCTTACTCGGTGAGCCGGCGGAGCCGGGAAATAGGTATCCGGATGGCGCTGGGGGCCGACCCT
>DATJPQ010000310.1:0-24821 GCA_035506315.1 Opitutaceae bacterium
AATCGAGACGACCGGCACGATCAGCATCACCGGCCACGTCTGCATGACACCGTGGAGCAGGCGCTCATAGACCTTCCGCAGAAAGTCGAACTGGCCGTCGAGAAAGTGGGCGAAGCCTTTCTTGTCGGCGTCGTGCCGCAGTAGCCGCGAGCACATCATTGGCGAGAGCGTGAGGGCGACGACACCGGAGATGATGACGGCCCCGACCAGGGTCAGCGCGAACTCGCGGAACAGCGTGCCGGTGAGGCCGCCCTGGAGGCCGATCGGTGCGAACACGGCCGCCAGCGTGATCGTCATGGCGATGACCGGCCCGCCCAGCTCACGTGCACCGCGCAGCGCGGACTCCAGCGGGGGCAGCCCCTCCTCCATGTGCCGGTGGATGTTTTCCACGACCACAATGGCGTCGTCGACCACCAGGCCGATCGCCAGCACCATCGCCAGCAACGTCAGCAGGTTGATGGTGAAGCCCATCGCCAGCATGAAAAAGCAGGCGCCGACCAGCGACAGCGGCATGGCGACAATCGGGATGATGACGGAACGCACCGAGCCGAGGAACAGAAAGATGACCACGACGACGATCAGCAGCGCCTCGACGAGCGTGTGGGTGACCTCGCCGATGGCATCGTGAATATAAGCGGTGGAATCGTAGGGGATGGTGAGGCGCAGGCCGGCGGGCAGGGCGGCGACGATCTCCGGGACGATTTTTTTCACCGTGTCGATGACGTCGAGGGCGTTGGCGGTAGGCAGCACATAGACGCCGATGAACGTGGCCGCCTGGCCGTTGAACCGCACCTCCGTGTCGTAGGTCTCCGCCCCGAGGACGACGTCGGCGATGTCGCGCAGGCGGATGACGGCGCCGTTCTGTTGTTTGACGATGAGCTGCTTGAATTCCTCGGCGGTGTGGAGGTCGGTGGCGGCGTTGAGATTGATGCTGATATAGGAGCCCTTGGTGGCGCCGACCGCGGCGAGCGAGTTGTTGGCCGCGAGCACCTGGCTGACCTGGGCGGGACTAAGATCATAGGCGGCCAGCTTGTCGGGCTTGAGCCAGATGCGCATGGCGAAGGTGCGCCCGCCGAGGATCGTGGCGCTCTGCACGCCGTTGACCGCGGCGAGCTTGGGCTGCACGACGCGCGTGAGGTAGTCGGTGATCTGGTTGTTGTCGAGCTGGTCGCTGGAGAAACCCAGGTACAGCGCGGCCGTCGATTCGCCGACCTGCACGTCGATGGTGGGGGCGAGTGCGGCCGGCGGCAGCTGGTTGCGCACCTTGTCGATCTTGGAGATGATCTGCGCGACCGCGGCGTTGGGATCGTAGTTGAGCACCAGGTGCACGATGATGGTGCTCGCGCCCGGCGCGCTGCTCGATTCGACGTAATCGATGCCATCGGCGCTCGCGATCTGCTTCTCCAGCGGGGTGGTGATGAAACCCTGGATCAGGTCCGCGCTCGCACCGGTATAGATCGTGGACACGGTTACGATCGCGCTGTTGCTCACCGGATACTGGCGGACATTGAGCAGCGAGAGCGCCCGCCAGCCGATGAGGAGAATCAGCAGGTTGACGACGGTCGCGAGGACGGGCCGCCGGATGAAGATATCCGTGAAATTCATGACGGCGCGCTCAGGTGTTGGGCGGTTGGGGCGCCGGATTGACGGAGAGTTGCACGGTGTTGTCGATCTGCACGGGCGAGCCGTTGCGGAGCTTCAACTGGCCCGCAGTGACGATTTCATCGCCGGCTTGCACGCCTTTCACCACGGCGATCTGGTCGCCGCGCGTCTCGCCCAGCTGGATGAACCGCTGACGGGCGATGAGCGCACCGTCGCCGCCGGGCTCGGACGACTTTTCGATCACGTAAACGGCATTGCCATACGGATTGTAGACGATGGCGGTGGCCGGCAGGGTGACGAAATGGTCCTGCCGCGGCAGGACGACGTCGGTGGTCGCGAACATGCCGGGCACCAGCCGCTCGTCGGCGTTGCGCAGCGTGGCCTGAACCTGGATGTTGTGCGTGGCGTCGTCCACCTTCGCGTTCAGGGCGCTGATCACGCCGGTGAACGTTTCCCCAGGATACGTTTCCACGGCGATGCGCACGGCCTGGCCGGGCCGGAGGTCGGTGATGTCCTGCTCCGGCAGGAAGAAGTTGACGTAGATCGGATCGAGCGCCTGCAGCGTCACGATCTCGGCGCCGGCGGCCAGATACTGGCCGACGTTGACCTGGCGGATGCCGAGCCGGCCGGTGAAGGGGGCGCGGATGGTCTTCTTGGCGATCAGCGCACGTTGATTGTCGACGTTGGCGACGGCCTGCTTGTATTGCGCCTCGGCGCTGTCGAGGTCGGATTGCGGGTTGGCATTGGTGGCACGCAACTCCCGGGCGCGTTGCAGCGAGATCTTGTTCAACTCGGCCTGGGCTTCGAATCCGCGGAGCTGGGCTTCGTCGGTGGAAACATCCAGTTGCACGAGCAAGTCGCCCTGTTGCACGTGCTGGCCCGACTCGAAATCGATCTTGGTCACGGAACCGGCGAGTTCGTTGCTCACGGTGACGCCCTGGGCAGCGGCGAGATTGCCCGGGGCATGCAGCTGGCGCTGCCACGTGGTCTCGCCGGCATTGATGGCGGCGACGGTGACCGGTGGCGGCCGGGTCGCGGCGCGGGCGGCGTTAATCCGGTGGATCGAGTAGGATTTGAGGGCGGCGAGGCCGCCGATGACGACGAGCACGGCAGCGATCATGCCGAGAGTGCGTCGGGCCGTGGTGGTCATGGTGAAGAGCGGTTGGTTGCGCGCGGATTATGACCAGGAATGGCGCCCGGCGCAACCGGGGCACCGCACTCTGTCGGAAGCACCAGAACGCCAGCGGACGGCGGTACACGTACTGGTGGAAGGGATCGCGTTACAGCCGTTCCATCTCCGCGAGTACCACCGCGGCCGATTCGATGGCACGTCGTCAGTTCACACGTTCGTTTGTAGGGCTGGACCTCGTGTCCAGGCCTCTGCTCCCATGACGGCCCGGCGACGAGCGCGGGCCCTGCATTAGGAGGAAACACGACCGGCCCGGACACGAGGTCCGGCCCTACATTCGGCGTGTCCGGGATTGTCGCCACGTGGCGACTTGGGCCCATCCGCGGACGCCCGGCAGGCCGGGGCTCAGGCACGTGGTTACTTGCCGAGGGGGAGATTTATCCCGCCGCCAAATGATGCCGGGGTACCCGCCGATTTCTGGCCCCAGCCGTGGAGGCTTCCGCATCCGGTTAGAAGACACGTGACGAAAAGGATAAGTACTACGCGCAGCAGACGGACTGTGTTCATGGGTTCCTGCATGCGACCCGCATAGATTGAAATTGTTTATGAAAAAATGGATTTCACGAGATAGGAGAATTTTCTCATTCTTTCGAAGCGCGTTGAGGTCAACGCGCTCCACCTTACGGATTCGGCACACTCATTGGCCGCAGCCGGGAATCAATTCTTCACCTGCAAGCTGTCGATGAAGACACCGGCATCGCTGACGATCTGGTCTTGGTAGGCAGTGTCGTAATACTGCTCGATGAAGTAGTACTTCGGGCCGGATTTGAAATAGAGACGCGAGGTAACGAGGGTCTTGGAGCCCGAACTGTCCTTGCTGGTCTCGTTCTTGACAAAGCCGAGCCCCTCCGTGCCCGCGACGGTGCGGGTGAAGGTGGAGAACGATAGCTCCGCTCCGGAGAAATTCCATTGCTTCGCCTGGGAGAGCTCGTTGTCGCGGACCTTCGCGACCCCGGGATTGGCGTAATCGGCCCCAAGCACTTCGCCCAAGGTGATGCGGACGCCATAGGTGACGACAATGGCGCCGTCGCCGGCGGATTTCTTGGCCGCCTCCTTGATTAAAAAGACATAGCGCTCTTGGGCGCCGCCGGCATCGCCATAGCTGACTTTCCAACCGGAATCGGGGATGCGGAAGGAGAAGAATTTGTTGCCCTGGTCGAGCAACTTCACGGGAACGGTCGGGGTGACAGGGTTGGCGGGCGTGGTCACTTGGGGTTGCGGCGGCGGTGGCTGCGGCGGCGTGACCGGTGGCTTGGGCGTGACGGGCGTTGAGGGTGGTGGCGGGTTGTTCACGACCGTCGACGGCACCTTGCCGGTGTTGAAGTAGTCGAGTTGCTCCTTGGTCAGGCCGAGCTCCTGCTCCAGCGCCTGTGTCTGGTCCTCGGCAGGGATCACGCCGTAGTCCTCATGCAGACCCTGGAGCACGTTGAAGATCTCGTATTTGCTCGCTGTGCTGCCGGCGCCGACGCCGAGGACATTGAGCCATTTGTATTCCTCCTTATAGGCCTCGGCCTCGCCGCGCGTGCCCCAGAATTTCAATTTCTTTTCCCAGAGGCTCTGCTCCAGGTGCACCGATTCGTGCAGGAGGATCGCCTGACGCTCGGCATCGGTGTAGGTGTCGCTGAAGAAATTCGGCGTCACCGCAATGGCGTTGCCCACCGACACGTAGGCGGCCGCGTCGCTGAAGAGGGTGGTGCCCTCCTTGTAGTTCGAATTCTTCAGCACCTTGACGCGGGACTCCAGGGAGTCGGCGATCTTGTTCAGGCCGAGCTGCGGATTGGCGGCGCCCTGTTTGCGCAGGTCGGCGACCTTGTCGTCCAGACCGGAAATGAGCTGCACCAGTTTGTCCTGAGTCTTGGTGGAGAGCGCGAAGGAGTGGCCGGGCGCCAGTGCCACGAGGGCGGCGGCGAGGAAGGTCAAATGTTTGGTTTTCATTATTGCACCCCTCCTTCGATGACGCAGAGGTCGATTTTCTCGCCGACGAAGATGAACTGGGCGGTGATCCGTCGTCCCTGGGCATTCTTCTGCACCAGCATGGTTTCGACGGTGCTGTTGGCGCCGGGCTGGCTGTGTTGGAGGATGGTTTCGCGGGCCGCGAAGGTCTGTAACTGGCTGCCGAAGTCCGCGAGTTCGGCCATCGAGTGCTGGGTGGCGAACGTGTCGGTCACCAGGGCGCGGAGTTGCAGATGCGAGCCGGAGACGGCGGCGCGCAGGAAGGAAGCGGCAAGGTCGTTGTAGAAACTTTCGGGCCGGGGGAGCTGGCTCGCGGATGTGTCGGGCAGGAAGTGGAGAGTGAAGTTGGGTTTGGGCTTCGGCGGCGGTTGGACGACAGGGGGTTCGGGCGGAGCGACGTCGCCGCCTAGTTCGGTGATCTTGAGATTTTTGATCTCGATGGTCTGGACAATGCCGGCGTCGTAGAGGCGGGCGCCGAAGGAGATGTGCCGCCGGGCGTTGGGCTCGAGAGGATTGGCCAGCTTGACCGTGACGGCGGGGAAGGCGTCGGAGGAGTAGGTGACGCTGCCGTTCTTGATCACGATCACGTGGTGGGCGAAACCGGGCTGGTTGACTCCGCCCATCAGGCCGCTGGCGTAGTCCTGGTTGGCGCCATTGTTAAAAACAACCAGACCACTAGAGCCATGGTTTTCCCAGCGGTAGGAAGCCTCGACGCCGATGATGTAGCCGGAGACGCCGGAGGTGACGTTCATGGCGTCGTGGCGGACGGACGCGGGCGGAGCAAGGAAGCAAGTCGGCCCGACGTAGCCCTTGCTGGTGGCGGCAGTGGCACGGAGGTCGAACTCCATTTTGATGTTGTCCACCGGATAGGTGCGCACGGACTGCACGAAGTCCTCGATGTAACTGTCGTTGCCGGTGGCGGAAAAATAGAGCGATTGGTTCTTGATGCACCAATTGGTCTCGCCGCGCTGCGGGACGCTATTGGCGGTGCGGCGACACTGGAATTCCTCCCAGTTGAGGCCGGGGGTCGGCGCGTCGGGGCGGTTGAAGCTGTCGCTGAAGACGACCTTGATGGGCGCGGCGGCAGCCGACGCGCAGGCGGCGAGGGCGAGCAGCAGGCGGCAGATTCGGCGGGCATGCGGGAGCGGGCGGCTTGGTCGGGCGGCTTCGTGGAGTATCGGTGTCATGATGACCTGGAGGGTGGAGTTGGAGCGCAAGAGAGCAGCAGGAAGCCGTCGTTGCGTGGGGGACGGGTTGAACTCGATGGGGCCGATGCAGAGCCGAACGGGGGCAAGGGAATCCCGTTGAAGCAGGTTCCTGCATAGCGGCAGGCGCGGGGGCAGACAAGAAATTTTCAGGCACTACGTCTTGACTAAGTCAACAGGTGGACACGCGCTAGGGATGGCGCGTCGCGAACGGCCCGGACGCGAGGTCCGGCCCTCTATAATCGGACAGAAGAACGGCGGGCATTATTCCCGCTGGTGCGTGTCGAGAAGGATCGTCACCGGACCGTCGTTCACGAGCGCGACCTGCATCATGGCGGCGAATTCGCCGCGAGCCACGGGCCGGCCGCCGAGCGCGGCCTCCATCTGCGGGAGGAACGATTCGTAAAGCGTCCGGGCGGTCTCGGGCTTGGCCGCATCGTTGAACGAGGGGCGGGTGCCTTTGCGTGTGCTTGCGAGAAGGGTGAACTGGCTGACGACGAGCACTTCGCCGCCGAGGTCGACGACCGAGCGGTTCATCTGGCCGGCGTCGTCGGGGAAGATACGCAGCCTGGCGATCTTTTGCGCGAGCCATTCGCCGTCGACGGGCGTGTCGCCTTCCGCCACACCGAGCAGCACCAGCAAGCCGCGTGGGATGGCAGCGCGCACCGTGCCCTCGATGGTCACGCTGGCGGAGGAGACTCGCTGGACGACGGCGCGCATGGCGGAAGAAAGGTTTAGGTGGGAGGTTTAGGTTGAGGTTGAGAGACGCGAGCAAGGTTGAAGCACCCTCTCTTAAACCTAAACTCTAAACCTAAACCTTGAACCTCAACCGGCTTGAAGCGGCGGCGCCGTTTCAGGGCATCGGAATGTGCGGTTCGACGTCGGCGTTGTAGTCGATGCCGGGCAGACCGAAGCCGAAGAGTTTCAAAAACTCCGCGCGGTAGCCGGCGATGTCGGTGATCGCCTCCAGATTTTCGGTCGTAACCTGCAGCCAGATCGGGGCGATTGCCTCCTGCACATCGGGGCGCATCTCCCAGTCGTCGATCCGCACGCGGCCGGCTTCGTCGAAGGTGAGCGCCGAGCCGTTATAGAGCTGGGTGGAGAAGAGCCGCTGGATCTGCTCGATGCAGCCCTCGTGCGTGCCTTTCGCCTTCATGATCCGGTAGAGGATCGCAATGTAGAGCGGCACGACGGGGATGGCCGAGCTGGCCTGGGTGACGAGCGCCTTGTTCACCGAGATGAATGCGCGGCCGTAGCCGTTGACCTTCAGCATCGCATCGATGCGCCGGGCGGCGCGCTCCAGGTCGTTTTTGGCCAGGCCGATCGTGCCATTGCGGTAAATCGGCCAGGTTACCTCGGGTCCGATGTACGAGTAAGCCATGGCGGTCGCGCCGGGGGCGATCAGTTTGGCTTCATCGAGCGCCTGCATCCACATCTCCCAATCCTCGCCGCCCATGACCGCCACGGTATCGGCGATCTCCTGCTCGGTCGCGGGCTCGATGATCACCGGGCTCACGATGCCGGTGTCGGGATCGATGGTCTTGTTGGTGTAGACCGCATCGACGGGCTTGAGGACGGACCGGTGCACGACACCGGTGCGCGGGTGGATGCGGCGGGGCGAGGCGAGCGAGTACACGACGAGGTCGATCGGCCCCATCTCGCGACGGATGATATCGATCGCCTGTCGCTTGAGATCGTCCGTAAAGGCGTCGCCGTTAAGGTTGGCGGCATACAGGCCGGCGGCGCGGGCGGCGCGGGTGAAGGCGATGCTATTGTACCAACCGGCCGTGGCGGGACGATCCTCGTCGGAAGGGCGCTCGAAAAAGACTCCTAGGGTCCTGGCGCCAGAACCGAAAGTCGCGGTAATGCGGGACGCGAGGCCATAGCCCGTGGAAGCGCCGATCACGAGGACGTTCTTCGGCCCGCCCTGGATTGGACCATGACGGGTCACGTGATCGATTTGTTCCTGAATGTGCGCGGCGCAGCCGAGTGGGTGAGAGGTCACACACACGAAGCCGCGGATTCTGGGCCGGATGACCATAGGGAGGCGTAGTTTCCGAGCGAAAGGACCGGTGACAAGTTTCAAGTAACAAAACTCTCCACCCGCTTGCATTTAGGAGTTTGTCCAAATTTGGATCGAGGTGCGGAATACGCGCGCGTTCCCGTCGCAATGCAATCCGCGCCGCCCGACAAACTCCTTAATCCGCCGCGCTGCGGCGGAAGATCCAAGAGAACGCCCGGTTTGCGCAGCGCGGAGCGCTGCTTAAGGATCCTGTCGAGGCAGATCCCCGTCATCCCAATAGAAACCCCCGAAGATGCCATGTCATTCATTAGCAAGTCCGACAGGATCCTAGGGGCTGGCGAGTACGACGGGGCCTTCCGGCGCGGGTACGCCCCCTTGACGTTCCAGACTCACCTGGAACCTGGCGGCGGCCGGGAGCGGCTGGCTGGGTTTGAACTGGCCGTGCGCCGCGCCCGTCTGCGGATCGACGTCGATCACGCCGGCGACAACCGGATGCGGATGCTGCGGATCGATCGCCCAAAGCCGATAGACCTGGCCGGGCGCAGGTGGTGGGAGGTTCTGCGCGACAAGAACGCCCTCCGACGTGCCGGGATTCCAAGCCACCGCGGCCAGCGCCGATGGTGAGCCGGCGTGGGGGGAGGACAGGAGGAAGATTTTAAGCGTGGCGGGATCGCGCCGGTATTGCCCAAGGATGCGGTCGGCTTCACGGCGTTGTTGCGCATCCTTGAGATCAAGCTGGGCCAGTTGCAGTTCGATGCGGAGCGTTGCCAGCTCCGTGCGCAGCGTCATCCACTGCAAGGCGGCCCAGGCGAGGGCAAGCACCGCAGCGGCGAGAGCTGTCCAAGGCACCCACGCAGGGAAATGAAAAGAAACCGCCTTCGGCTCGGCGGGCAGATCGGAGGGCATGATGGACTATAGAACGGCCAGACCGATCAGCCCGAGCACAATCAAGAGGGCGAGAACAGTGAGCGCGCGTTTTTCCAGGTTGGTGAGAGGCAGTGGCATGGCGGGAGGTTGACCGGTGCCGGAAAAAATATAATCGGCGGGCGGAGCGTCAGGCTCAGAGTCCCAACGGTTGCAGGCGGCGGAAGATTTCCGCGACCAAAGGATCGTGGTCAATGGCCGACCAGGGGCGGTTGCACGAGAAGCGCACGAACAATTGATCACTGGGCGGCTTGAAACCATAGCTGAAGACCAGGCGGAGCAGGCCAACCGGCGAATAGGCATTTCGTTGAACTAGAGGACGACCATCGTAGAGGTGCCAGTACCAGACGTATTGTGGAAACCCGCCGCTGGTGAACAAGCGGTACTCCGCTTCCGCGAGCGGCCGGCCCAGGGTAGTGATGCGTTCGGTGGTCCGGCCGGTCGGCTGCTGCAACCAGCCGGTGCCTGGCCAGCAGCCATCGGGAGTGTGGATGGCCACCAGGCCGGGGTTCGATTGACCAGGCGCCCAATAGGCAAAATAGACCGTGAGTTCGGTCGGACCATCGGGTTCGAGCCGGACATAACTGCGTTGGACGAGTTTGTCGGTCTTGAGTTGATCGCGGAAGCGATAAAGATCCTCGGTCGAGGCAACCCGCCAGCCGTCCGCCTGTGCAGGGAGCAAAGCCAGCAGATCGGGCGCAGGTTTGTGGTGCTGGGTCGAAAATTGTGTATGGCTGGCGAAAAACAACGCGAGTATTGCCGCCAGTGTCAGTCCACCCGCCAAAAGCCACTGGCTGCGTCGCGCTGCCGGCACGGTCGTCGGCGCGGGGGGTACGGCCTCCGCGGCTTCCGGGGGACGGGATCGGTCGCCCCGTTCAAGGAGGAGAGCAAGTCCGCCGAGGGCCACCGCCGTCACGCCGAGGACGGCAATGCCGGTGGCGTCGTGCCAGGTGCCGGCGATACTCACGCCACGGTAAGCCAGGAGCGTCAACAGCAACGAACGCAGCAGATTCATGCCGACGGCCAGCGGCACGGCCAGCACGACGAGGAGCACGCGCTTCCATGGGCGCGGTACCAGGCAGGCGGCGAAAAAAAGTCCCGCAAACACACACGAGACGAGGCTGCGCACGCCGCTGCAGGCATCCTCGATGCCGACGGAGGTGTTGGCCAGTTCGATGATGTTGCCCTGCCGGTTGGCCGCGATGCCCAGGACGTGAAGTGCGTGCAGCACATTTTTCGTCACCCAAAATTGCATGGCGAGCGACAGCCGAAGGTAAGTACCCGGCGGCAATGGCGCGCACAGCAACCAAAGACCGAAGGCGGACAGGGAGTTCCAGTTGCAGGGAACAAGACGCACCGCTTCGCTTGCGAAGCACGTCAACGCGGCAAACCCCAGGAGGACGTAGGCGGTGGTGAGTGCCAGGCTGGCCATGGTGTATGACCAACCCAGGCCCACTGCGTAAACACCTCCCACCATCATCGCAAGGAGGCCGAGCAGGGTCAGGACGACACCCGCTGCGAGGGTCAGGCCACCGGCCGGCAGATAGCGGCGCGTACCCCGGGTGCGGCTTTCGTGCAGGAGCAGCAGGAAAATCACCGGCATGAAAAAACCGTGCGAGAGATCGGGATTGCCCCGCCACTGGGGCCACAATTGCACGCCAAGTGCCAAGGTAAACGCTCCGAGGAGGCCGAGATTGGCCAGCACGAGCGGCTGTCGCCACACTGCAGGCGCGGGTGCGGCAGGGGCAGCCGACGGGGAATCAAGGATAGGGGCGTTCATGGCAGCTTTACGGCCGGAGCGGCCGGTCGACCGGCCGCATAACGTTCCAACAAGGCGTAGAGGGTTTCCACCGGCAGGGTGAGCACGGGCAGGAAGGATTCGATCCGCGCTGAAGCCGACTGGCCGAGGAAGAAATCCTCGGCGGCGTTGAGCGTGAGGAAGGTCGCGCCGGCGCGTTCCTTCAACGCGACGGTGAGGGCATGGAGCCGTTCCCGGTCGCCTACGACGCCGGCGGCGCAGAAGAGCGCGCAAGAGGCGCGATAACCGGTCTCGTCTGACGGCAGGGGCGCAGACTCCAGTCGCTTAAATACCAGACGCAGCAAGGCGGCGTCAGGATAGCGTATCAGATGCGTGGCCAGCAATTCCACCACTGCCGGCGTCGGCGCGGTGCCGAGCCAGTTGGCGGCCTCGCGCAACAATTGCTCCTGCTGTCCGAGTTGGGCGTTGACGGCGAGCAGCGTCGCGGCCGCTTCATCGCCAGGCACCAGGGCGCCGTAAACCTGGAGCAGCGCCAAGGCCTCCTGCGGTCGACTGAGCGCGAGCAACTGGCGCATCTGGTAATAGGCGAAATACGGATGGGGCGGACTCCAGGGCTGGGCGAGCAGCGCAATGGTTTCGGACTTGCGGCCGTCGCGCCACAGCAGCTCCGCCTGGAGCACGGGACGCCAGGGTGCGCCGGCGGGTTCGTCGAGCAATTGTTGGAGCGACTTGTCGTCGTGGAGACGGCGGGTGGCGAAGATCAGCGCATGCAGCGAAGGGCTGGCGTTGACGGGATCGGCCGCGATTTGCTGCCGGGCGGCGTCGCGGAGCCGCTCGAAATCGCCGCGTGCGAGCAGGGCATGCAGGCGCAGCGATGCGGTCATGGCCGCCTGCGCGGGGTGAGATTTCAGCAACCGGGCGTAAAGTCCGTCCGAAAGCCGGGGCTGTGAGATCTCCCACAGGCGGGCCAGTGTGATGCCGGCGCGATAATTCTGCGGATCGAGCTCGCACGCGATGCCGAGCGCAAAAACCGCCTCGCGAATGTTGTTGGCGGCAAAGGCGGCAAAGCCCTTCTGGGCGAAGTATTGCGCGCGGCTTTCGTCGATGCGATGCCAGGCTGGCGGCCACGCGACGGCCAGGTAGTCCACCTGGTAGCCGATCGTCCGTAGCAGCAGGAAAACCGCGAGGGTCGCCAGCAGGTACAGCGCCGTTGCAGTCCCGCCGTAGTAGCCCAGCGCGCGTCCCCAGAACGGGCGCACCTCCCCGGTGTTCACCGAGCAGCGCAGGCCGTCGGCCGTGTCCACCAGCAGCGGGCACACACGCCGAAACCGGCCGGCGCGATTCCACGAATTGCAGGCTTCGCATTGCGTCTCGTAGGCCTTGCCGGAGTCGCTCGGCGATTGACACGGGCAGACCCCGCGCCTGCGGCGCAGGCGAAATACGGTCTTGCGGACGTTCCAGTAGAGCAACGCCCAGAAGAGCCGGAAAAGGTCGGTGAACCAGCCGGTCACGGGCGCCAACGTAGGCGCTGCCGGGGTCCCGGCAATGCCTTTCCGACCGGCCTGGCCAGGGGAAAATTCCTGCGCCCCCGCTGGCACCATGCGGAAAACCGGTTACGATCCGCCGGCCGGGAAAACAATATCTTCTCCTATGAAATACCTTTGTCGCTCTCTTTTACTGACGGTATTATGTGCCGGTCTCGCCGTGATCGCGCGGGCCAAAACCGCGGAGGTGGGTCAGCCGGCGCCGGACTTCACGCTGACCGATATTACAGGCACGTCGCACCGACTCTCCGAATACCAGGGCAAAACGGTCGTGCTCGAATGGGTCAACCCCGATTGTCCAATTGTGCGGAAGCATTACAACCAGAGCGGCAACATGCCCAGGCTGCAGAAGGCCGCCGCCGCCGATGGCGTGGTGTGGCTGAGCATCAACTCCGCTGCGCCCGGCAAGGAGGGCGATTACGATCCCGCGGCGGTCGCAGCCTGGATGAAGCGGGTCGGGGCCACTCCCACCGCCTATTTCCGCGACCAAAATGGTGTCGTGGGCAGGCTTTACGGCGCCCGCAACACACCGCACATGTTCGTGATCGATGCCCGGGGCCAGCTTGTCTACGAGGGAGCGATCGACAGTATCCGTTCCGCGGATCCCGCGGACATCGCCCGGGCGGAGAATTATGTGACCGCCGCACTGGCCGCACTGAAAGCGGGCCGGCCGGTCTCGCCGTCCGCCACCCAACCCTACGGTTGCTCGGTGAAGTATTAGGACCTCCTGATGGGAGCGCGGACGTATCCGCAGGATCGTCCGCAGGTTTTCTCCGTGGGTCTAGGACAGCCATGGTCACGGAATCACCGGCGAATTCCGGACGAACCGAGTGCGGACGATCGCCCGCCGCCGGCGGGCAAGCCGGCGGCGATACGCCCGCGCTCCAAAGCATGCGCCCTAGCGGTGGTGGAGGCCCGGCCATGTTTCCGGGCGCGACCAGAATTCATCGGTGCGCCCGCCGTAGTATCCGGCCAGGACCCGGTCCATCACCTGGGAAGTGCGCCGGGCCGATTCGCCGGTGCTCGGACAGGTGCCCCGGCCCAGCAGATCGTCGACAACGGCTTGGATCAGCGGCTGCTGCACATGCGACGGATGAGGGCGGTCGAAGAGTTGCACGCCCGCGGCGGTTTCGAGCCGCACCGGTTCGCTGCCGAACACGGAAAAGCACAAGCTGCCCTCCGTGCCGCGGATTTCGAGCGTGTCGTCGCGGAGGGCGCTGGCGAAATTCCACTGCGCTGTGCCCAGCGCTCCATGCCCGGTGCGGAAATTCATCGCCACGGTGTCTTCAACCAGGTGGGACGACGCCCGGTTGGCCGCCGTCCCGGCGACATCCGTCAGCGGTCCCAGCAGAAAGTCGAGCAGATCGAGCATGTGAGAACCCAGGTCGAGAAACAAACCCCCGCCGGCCTTGGCGGCGTCGAGCCGCCAGATCGAACCGGTTTCGCGATGGGCGGGAGTCGCCCAGTGGTAACGCACGCCCGCCACGCACCCCAACGCGTTCGCCGCGAGCAGTTCCTGGACGAGCACAAACCGTGGCAGGCAGCGCCGGTAGTAGGCTACAAACAGCTTTTGCCCGCTGCGGGCGAAAGCCGCCAGCATCCGGTCGCATTCGGGGGTGTGCCGGGCCATCGGTTTCTCCACATAGGCCGGTTTGCCCGCGGCGGCCACCGCCAGCGCAAAATGCGCGTGGGTCCCGGGTGGGGTGGCCACATAGACCGCGTCGACCTCGGGATCACGGATCAGCGCCTCGGCGTCGTCGTACCAGCGCGGCACACCGTGACGCCGGGCATAATCGGCGGCCAGCGCGGCCTGTCTCCGCATGACGGCGACCAGTTGCGAGCCATCCGCCCGTTGGAAGCCCGGGCCGCTTTTCACCTCAGTGACATCGCCGCAACCGATGATTCCCCAGCGCACGACCCTGTGTTGCTTTAATGGCTCAGCCGGCATCCGGGGACATTGGGCACACCACGCGCCAAAGGCAAATTAGCTGGAGTCCCGTGAGCGGCAAGTTCCGGGTCAATGCAAGCTGATGGAGTTGAGCGGAAAACGGAGGACTGGATCGTTGGTAGGGCGCGTTATCCCTAACGCGCCGGATCGCGATGTCAGGATGGTCAATTACGCGAACGGCGGCTTATGGATAAGCCGCCCTACCTGGAACCTGCGCCGGACGGACGACTTCAAGGTGTGGCAAATAGTACCTGATTCGCCACCAGAGCCCCACCGGCCGGCTTGAGGCTCGCCAATCCGGGAAAGACCGGCCAGGGTCGGCCCTGCCTTTTCGCCACATTTCCGCCCGCCCGCAGCTCGGGAGCATATCCGTCCGCACCACGTCCCGCCCTGATCCCGTCCCGCCGAAAGGAGTCCGCCATGTTTGAAGCCGTTGAACTTGGTCACAAAATCGCCAAAGAGAAATTCAACACCGAGCTGCCCAAACTGCGGTCCCGGTTGCTCGCCGCCCACTTTGCCCTGCGCGGGCAGAAGTTTCCCGTCATCGTCATCATCTCCGGCGCGGATGCCGCGGGCAAGGGCGCGGTTGTCCACCGCCTCAACGAATGGCTCGATCCGCGCGGCGTGGAAACGCACGCCTTCTGGCAGACCAGCGACGAGGAACGTGAGCGCCCGCCGTACTGGCGTTACTGGCGCGCCATGCCGGGGCGGGGGCGCATCGGCATCTTTTTCGGCTCGTGGTACAGCAATCCGATCATCCGCCGCGTCCATGGCGAAACGGATAACAGCCAACTCGACGCAGCCCTCGACCGCATCGCCGCCTTCGAGAAAATGCTCGTCGACGATGGCGCCGTCATCGTGAAGCTGTGGTTGCACCTGACCAGGAAGGACCAGAAGAAAGCGCTCAAGAAGCTCGAGAAGGAAGGCCGCGTCTCGCCGGTCGACTGGAAGCATTACAAGCTCTACGACAGATTCATCCGGGTGACCGAGCGCGTCATTCGCCACACCGATACCGGTCCGGCGCCCTGGCATCTGATCGAGGCCACTGACCGTCGCTACCGCGAATTGACGGTCGGCTCGATTCTGCTCAGCGCGATCGAGCGCAAGCTGCAGGAGGCGACCGCAAAGGCCGCGGTCAAAGCCGCCGCCCAGCCCGCCACCACGACCGGCCGCCAGGCCCCGCGCGGGAGGAAAACGGCCAAGCCAGCCGATCCTTCCATCCTCGATCGCGTGGATCTGACACAGAAATTGACCGACGCCGAATACCGCACGGCGCTCGAGACCCAGCAGACCAAACTCGCCCGGCTCACCTGGGCCGCGCACCAGAAGAAACGCTCGATGGCGATGGTCTTCGAGGGCTGGGATGCCGCCGGCAAGGGCAGCGCCATCCGGCGCGTGACGCAGGCGATGGACCCGCGGCTGTACCGCATCGTCGGCATCGCTGCACCAACCGACGAGGAACGCGCACAGCATTACCTCTGGCGTTTCTGGCGGCAGCTGCCACGTGCGGGCTATACCACCTTTTTCGACCGTTCGTGGTATGGGCGGGTCCTGGTGGAACGGGTCGAGGGCTTCGCCGCGGAGGCGGACTGGAGCCGGGCGTATCTCGAGATCAACGAATTCGAGGAGCAGCTCACCGAGCACGGCATTGTGGTGAACAAATTCTGGGTGCACATCAGTCCGGACGAGCAATTGCGCCGGTTCAAGGAGCGGCAGACGGTCTCCTACAAGCAGTACAAGATCACCGACGAGGACTGGCGGAACCGCCAGAAGTGGGACGCCTACAAGTTAGCTGTGAGCGACATGGTGACGCGATGCAGCACCGAATACGCCCCGTGGACGCTGGTGGCGGGCAACGACAAGAAATTCGCCCGGATCCAGATTTTGAAGACCGTCGTCCAACGACTGGAGGAGGCGTTGTGAGTGGGACGCTGCCGCCGCGGGTCGCCGCCGACAGGAGGAGGTTGAAGCGCGTTGAGGTCTACGCGCTCCACCTCTGAACGCCTTTTCTCCTATGTCTGACGTGGCATCCGCTCGCACAGCACCACCACTGGGCTCTTCTTGGTCTGGCGATCTTTGGGGTGGACTGGCGGCGATGCTGGTCGCGCTGCCTTCGTCGATTGCCTATGGCGTCGCGATCTACGCCTTGCTGGGGGCAGACTACGTCGGACACGGCGTCCGGGCGGGCATTCTGGGGGCGATTGCCATCGGCTTGCTCGCGCCGCTGCTGGGTGGGGCGCCGCGCTTGATCTCGGCGCCGAGCGCGCCGGCGGCGGCGGTGTTGGCCGCATTGGCCGCGGAATTGTTGGCGGGGCCACGCGGCGCGGGCGGCCCGGTTGCACCCGAACGGATCGTGACGCTGCTGATGTTGGTGGGGCTGCTCTCCGGCTGTCTGCAATTCATCTATGGCCTGATCGGCGGCGGGCGATTGATCAAATACATCCCGTATCCGGTGGTCTCCGGCTACCTGAGCGGGGTGGGCGTGATCATCTTTCTGAGCCAGGCGCCGAAGTTTCTCAGCCTGCCCAAAGAAGTTTCACTCTGGACCGGTCTGTTCTCGCCGGGTCTGTGGCAAGGACCCGCGCTGGTCGTGGGCGGAGTGACCATCGCGGGCGTGCTGCTGGCGCCCAAGCTCACCAAGGCCGTCCCCGCCACCATCCTTGGCCTGTTCGGCGGCCTGATCGCCTATTTCGGTCTCGGTCTATTTCTGCCGGAGTTGCTGCACCTCGCGAACAATAAACTGGTGATCGGGCCGGTGGGCGGCGGTGCCGGCGCGATTCTCGGCGAACTCGGCGCGCGCGGGCCGGCCATCGCCGCGTTGCATTGGTCCGACTGGGCCGCATTGGCGATGCCGGCCCTGACGCTGTCCGTGCTGCTTTCGATCGACACGTTGAAAACGTGCGTGGTGGTGGATGCGTTGACGCGCAGCCGGCACAACTCCAATCGCGAATTGATCGGGCAGGGCGCAGGGAATCTGGCCTCGGCCATCATCGGCGGCATGCCGGGCTCGGGCACGATGGGTGCGACGCTGGTCAATGTGAACAGTGGCGGGTGTACCCGCCTCTCCGGGGTGCTGGAGGGAGCCTTTGTGCTGGCGGCCTTTCTCCTGTTCGGCAACTGGATCGCCTGGGTGCCGCTCCCCGCGCTGGCCGGCATCCTGATCGTGGTCGCGTTCCGGATGTGCGACTGGCGCAGCTTCCAGCTGCTCCGGCAACGCTCCACCGTGCTGGATTTTTGCGTGATCGCCTCCGTCGTGATCGTGGCGGTCGGCTACAACCTCATCGCGGCCGCGGGGGCCGGACTGGGCCTGGCGATCGTGCTTTTCATCCGCGAGCAAATCCGCGGCTCGGTCATCCGGCGCAAGGTGACGGGCGACCAGATCTCCTCGAAGCAGCACCGCCTGCCGGAGGAGCAGGCGATCTTGGAACGGCAGGGGGCGCAGACGACGATCTGCGAACTGCAGGGCAGCCTGTTCTTCGGCACCACGGACCAGTTGTTCACGGAACTGGAGCCCGACCTGAAACGTTGCCGCTACCTCATTCTCGACATGCGCCGGGTGCAATCCGTCGATTTCACGGCGGCGCATCTGCTCGAGCTGTTCGAGACGATCCTCAAGGAGCGCGGCGGTTTTCTCCTCTTCAGCCGGCTGCCGGCGAGCCTGCCGACGGGGCAGGATCTCCAGGCGTATTTTGCCCAGGTCGGCGTGGTGAAGGGGAAGGAAAACGTGCGCATTTTCGCGACCCTCGACGACGCCCTCCAATGGGTGGAGGACCGGATTCTCGCCGCCGGGCACGCGGCGCACGAGGGCGGGGAGGCTCCGCTCGCCCTGGCGCAAATCGAGCTGTTCCACGGATTCGAGGCCGACCAGATGCTCGCGGCGTTGGCTCCCTGCATGAGCGAACGCGCTTGCGCCGCGGGGGAGACGATCTTCCAGGGCGGCGATGCGGGCGAAGAGCTTTTCCTGATCCGCCGCGGTATCGTCCGCATCGTCCTGCCGCTGGAGGGAGGCCAGTACCACAATCTCGCCGCGTTCGGCCGGGGGAATTTCTTCGGGGAAGTCGCCTTTCTCGACCGGAGCCGGCGCTCGGCGAACGCCGTGGCCACGACGCCGACGGATTTGTTCGTGATTTCCCGGGCGAAGTTCGACGAGTTGTCGAAGGCGTACCCGCTGGTGGGTCTGAAAATCTACGCCCGCATCGCCCGGGCGCTGGCCCTCCGCCTGCGCCACACGGACGCCGAAGTGCGGGCACTGTACGAGGCGTGATGCCGGAGTTTGTCACGTATTATGTGACAAACAAGGAATTCAGAAGTTACTAAAAACCAGCATCAAGCAATAGTTTGCCACATAATACGTGACAAACTCATGAGCCCGGAACGGGCTGTGCGTTACGACAAACAGGAACACTCCTCAAGGCAGCTGGTGCACTCCCTCGGCACGGATGGTCCAACTTCCGTCCTGCGGAAAACCGGGGTGGGGGATTTTGTTGCCGTCCCAACCGGCGACCATCAGCGCCACGGTGGAAAGAAACGCACCGTTGGCCGGCAGATAGACGGCGATCTCGCGTTTGCGTGCGCCGGGCGGAGGGTTCTTCGGCATGGTCTCGTCGCTGCGTTGCGGGCAGTGGCCGGAGGGCAGGTAGTGATTGTTCGGTCCCTCGCGCAGGAGAATCTCTACGGCGATCTCAGGCCGGCCGAGTCGTGCGGCGGTCATGGCGATCATCGGATAATCCCAGCCCCAGATTTTCGTTTCCCAGTCCCAGGTTTTCAGCACGGCGTCGAGCGTGCGCCCCATCGTCGTGCGATCCACGTCGGGTCCGCCGGGAAGAAATCCGAGAGGCATCAGCATCTCCGGGTGATCGTGCCGGCTTTCGATGTTGTCCCAGGTATCCGGATTCGAGCCGAGAGCGACATATTTGCCGTCCTTCTGGGGGAGGGGCGCGAGGTGGGCGATCACGTCGTCCCAATGCGCGTCGCGCGGCAGGCCCAGGCGCTCGCGCCATTGCTGGGCCACGCCCAGCGCCCAGCGCCAGTAGGCCAGTTCGAAGGAGGGATTCTGGCTCGTGGCCTGGTCGTAGATTTCCTGCACGATCCACAACGGCGGGCCCAGTACGTATGCGCCCTGCCTGGCGTCGAAATGCACCATCGAGGCGAGGCAGTCGGCCGTCTCGAGCACGAGGTCGCGGTAGCGCGCGAGCGTGGCGGGCGTCGGCTGGTTGCGGTACATCAGCTCGCACAGATAAACCATGTGCGGCTGGTTCCAGACGATGAGCGGATTGCCACCGGGGCTCTCGCGCATCTCGGGGCCGGTCATCTTCGCCCAGCGCGCTCCCTTGAGGCCGCGGCTTTGCGCCAAGGCCCGCGCAGCGGGCAGTTGCGACTGGTACCAGGCGAGGTTTCTCGCGAGCAGGTCGTCGTGACCCCAGAGGGCGAAATGCGCGGCGTGCCACCAGATCATTTCCGTGTGATGCTTGCCGTACCAGGTGGCGCACGTGAGGCCGCTCTCCTGCGGCGGCACGTCGCCGGCCATCTGCACGGCCAGCAGGTACTGCGAAAGCACGATCCGTTCCTCGATCTTCGGCGCCAGCGGATTGGTGCTGCCCGTGAAATCGACTGCGCCGCCCTCGCGCCAGAATTTTTCCCAGTGCGCTGCGCTGGCGGCGAAGACGGCGCCCGCCGGCTGGTTCATGGGTGCCTCCACGTGGGCGGCGAACCGCACGGTGAATTCGAGCCTGGGCTGACCTGCCGTGCCTGCGATCCGGAAAATGTGCGGTGCCACCTCGGTGAGAGGCACATCCACGGCCACCGCATATTTCGTCCCATCCACGGTGCGCAGGATCGTGCCGGGGGTGACCAACTTCGATTCGTGCGTTTCCGGATGGCTCCAGTCGAGGCCGGGCGTGTTCTTGACTTTCGGATCGTGTCCACGGGCGAAGGCCAGCCGTACCCGCAGCTTCCCGTCTGCTACGAGTGCGGATTCGATCCGCAGCGCGATCAGGTCAGTCTGCGGATCGCACGCGGTCGTCACCTGAACGGGCACGCCGCCGAGTTTGAAACGGCTCGTCACGATACCGGTCCACAGGTCGAGCGTCTGATCCGGCTCTTGGATGTCCTCGGGTAAGAACGCCGAGCCGTCGGGCTTCGTCCATTCGAGGGCGAGCTGGCCGAGCGGTTGAATGCGCGGATTCCGTCGCAGCCAGTCCCCGGCGGGCGAATTTTGTTTGGTGGGGAATGGCAGTACGCGGCCGTCGGGCAGCGTGAAGTTCCTCGAGGCATCGGCCAGCGTGTAATGATTGGGATTTGGGTCGGTGACCCAGCACCAGCGCGAGAGCGTCTCGGTGGGGATGCCCCAGCGCTGGTAATGCTCGGCGAAGGTCTGCAGGCCGGTGATGTCGCAGCCGAAGGCGAAGTTGCCGTTGCCGACGGTGAGCGGTGCGTCGACGTCGAGCGTGTGCAACGTCGGATTGTGGCGGGTGACGAGCGCGTGCCGGTCGATCGGCGCGGCGGAATCGACGGCCACGGCGGGCCATGCGGCGACCGCCAGGAGCGCAGCAAGCAAACAAGGGCGGAGCGACATGCCCCGAGGCAAATGCTTTGGCCGCGGTTTCACGAGGCAAAATCCATTCGAAGTGCCCGCCCGGGCAGTCGCGGCGATCCGGGAAAACCACCGATTCACGCTATTTCGAAACAATTCAGTTTAACCACGAATGAACACGAATTGACACAAATGGAACGGACTTCGCCTCGCGGTATCGGAACCAACCACACAACGGTGGGTTCGGAGCTTTCTCACCAAGTCCGATTTCACTATCCCGATATTCGTGTGCATTCGTGTCCATTCGTGGTTTCCGTCGACATGATTCCGGGTCAGCGGGCGTTGGCGCAGATTGGCGGTGCAATCGCCAGCCAGTCCCGCTCAGACCCTCACGGCAAACAGCTCGGGATGCATCGTGCCGTCGGCGACCTTGTTGACGGTCCCCGTCATCATGATCGAAAAACCGTCGCCGATCTCGATGCCGATCTGGCCGCCGGGCATGTGCACGGTGACGTGGCGGTCGACGAGGCCAAGTTTGTGCGCCACGGCGGCCGATGCGCTGGAGCTGCTGCCCGAGGCCAGCGTATAGCCGGCGCCGCGCTCCCAGATCTCAATCTGAATGTTGGCGCGATCGCGCACTTTCAGGAACTGCACGTTGGTCTTGCGCGGGAAATTCGGATGCACCTCGAGGTCGGGGCCGTATTGTTTCGCGAGCTCGGGCGAAATCTCCGGCAGCGGAATCACGCAATGCGGATTACCGATCGTGGCGGCGCAGAAGGAGAAGGTGCGGCCCTGGATGGTGAGTTTTTCGTTGAGCACTTCGCGCGGCGCACCGGCGACCGGAATCCTGGCGCTGTCGAAACTTACGCGGCCCATCGCCACGGTGATGAGGTGGCCGCGGTCCTTGATCTCCGATTCAACCACGCCACCGGGGGTCTCGACGGTAAAGCGAGGACTCTGCACGAGCCCCTGGTCCCAGAGGAAGCGCGAGAAGATGCGCAGGCCATTGCCGGATTTTTCCGCTTCGGAGCCGTCGGGATTGAAAATACGCAGGCCGAAACCGGCCCTGGTCGAGGGTAGCGGGCCCCAGAGGATGCCATCGGAGCCGACGCCGAAATTGCGGTGGCAGATCACGCGGATCTGGTCGAGCGAAGGTTCCTTCCACGACGGAAAGTCCGCCGGATTCAGGACGATGTAGTCATTGCCGAGAGCATGGTATTTGTGGAAGCGCATGGTGGGAGCAAAGCTGAGAGAACCACGTGGCGCGCGGAAGACACGGAAATTTTGCGCCATGCCTGGCACCGCCAAATAAGGATGATGGGCACAGAATATCTTGAGCTGGGCAGTGGAACGGGGGGTAGGCGTCGTAGCCCGGACGTCGAAAATAGGGGCACCCCGACCTACTTCGCGCTAGCCAGAACGAGGCGCAGCACTTAGCTTCACGCCAGCGCCGGGCGTCATCCCATCACCCGCTGCGGCGTATGTTACATCCCAAGGAGAAATCACCATGACTCATCGCCTCGCTCGTACCGTAGGTTTCTGGTCGCAAATCTTCATCGGTTTACTGTTGGTGGGCCTGGGCACGCCGCAGCTGGCGGGGGATCCCGCCGGGCCGGCCTCGCCGGTGGTGCGCATCGGTACTTTCCAACGCGGCAGTCTCATCATGGCATTTTATCGCTCGGCAGCCTGGAGTGCCAAGCTCAGCGAACTCATGAACCAGCGCAACCAGGCCGCGACCAGCGGCGACTTGGCGACGATCGACCAGATCGAAGGCCGGATTCGCGCCATGCAGGAACTGGCCGACCAGCAACTCGCGGGCAAGGCGCCCATCGACAATATTTATGAGCAACTCAAGCCGATGTGGGCCGACATCGCCCGCGAGGCCAATGTACAGCTCATTGTCTATGATCCGCTGTTCGTCGCCCCCGGGACGCCGTTGCAGGATATCACGCCATACCTCTTGAAACGTTTCCCGCCCAAGCTGCGGACGCCGTCATCGTAAAGGGCCCTCCCCCAACCGGGCGTTTTGTCGCGCAGGCCTCCTGGCCTGCTGCCTCGCCCGAGGCCGGCTGGAAGCCTGCGCTACTTGCTGCGGCACGGTCAATAGGGGTCCCCTGCAGGACTGCCGCGGCGGTTAGAGGCCGGCATCGGGTTTGGCGCGGAACGGGAAGCCGTTCCGCTACGCTGGTGAGCCCCCCGGCGTGCTGGTCCCAAGCCCCCGGAGTCCCTCCCGCCACCGGGCCGAAAAACAGGATCGACACCCGCCGGGGGTTGGCTTTTGCTCCGCGCTCGATTTCTTCGCGCGTCATGGCCATCCTTCCGACCATCCCTATCTCGATTAACGGCACGATTATTATTCCCTGCCGCCGGTCCGGGCATGGAGTCATGGCGTAAGCAACCGCGCAAACCCCACGATCTCTTTCCAGCCCCGGGCCCAACGCCCGGGGTTTTCTTTTTATGAGCACCACACCCGTCAAAATCTACGATACGACCCTGCGTGATGGTACGCAGGGCGAAGGCATCAATTTTTTGGTGACGGACAAGCTTCTCATCACCGAGCGGCTTGACCGGTTTGGCGTGGACTACATCGAGGGCGGCTTCCCCGGCTCCAACCCGCGTGACATCGCCTATTTCAACGAGGCGAAAAACCTGCGGCTCAGGCACGCGAAAATCGCCGCCTTTGGCTCGACCCGGCGCGCGGGAATCAAGGCCAGCGAGGATCAACAGCTCCAGACGCTGCTCGCCAGCGGCATGCCGGTGATGACGCTGGTCGGCAAGACCTGGCTGCTCCATGTGCGCGAAATCCTGCGGACCACGCCCGAGGAGAACCTGGCGATGATCGAGGATTCGATCCGCTTCCTCGCGTCGCAGGGGCGCGAAGTCATCCACGACGCCGAGCACTTTTTCGACGGTTACAAGGACAACCCCGACTACGCGCTCCAGACACTGGCGGCGGCGCTGCGGGGTGGCGCCAGCAACCTGACGCTCTGCGACACCAACGGCGGCACCCTGGTCGACGATTTCAAGGAGATCGTCACCCGGGTGGTGCGGGAATTTGGCGGCGACAAGGTCGGGGTCCATTGCCACAACGACAGCGGCCTCGGGGTGGCGGTGTCGCTCGCCGGCCTGGCCGCGGGCGCCTCGCTGGTGCAGGGGACGGTGAACGGCTACGGTGAGCGTACCGGCAACGCCAATCTCGTCACCATCCTGCCCAACCTGTTCCTCAAGATGGGACGCACGGCCCAGTGTGCGGCCAACCTCGGGCAGTTGCGCGAACTGGCCCTGTACTTCGACGAGCTGGCGAATCTGCGGCCCGACACAAAGGCGCCGTACGTCGGCGCCTCGGCCTTCGCGCACAAGGGTGGGCTCCATGCCAACGCGGCCCAGAAGGTGAAGCGCAGCTACGAACACATCCAGCCGGAGCTCGTGGGCAACCATACGCGCGTGCTCGTCTCCGACATGGCCGGCCGCAGCAGCATCGTCATGAAGGCGCGCGAACTGGGCTATGAGCTCGACGAGAAGGCGCCCGCGCTGAAGGGCCTGATCGAGGAGCTCAAGGAGCTGGAATACCGCGGCTACGAGTTCGAGGCGGCCGATGCCTCGTTGAAGTTGCTGATCGCGAAAGCGCTCGGCCAACGGCTGCACTATTTCACGGTCGAGGGCTATCGCGTGATCGTCGAGCGCCACCAGAACGAGCTGTTCGCCGAGGCCACGGTGAAACTGCGGGTGGGCGACCAGAGTTTTCACACCGTCGCCGAGTGCACCGGTCCCATCGGGGCGCTCGACAAGGCATTGCGCTTTGCGTTGGAGCGCGTGTATCCGCAACTCAAGGAAATGGAGCTGCGCGACTACAAAGTGCGCATCCTCGAGGGACGGCAGGGCACCAACAGCCGCACCCGCGTCCTCATCGAGAGCGGCGATGCGCGCGGCCTGTGGGGCACCGTGGGCGTGAGCGAGAACATCATCGAAGCCTCGTGGGAGGCGCTGACCGATTCGGTGAACTACAAGCTGATGCAGAGCGGCGCCACGGCGGCCGCTGCGGCGCAATAATCCTCACCGGTCTTCGGGAGGCACCTGGCCTGACACCTTTGACCGCGGTTCAATGGCAGCCGCGCCATGCCTGTTACCAGGAGGCCCGACCG
>DATJPQ010000311.1:0-23706 GCA_035506315.1 Opitutaceae bacterium
ATGTCCAGGATCGGCATCGCCACGCGCGAAGCCGAGAGGGCCGACTGCGGTTGGTAGCGGTTGGCCTGAGTCTCGGTAATGGTGAACTGCGGCAGTTCGACCACATTCTCGGTGGTCGCTGCGGGAGTCTGAGCAAAAGCGAGACGACCGGCACCCAAGGCTAGGGAGGCAATCGCCACGCGACGGAGGATACGCGAACACGTATCGAGGTTTGCGTCATTCATGGTGGTGTAGGGGTTGGGCTGATGCGTTGAATCTGTGCCGGCACTGAGGGCAGAGTAAACGAAGGCACAGATGTGGATGAGGCTGGCTGGCGAACATACGCTCTGCTTACATTGGGGTCATTGAATTTTACCTAGAAAGCGCAATCCTCGCCACTGGCTTACAGTAAGATTTTTTACCACAAAACCGGAGTTGATCTGGTGGTGGCGTGCGAAAAACTGCGACTGTTGTCTGGTCGGATTTATTCAAACCTTCGGTAGCCTTGCTTCGTCTGGCCGATCGCCCAACCTGTCTTTTCCCTCCCTCCGCTGTCCTGCGTTGCCCATGAGTCTCAACCGTACGTTCGGGTTTGCCCAGTCTTGCCTGTTGATTCTGGCCTGCTGCGGCCCGGCCCTGGCCGCGGAGGAAAAGACCACCTTCAAATTCGCGTTCGACCCCGGCCGGGTGGCGGAGGGTTATACCCAGGTGCTGCCAGCGGCGGCTTATACGAAGGAGCTCGGTTACGGTTTTGACCTGGGCACGGTGCCCACCGCGGTCGACCGGGGCGGGGCTGATGCTCTGCACGGCGGTTTTGTCTCCAGCGACCGGCCGTTCTTCTTTTCAGTCGCGGTACCGGAGGGAAATTATCGCGTCACGGTGACGCTGGGCGATGCGGCCGGCGAATCGGACAACACCGTCAAAGCCGAGTCGCGCCGGCTGATGCTGGAGAAAGTAGTAACTGCGGCCGGCCAGTTCGCGACCCGCACCTTCACCGTCAACGTGCGCAACAGCAAAGTGCCGCCGCCGCCGCGCAACGCACCCGGCAGCGATCATGTCGAGTTGAACGACCGCGAAAACGGCCCCAACGGCCTCGTGTTGCATTGGGACGACAAGCTGACCCTGGAGTTCAACGGCGCCCGGCCCTGCGTGGACGCAATCGAGATTGCCAAGGTGGACTGCCCGACGGTTTTCCTGGCGGGCGATTCGACCGTCACCGACCAGCCGCGCGAGCCCGGCGCCAGCTGGGGCCAGATGCTTCCGCGCTTCCTCAAGCCTGACGTCGCGGTCGCCAACCACGCCGAGTCCGGCGAGACGCTCAAATCCTTCATCACCGAGCTGCGCCTCGACAAGATTTTGAGCCAGATGAAAAAGGGCGACTATCTCTTCATCCAGTTCGGGCACAACGACAGCAAGGCGAACTGGCCGCAGACCTACGTCGAGGCGGGCACCACTTATAAGGCTTACCTGAAGGCATTCATCGCCGAGGCGCGGCTGCGCGGTGCCACGCCGGTGCTGGTCGACCCAATGCAACGACGGCAGTTCGATGCCAGCGGCAAGATTCGCAACTCGCACGGTAACTATCCCGAGGCAGTGCGTGAAGTGGCGAAGGAGGAGGACGTGGCCTTCATCGATCTCACCGCGATGAGCGTGGCCTTTTACGAGGCGCTTGGTCCGGACCGGGCTCCGCTGGCGTTCGCCGGCTCCGGACCCAACCGTGATCCCACCCACCACGACAACTACGGCGCTTACGAACTCGCCAAGTGCATCGTCCAGGGCATCCGCGACAACCATCTCGATCTCGCGCAGTTCATCGTGGACGACTTCACCGGCTTCGATCCGGCACACCCTGATCCGGTCGAGAGCTTCTCCCTCCCGGCCAGTCCCGGCCGGATGACGCAGGCGCCCCGCGGCAACTAAACACGACGAATTACGACCCTTCGCCTGGCCGCCCCCTTTTCCATGAAACTCCGCACCCTCCTGCTCTTGTTTCCTATGCTTCCTTTGACAATGTCCGCGGCCGACGCGCCCCGCGAGCGTCTCTCTTTTGACGCCGGCTGGCGTTTCACCAAGGGCGATCCCCTCGTCGTCGGCGAAGCGCTGGTTTACGAGCGCATCAAGGACTGGGTGCTGCCGACCGGCGACGAGCTGCTGAACTGGGAGGCGCCCCGTGCGCCGCGCCCAGCCGGCAATCCGGGCGGCAACGTCAGCTATGCCCGGACCGACTTCGACGACTCCACGTGGCGCAAACTCAACCTGCCGCACGACTGGGGCATTGAAGGGCCGTTCCAACAGGAGTTGTCCGGCGATACCGGCAAGCTGCCGTGGTTCGGCGTCGGCTGGTACCGGAAAAAGTTCGCCCTCCCCGTGACCGATGCCGGCCGGCAGCTCGGGCTGGAACTCGACGGCGCGATGGCCTACGCGATGGTCTGGTGCAACGGCCAGTTTGTCGGCGGCTGGCCCTATGGCTACTCGTCGTGGCGCGTCGACCTCACGCCTTACGTGAAGCCCGGGGCGGACAATGTCGTGGCCATCCGCCTCGACAATCCGCGCGAGTCGTCGCGTTGGTATCCCGGCGGCGGCATCTATCGCAACGTCTGGCTCGTCAAGACCGCGCCGGTCCACGTGGCGCCGTGGGGCGTGTTCGTCACCACGCCGGTCGTCGCCCGCGAGTCCGCCCTGGTCGACGTCGGCGTGACGGCGGAGAATCTTTCCGCCGTGCGGGCCGATGTGCAGGTCGGCGTGCGGTTGTTCGCGGCCGACGCCAACGGCCATCCCGCCGGCGAGCCGGTCGCCACGAGCGCACCGCAGCCCCTCCGGCTCGAACCGGGCCGGCGGGCAAACATCTCTCACACGGTCGCCGTCGCGATGCCGCGCCTCTGGAGCCTGCAGGAGCGCAACCGCTATGTTGCCGAGACGACCGTTTCGCAGGGCGACGCCGTGCTCGACCGCACGGAGACCCCCTTCGGCATCCGTACCATCGCCGCCACCACCAGCGCCGGTTTTCTGCTCAATGGCGAACGCGTGCCGCTCAATGGCGTGTGCGACCACCACGACCTCGGCGCGCTCGGCACCGCCATCAACGTCCGCGCCCTGGAGCGGCAGCTGGAAATTCTCCAGGCGATGGGCTGCAATGCCATTCGCACCAGCCACAATCCGCCCGCACCCGAGTTGCTCGAGCTCTGCGACCGGATGGGCTTCCTCGTCATGGACGAGGCTTTCGACTGCTGGGCGCTCGGAAAGAAGAACGACGACTACAGCCGCATCTTCGCCGACTGGCACGAGAAGGACCTCCGCGCGCTGGTCCGCCGCGACCGCAACCACCCGTGCGTGGTGCAGTGGAGCATCGGCAATGAGATCCGCGAACAGTGGCAGGTGGACGGATGGAAACTTGCCGCCCATCTCGCCGCCATCGTGCGCGAGGAGGATCGCACCCGGCCCATTGTCAGCGCCTTCAACAACATCCAGTCCGGCTACAACGGTTTCCAGACGGCCGTCGACATCGTCGGCTACAACTACAAGCCGCTCGAGTATGCGCGCCTCCGCCAGATCCACCCTCAGCTCGTGATCGAGGGTTCCGAGACGTCGTCGTGCATCAGCTCGCGCGGCGAATATTTCTTCCCGGTCAGCAACGACAAGGCGGAGGGCCGCGCCGACTACCAGATGAGTTCGTACGACCTGTACGCGCCGACCTGGGCTCTGCCCCCCGAGGCCGAGTGGCGGGGCCTCGACGAGAGTCCGTTCGCACTCGGCGAATTTGTCTGGACCGGCTTCGACTACCTCGGCGAGCCCACGCCCTACAACGCCGATGCCACCAACCTGCTCAACTACTCCGATCCGGTGGAACGCGAACGCGCCGCGCAGGAGCTGGCCCGGCTCGGCCGCATCCGCGTGCCGTCGCGCAGCAGCTATTTCGGCATCATCGACCTCGCCGGTTTCCCGAAGGACCGTTATTATCTCTATCAATCGCGCTGGCGGCCCGACCTGCCGATGGCGCACCTCCTGCCGCATTGGAACTGGCCCGAGAGGGTGGGGCAGGTGACGCCGGTGCATGTTTACACGTCCGGCGACGAAGCGGAGCTTTTCCTCAACGGCCAGTCGCTGGGGCGGAAAAAGAAGGGACCATTCGAATACCGCCTGCGCTGGGACGACGTGAAATACGCTCCCGGCGAATTGCACGTCGTGGCTTACAAGCAAGGCCGGCAGTGGGCCGAGGATGTCGTCAAGACGACGGGGCCGTCCGTCCGACTCACGCTCAAGGCCGATCGCGCCGGGTTGCGCGCCGACGGCCAGGATTTGTCGTTCATTACGGTGACCGTCGCCGACCAGGCCGGCCTGCCGGTGCCGCGCTCGAAAAACCTCGTGCAGTTCGAGGTCGCCGGCCCCGGCGAAATTGTTGCCACGGACAACGGCGATGCCACGAGTTTTGAGTCGTTCCAGGCGAAGGAACGCCACGCCTTCAACGGCCTCGCATTGGTCGTCATCCGCACGAAGGCCGGCGAACCCGGTGCGATCACGCTCCGGGCGCAAAGCGACGGTCTCACCAGCGCGGAGTTGATCCTCACCAGTAAATGATCGTGCACTGCAGACGCGGATTGCCCTGCCGAAAACCCAATAATTAACGATGAATGCAACGCTGAGAAATCTCCTCGTCACTGCTTCGCTGGGCTGCGCCCTGGCCCTCGTCGCCCACGGCCAAACCCCCGCTCCCGCTGCCGCCAAGCCGCCACCCGCTCCGGATCTGGCCAGCAATCCCGCCGCGGAGCGTGGCAGGATCGATCCAACTTTGCCCACGATCTTTGTCGCCGGCGACTCCACCGCCGCACGTGGCAAGGGCGAGATCCAGCAGGGCTGGGCCGTGCCGTTCGCCGATTATTTCGATCCGGGAAAGGTCAATGTCGTCAACCGCGCCCGGGGCGGTCGCAGCAGCCGGACGTTCGTTTCCGAGGGGCTTTGGGACCAGTTGCTCGCCGACCTGAAGGCCGGCGACATCGTGCTGATCCAGTTCGGTCACAACGACGGCGGCGCCATCAACGAGGAACCGCCGGGGTCGAAACGACCGTTGCGCGCCCGAGCTTCGCTGCCGGGTCTCGGCGAGGAATCGCAGGAGATCGACAACGTTTTCACCAAGCGACACGAGGTCGTGCACACCTTCGGCTGGTATATACGGAAGATGATCGCCGACACCAGGGCGAAGGGCGCCACGCCCATCGTGCTCTCCCTCACCGTGCGCAACCTCTGGCCGGAAGGCCGGCTCGAACGCGGTTCGGGCCAATACGGCGCCTGGTCCGCCGAAATTGCCCAGGTCGCCGGAGTGGCATTCGTCGATCTGACCAACCTCGTCGCCGACCAGCTCGAACCGCTCGGCGAGGCGAAGGGGAAGGAAATCTTCCAGCAGGACTATGTGCATTTCAACGCGATCGGCGCTGATCTCCACGCCGCGAGCGTCGTTGCCGGCCTCAAGGCGCTGAGCCCGAGCCCGGTCGCGAAGTTTCTCTCGGCAAAGGGCGAAGCCGTCGCGGCCGCCGACGCCAAATACGTCCGCGCGAACGCGCCCCGCGTGGCGTTGCCGCTCAAGAGCAGCGACGTGCCGCGCCTCACCCAGATCGGCGCGGGCAAGCCCGCGCCCGGCGCCCTCATCGATCCGGCCGTGCCGGCCGATCCCAGGCTGCCCAGCCTTGTGCTCATCGGCGACTCGACTGTGCGCAACGGCGTGCAGGGCGACGGCTCGGAAAAGGGCCAGTGGGGCTGGGGCGCACCGCTCACGGCATTTTTCGACCTGACCAGAATCAATCTCGTCAACCGCGCCCTGGGCGGCACGAGCAGCCGTTCCTACTACAACACGCTCTGGCCGGGCACGCTCGCGGTGGTGAAGCCGGGCGATGTCGTAATTCTGCAATTCGGTCACAACGACAATAACAACCTCGCCAACGATCCCCGCGCCCGCGCCACACTGCCCGGCATCGGCGAGGAGACTCAGCCATCCGGCGCGGCGACCGTCCACACCTACGGCTGGTATCTCCGGCAATACGTGAAGGAGATCCGGGCGAAAGGGGCGACGCCGATCATCTGTTCGCTGATTCCGCGCCGGCGCTGGGAGGCCGATGGCCGGGTGAAGCGCGACCTCGCCAGCCACGCCGGCTGGGCGGCCCAGGTGGCAAAGGCGGAGAACGTGGACTTCATCGACCTCAACGAACTCATCGCCCGTCGCTACGACGAACTCGGCCGCGAGAAAGTCCTGCCCCTCTTCTCGCCCGAGGCGACCGAGGCAACGCATACGGGCTGGGACGGCGCGGTGCTCAACGCCGAGATTGTCGTCTCGGGGCTGAAGGCCCTGAAGGACGATCCGCTCGCACCCTATTTCTCCGCGGTGGCGCAAGGTATCCCGCCCGCCGATCTCAGCCAGCCGGTCCCGGTGCCAAAGCCGTTGCCCGCGTCTGCCGCCGCCGCGCCCGCGCCGAAGTTGTAGGCCCGGTCGCCAACCGGTTTGGTTTCTCCGCGGAAAAGAAGACCGGCCCTTCTGGTAGGGGCGCAGTCTTGCTGCGCCCTCAGACGCAATTAAGGGCGCAACAAGATTGCGCCCCTACCAGGCTGGTGGAACGCGTTGTCCTCCCCAGCACGAAATCCGTTCCGGCTTTCTTGCCGGAGATCGCGGAACGCACAGATTTGACGATCAAGCACGCAATGCTTAGCTCCGATAAACATGGCCAGCCCGTCTCCCTTCCAATCGTTGGTGCATGTGAATGAAACCGTGATGGAGCGCCTGTACGGTCATTTCTTCGGGCACGGTTCATCCGTCGGGATGCGTCTTCTGCTCATCGTCGTGCTGGCGGTGGTCGCGCACGGTTTGGTCAAGGCCATCCGGCATCTCAGCGAATGGCTCATTTACCGGAACCGCGCGCAAAGAAACCCGCTCGGCTTCATGACGCAAAAACCGAAGTTCATCACGCTGACCCGGCTCATTGTCAGCGGCGTCACCTTCATCATCTACTTCCTGGCGCTGGGACTTATCCTGGAGGAATTCGGCGTCAATTTGAACGCCTACCTGGCCAGCGCCTCCATCATCGGCCTGGCCATCAGCTTCGGTTCGCAGGGCTTGATCCAGGACATCGTGATCGGCCTGACGTTGATTTTTTGGGACGCCATGAATGTGGGCGACATGGTGGAAATCTTTGCGTCCACGCCCATCATCGGACGCGTGGAGGAGATCGGGATGCGGTTCACCAAGGTCATCAATTTTTACAACCAGGTGGTTTTTATTCCCAATCGCACCATCGCCAACGTCAGCCGGTTTCCGGAGGGCGGCGTCGACGCGTATGCCGACGTCCAGGTGCCGTCGGGCGCCGCCCCGGCCGAGGCGGTGAAAATCGTTGGAGCGGTCGCCCGGGCCCTTTGGACCCAATTCGGCGCGATCGTTTTGAGTGAACCCCTGATCGATCAGGTGGAGACGGTGCAGGGTGGCGGCTGGAGTTTCTTTCGCGTCCATTTCAAGATCTGGCCCGGGCAGGGCAATTTGATCGAGACGACCTTTCGTCAGCAGGTGGTCAGGTCGCTGCATGCGCTCGATCCGCAGTATGCCGACTGGCAGGTGCCGGTGACCTATCGCGCCATCACCGTTCCGCTAAAAACCTGAGCATACCGGGGCCACAACCGCGTTCTCCCCGCCGGGTTAAACGCGTTTTCCGCGTACTGAATATGTTTGAGACGAACGGATTGACGCGAAGCTGGGACTCGCCAGAAACTGTTGCGTTGCGGCTGCGTCATACAGCCCACAACGGCGCCCGGCGCCAACCTAGGAAACTCACAGAAACCTCAAAATGAAATCCGCATTGAAAGTTGTTCTCTCTCTCCTCGCGCTCGGCCTGGTTGCCGGCGCTCCGATCGCCAGCGCTCAGGACCAGACTCCGCCTCCGCAGGGACCCAAAGGTCCGGGTGGCGGTGGCCGGGGCGGCCGTTTCATGAGCCCGGAAGATCGCGTCAAGCAGCTTGATGAAGCACTGAAACTCACCGACGACCAAAAAGCGAAGATCACCGCCCTTCTGAAGACCCAGCAGGAAAAAATGCAGCCCCTATTTGCCGACCAAACCATGTCGCGCGAAGATCGCCGGGCGAAGATGATGGAAATCGGCAAGGCCACTCAGGACGGAATCAAGGCCCTCCTTACGCCCGATCAGCAGACGAAGTTCGATGCGCTGCCGCAACCCGGTCGGGGCGGCCCGCGCGGTCCCGGTGGTCCTGGCGGCCCCGGCGGCGAGAAGAAAGCCAACTAAGCTACGCTTTTCTCAAAGACATCCTCGTTTTTCGCCGCCGCGGTCAAAAATCGCGGCGGCTTTTTTGTGCCAGCCTGGCACGAGAAGTATCAGGCCGTGCAGATGGTCAGCATAATATCGGCTGATCGGCAAAGCCCCGCCCCAAAGCTTCATTACTTTGATTAGGACGTTGTCCCGTCTGTGCTCCAGAGTTTGTCACGTATTACGTGACAAATCAATGTTAGTTGTTTTTAATTAATATATTGCATATACCTAGAAGAGACGCCGCGCCATGGGTTGGTGCAGGCTGTCGGACCGGACCTTGCGTCCGGACCGGGAACGGAGAGCGGCCTGGACGCGAGGTCCAGCCCTACGAAAATCGGGCGTCGGTTATGGCTTCCGCCCACTCACGGCGGTTTTCAGCGGTTCCATGAGACCGTTGCGTTCGTCGTGCAGCACGGCGGGGTCGAGACCGTCGAGCACCAGCACGCCCTGCAGGGACGAGATCTTGTCCGCCTCGCTCCATTGCCAGACGATCGCGCCGTTGCGGTCGAACTCCAGCAACTGTACGCCGGAACTGCCGTGCCCGGGGCCGTGGCCCTGCCAGTTGGCAACGACGACATCGCCGTCCGGCAGGAGCTGAAAGGTCGCGTAGAAATTGGCGTTTACTGCCGTCGGGGTTTCCTCTTTGCCGCCGAATTTCCGCACGATTTTGCCGGTGGCATCGAGCTCGACGAGGAACGCGCCGTAGCCGGCGGAGGCCAGTGTATGGCCGTCCGGCAGGCGCACGGCTTTCCAGGCGTGGCGGAACCCATCGACCTTCGCCTCCCACACGATGGCCCCGGTGGCGTCGCCTTCGCGGATTGCGGTGTCGGTCATGAGCAAAAACGTTCCCCTGGCCGTCTGACGCAGGAGCCGCACGTAGTTGCCCGGGTAAACTATCCGGTTGACGGCCGTGTTGGTCGCATCGAGCTCCAGCACGACGACGCCCGTGGCGCCGCCGAGGTTCACACCCGTGATTAACGTGTGGCCGTTGGGCAGGCGGCGGGCGGACGCGACGCCATGGTACGATGCGACCTCGGCGACCTTCCGGCCGGTGGTGAGATCGAACTCGGCGTATCCGGCGTCGTGTCCGACAAGCATCCGATTGCCGCCGATGAGCTGCAGATCGCGCGCCTGCGACTGGCCGATGGGTACCAGCCAGTTTTTGGCCGGCGCGTTTTCGTTCACGTAGAGCAGATGTGCGAGACCCTCGTCGATGGCGACAAACTCATGCTTGATCGGCGTGGCGTGCTGGCCGGCGGCACCGAGAGCGGTGCAAGCGAAAATTTGGAGACACGGAATGCGTGTTCGCATGATAGGAGGCGCCAGGAGATTGGCCGGGCGGGACGGTTTCAACCGAAGAGGGCGTGCAGACCCTCACGAAACGACTGTGGCAGCACGTTGTAGTGATCGCGGCCGGGAAGGTGACGGCTCACGATCTCGAGCGCGGCAAAGGGTCGGGCCGCGAGTTGCGCCTCGAACAGGGCGAGATCGCCGGTCATCGAGGGCGTGTCCTCCGTGCCGACGCCGAGAAACAGGCGCGCGGGCAGTTCACTCGCGGTGTCGCGCCGCGCCGCGGTCAGCCGCAACAGGCTGCGCTCGTCCCACCACAGCGAAGGCGCGCTGGCGAGGCAGCGGTTGAAGCGCGGCGCGCGCTGGAACAGGGCGTGGAGCACGAGCAAAGCACCCAGCGAATGGCCGGCCAGGCCGCGGGCATCGTCGCGCAGCGGATGGCGCCTGGCCAGCTCGGGCCAGAGGGTGTCGGCGAGAAACGCCACGAACGCGTCCGCGCCGCCGCTCTCCGGTTCGGTCGCCATCGTCGTCGGCGTGTAGTCGCGCAGGCGCCGGTTGCCCGGCTTGATATAGCTGGCGCCGTAACCGACGCCGACCAGCAGCAGCGGCGGCACCTCGCGTGCGGCGCGCGCGGCCTGGTAAGCGGCGACGGCATACTTGAACTGGTCGTCGCCGTCCATGAAGGCGATCGCCGGCCACGGTCCGGGTTCGCGTGCGGGATTGGGCGCGGCGACCTGAATTGAGTAATCGGTTCCGGTCTGCGGCGAAGGCAGGACAAAGTGGGGTTTTCGCGCGGGAGCGGTGGTCATCGGTTAATCTGGTTAACGTGTAATCCTTCATTCTCAAGCACTGTGCGCAAGCGGTCTCGGTGCGTCCTGCGGGAAAGTTCGCCGATGACATTTGCATCGTCCCCAGTTGCGATCCGGGCCGATCTCAGCGAAACTTTTTCTGTCCAGTGTCAGGCGGTTGCACCGATAATTAACCTTGGAAGCAGATGCGCAGACCGAACACTAATTTCACGATTCGGCAACGCCTCCTCTTGCTGACCCTCGTGCCCACCCTTGGCTTGGTCGGAGTGGGTGGCGTATTCCTTGCGCGGGTATATGCCGACTACTCCCGGATGAAGGCCGACCTCGGCACGATGGCGGACTGTCGAAAGGAACTCGTGCGCTTTATGGCGCTTTCCTGGCAGCTGCAGACGGAACGCGATCTGGCGCTGACGCTCTGCACGGGTCAAGATGGCGCCAGATTGCGGGCGGCCTACCAGGCGCAAACGACGATCACCGACGGGGCCATTGCGGAAATGAAGCAAACGCTGGACGGCTTGGCGGGCTCACCACGGGCCGCGGCCTTCTCGGAGAAAGCGGTCACGGTGAAGGAAATCTTCGGCAAATTGTTGCCCGAAGTGCGCCAGCAGGCTCTGGCGGCCAATCCGGTCTCGGCCGGGATTACCTCGAACTACGTCAAGCTGGTCTTCGCCGCTCTCTATATCCCGGAATGCTACCGGACGCTGCTGAACGAGCCGGCGACGCTGAACTATTACGACGGCATCATGACGCTCGTGAAAATCCGCGAGCAGGAAATGCTGGTTTCCAGCCTGGTGCGGCATGGCGTGGGGCCGGCGGGGTTGAAGAAGGACGATCTGGCCCTGCTCCGGAAACAGTTCTACGCCCTGACCGAGAGCGAATATTACCTGCGCAAATTTTTCCCGGCCCTCCGCGTCGAACACGACGCCGTCTACCGCAACGACGAAGCGGCCGGAGCCTACTACCAGTATTTGACGTCGATGGCCGGGACGCAGCGGGAGGATGCGCCGCTGCCGCTCTTCGTGGTGCCGTGGAGTCAGCTGCCTGATTTTGTCGCCCGGAAAAACGGGCATTATCTCCGGCTGATCGATTTCGGTTTCGAGATGAGCCGGCAGGCCCTGGCCAGCGCCGCCGATGGTTCCAAACGGCATGCGCTCACCCTGGCGGCATCGATCCTCATTCTCCTGGGCCTCAGCCTGGGCGGCAGTTTGTTGATCGCCCGCAGCACCCAACGACGACTGGCGGCGGTCGCGGGCAGCATCGATTCCTCTTCGGACGATCTGGATGCCGCCGCGGGTCAACTGACCTCCGCCAGCGATACCATCTCGCGCAACGCTTCCAACGAAGCGGCGGCCATTGAGGAAATCAGCGCCAGCCTGCGGGAACTCTCTTCGGTTGCCCAATCGAGCCGGACGCACGCGACCAAAGCCCATACCGACGCCGCCAACGCCCGGGCGTCGGTCGATGCCGGGCTGAAGGCCGTAAAGGAGCTGGGTACGGCGATGGATTCGGTCACTGCCTCGGGGCAGAAAATCACGCAAATCATCACGCGGATCAACGAGATCTCGTTTCAAACCAACCTGCTCGCGCTCAATGCAGCGATCGAGGCCGCGCGCGCCGGCGAGGCGGGTGCCGGTTTCTCCGTCGTGGCGGAAGAGGTTCGCACCCTCGCGCGGCGTTGTGCCGACGCGGCGGGAGAAACGGCCACCTTGATCGGAGACTCGGCCCAGGACACCAAACTGGCCCTGGAAAGGTCCGGCCACGTCATCCGTTACTTCGAAAACATCGCTGCGAATGTCCACAACATGAGCGAAAGTGTGACCCAGATCAGCGGGAATTTCGCGGTGCAGACGGAAAATCTCGAGCAGATCAGCAACACGGTGACCCAGGAAGAAAACGTCATTCAGAGCACGGCGGCGATTGCGGAGGAGACGTCGAGTGCGGCCGTGTCGCTCCAGCAACAGGTGAAGAACCTCGAACGCAATGTGGAGAGCCTGGAAGTCCTGCTTGGCCACCGCGAAACCGGCGCGGTCGGGACCGGTACCGGGGTTGAACCCGAATCAGCGCCGGATGATCAAGGCGGTTCCAAGCCTTCGATGGCTGGAGAATAAAGGAGTGGGCGGGATCACCGCCGGCGGCTGCATAAGGATTGGACACGGGCGACAGCGGCCGCCTTGCTGGGACCGTCGAACAACCCAATTGGCACACCCCATGAAAGGCATACCGGTATTGCATGTGGAAGCGGACTGCATCGCGCGGGCCTGGGAGCAATCCCTGATCGAACTGCACGCGAAAGGGTGCAACCTGAAGACCGAGTACGACAAACCCGACGATCCGCCGAGCAAGGATGCGACGATGATGATCACCATCGCCGAGCCGCTGGCCGAGCCGATGATCCACCGGGATTTTCCGGCCGGCCCCGTGGAGTTGCAGGAATACGTGATGGAAGTGTGCGACGGCATCAAGGACCACCTTGTGCGCGATCCGAACGACCCGAAGGATCTGCGTTGGGAGTACACCTACCACCAGCGGTTGTTCGCCTACACGGTGCCCACGCTGAAGCCATTCGATCAGATCGAAAGCATCGCCCGGAAGCTGGCCAAGACCCCGCACAGCCGGCGGGCACAGGCCGTCACCTGGAAGGTTTGGGAGGACAACGACTGCTACGATCCCGCCTGCCTGCAGAGCATCTGGTGCCGGATCCTCGAGGAGGAGGGCCAGCCGGTGCTCAGCATGAACGTGCGGTTCCGCTCCAACGACGCCTACAAGGCCGCCTTTATGAATATCTTTGCCCTCGTGCAACTGCAGCAGCGGATTGCGGCCCGCGTCTCGGAGTTGAGCGGCCGGACCGTACAAATCGGCCGCTACGTGCACATGGTGGACAGCTACCATATCTACGGCTCGTACTTCCGGGAGTTTGAAAACCGTTTCCTCGGCATGCTCAAGAAACGCACCTTCGAACAGCGCACGATGCGCTACGCCGACATGCGCGAAATGATGGAAGAGGCCCGGCCGAGGATCCTCGAAAAAGCGCGGACCATGGGGCAGCCCTGACCTCCGCGGGTGGTTCTGACTTGTGCCCATGAACCACGAAACAGCATCCCCTGCGCCTGCCGGAGGCCGAAGCCGCCGGTCGTTCCTGTGCGATTTGACGCTGGCGGGGACGCTCGCGACCGTGGCCGGACCATGCGCCATCGCCCAGACCGCTCTGGAGCGCAAGACCACGACGGCAGTGATGGCGCCGGTGGAAGGCGAGCGCGCCTATTGGGTGCGCCTGCTGGCCCAGGTGGCCGATCCGGTGCTGCGTCATCTCGCGGCGAATCAGCTCAAGGCCCGGATGCCGGTCGAAGTGCCGACAGGTAATCCGGCGACGCGACGGCCCGTCACCCATCTCGAGGCGGTGGGGCGCACAATCGCGGGGCTAGCACCCTGGCTCGAACTGACGGAAAAAACCGGCGACGAGGCGGCGACCACGGCCACGTTTACCGGATGGACGCAGCGCGGCCTCGCTCACATCACCGATCCGGCGGCGGCTGATCGCCTCGATTTCACCGCCGGCGAACAGTGCCTCGTCGATGCGGCGTTCCTGGCTTACGGCTTGATCCTCGCGCCGCGGGCACTGTGGCAGCCGCTCGATGCTGACGTCAAAACCCGCCTCATCGCGGCGATGCAATCGACGCGGCGTTTCCCCCCCGGCAACAGCAATTGGCTGCTCTTTTCCGCCATGATCGAGGCCTTCCTCGCGCAAGCCGGCGCCGGATGGCGGGCCGGACCGATCGATCGGGCCGTGCAGGCCCACCTATCGTGGTACAAAGGCGATGGCACCTACGGCGACGGGCCGAATTTCCACTGGGATTACTACAACAGCTACGTCATCCAACCGTTTCTGACAACGGTACTCGCCACGATGCGACCGGTCAGTCCGCAGTGGAATGATTGCGCCGATGTCGTTGAGGCTCGGGCCGTGCGCTACGCCGCGGTGCAGGAACGCCTGATCGCGCCCGATGGCACGTTTCCAACGCTCGGCCGGTCGCTGGCGTATCGCTGCGGGGCGTTTCACCACCTCGCGCACCAGGCATGGCGCGGCGCGCTGCCTGCGGAGCTTGCGCCCGCCCAGGCTCGGTCCGCGCTGACCGCGGTCATCCGGCGCACGTTGGAAGCGCCCGGCACGTTCGACGCCGACGGCTGGTTGCGTGTGGGGCTGGCGGGCCACCAGCCCTCGCTCGCGGAGCCGTACATCAGCACTGGGAGCTTATATCTTTGCACGTTGGCGTTTCATCCGCTGGGTCTGCCCGCGAGCGCTCCTTTCTGGGGCGACTCGGCCATTGATTGGACTCAACGGCGCATCTGGTCCGGCCAGAACCAGCCCGCCGATCACGCCCTGAAGGAGAAATGAAAGCACTCACCCGCTTGCTGCTTGTCCTCTTCGTGGGCGGGACCGCCTGCGCCGTCGAGCCAATCGCGCCACCAGCCGTTCCGGTGCCCGTTGTGCGTCCGGGCCAGATCGCGGCAAAACCGCTCTTCCGCGACCCGGTGTTCGACGGCGCGGCCGACCCGACCCTGATCTGGAATCGCGCCGAGAAAAAGTGGTTCATGTTTTACACTAACCGTCGGGCCAACGTTCCCGGTCTCACCGCGGTCACGTGGGTGCACGGCACGCCGATCGGCATCGCCGAGTCGGCCGATGGCGCGACCTGGAGCTATCGCGGCACCGTCGACTTTCCCCAGGACATTCCCAACACAGCCGGGACTCCCACCTTTTGGGCGCCGGCCGTGGTCTACGACCAGGGCGTCTATCACATGTTCGTCGTCGTGGTGCCGGGGATTTTTACCGACTGGAATCACCCGCGGAACATCGTCCACGTCACCAGCCCCGACCTGAAAAAATGGAAATACGAGGGCACGCTTCCACTCGTCACCGACAAGGTCATCGACCCGTGCGTGCTGCGGCTGCCCGACGGCACCTGGCGCATGTGGTACAACAACGAGCGCGCCGGCAAGAGCACCTTCTACGCCGACAGTCCCGACCTTTATCGCTGGACCGACCGGGGCTCGGCCCATCTGCCCCGCGACCGCGGGGAGGCGCCGGTCGCGTTTTTCTGGCAGGGGCACTACTGGCTCCTGATCGACCTGCTGGGCAACAACGGTCTGGGCGCCTACAAATCCGACGACGCGCTCACGTGGACGCGCCAGCCCGCGAGCCTGCTCGCCACGCCCGGCACCGGGAAGGACGATCAGAATGGCGGCCATCATCCCGAGGTGATTCTGAGCGGCGAACGGGCGTTCCTGTTTTATTTTGTCCACCCCGGCGTGGCCGCCGATTCGGGCGCACCCGATCACAAACGCAGCTCCATTCAGGTTGTGGAGCTGGCGTACCGGGACGGCTGGCTGACGTGTGACCGCGATCAGCCGACGCACATCCAACTGTTGCCGCCGGACGAGAGCAGAAAAACTCCCGAATCCAGGTAGCGGTTGCATCGGATCTGTGTAGGAGCCTGCTCGCAGGCGATCCCGCCTCCGCGAAGCGGACGGAGGACGGATGGCAAGCTCGGTCCGCCACTGCATTCGGATCCTCCCGATTTGTTTTCTTCGCGTCTTTGCGTGAATTCCTCCTTTTCTGTTCCGACATCTTCTCACGCAAAGACGCCAAGGCGCAAAATTGACCGGCAGATTTCTGCGATGGTCCCGGCGAAGGTTCGGCGCTTGCCGCCCCCTTACCTGCGTTTTCCGTGCAATCCGGCGCTGGATTGGATCGTTGAATTTGGGCTCAAAGCTCCCGCACGCGGCGACCATGGCTGGCGTAGTCGCCCTTTTTTGTTTCGCTCGGGCGTTTGTATTGAATGTAAATCTCCTTGCGCCAGACGGTGGGGGAATTGCCCACGATTGCCTTGAACGCCCGGCACAGGCTGGTGGCGCCGGCAAAGCCGCATTCTCTCGCCACGCTCTCCAGCTTGGCGTCCGACTCCGTCATCAGGTGCATCGCGCGGTTGACCCGGAGCCGGTCGAGCACCCGTTGCGGATGCGCCTTGCGCACCTTCCAGAATAGCCGGCGGAGCTGGCTCGACGACAATCCGGCCGCCCGCGCCCCGTCGGCAATCGAGGGGCTCTCGGCCAGATGGTTGCGCAGCCAGTTCTCCGCCCGTAGGACGCGGTCGAGACTGGCCCCGCTCTGATGGGGCAGGTGGCTTTCTTTGATCGCGCGCAGCAGCAGCAGTCCCAGGTCCATCAGCGCGCGTTCGGTGTGGAGTTCGCTGGCCAGGATCGGGTGCCAGTAATGGTGCTTCAGGCTCCGGCTCAGGCGGGCCAGCCACCGCCGGTCCCTGGCCGTCAGTCGGGTGGCCAGAAAGCCATGTTCGGTCGCCACCCGTTCCAGCGCCACCGGCACCGCGTTGAAATGGACGATGAACACTTCGCACTTTTCCCCGGGTTTGCCGATCCAGCCATGCCGGTATCCGGGCGGGAACAGCCAGAGCGTATTGGTCGCCAGGGGCGGTTTCTCGTCGGGGCGGGCCGTCGGCGCGCAATGCCCGCGGACGACGGCGAGAAATTCCCAGTTCACCCGCGCATGCGGTGGCATGGGACAATCGCCCAGTTCACGCAGCCCGAGCCCCAGGTATCTCAGCATGGCCGGGCCTCCCGGACCGGGCGGCCGGCGGGAGGAGGACGCGGCAACCGACGGGTCCTGAACTGCGGTGAACGATATTGCATATATTGGGGTCCTGGCATTGCCCGCAATAGCGGGCCACGGAGGGGTGCCTTCTCCAGTGAAAACTATGACCGGAGAGCGCAAGGCAAAAATGGGGCCGAAACGCACATGCGCGTTTCGGCATATTTTTTGCGCGGTGCGGAGCATAGCGGTGGGTTGTGCTTCGCCCGTTTCGGGCCTGCGCTGCCCCTTGTTTTCTGTTGTCACCCGCAACCCCAACCAAACCCACGCATATGAAAATTGTCCGTCAAATGCTGGGCGGCACTGCCGCCCTCCTCGCTGCCGCTGTCGCGCTCCCCGCGCAAACGGAGTCAACGCCCGCTGAAACCGTCGAACTGCCCAGTTTCGTCGTCACCTCGACCAAAGACCCGACCGAATATGTCGGCAAGGAGGCCTTGAGCACCACCCGCACGGGCGTGATGCTCATCAATCTGCCGCAATCCGTCCAGGTCCTCAATCGCGCCTTCATCGAGGACAAGGCCCCGGTCATGCTCGGCGACCTGTTGAAGTTCGTCGGCGGCGCCCAGACCGGCAATCTCAACTTCTCGGTCGACCGTTTCATGATCCGCGGTTTCACGGGCGAGAGCGATTACCAGGACGGTTTTCGCGCCAGCCAGAGCGAGTCGCAGGCCGACATGTCCGTGGTGGACCGGGTGGAGATCATCAAGGGCCCCTCGGCGATCCTGATCGCCAACGGCCCGGTCGGCGGCGTGATCAACAAGATCTCGAAGAGCCCCGTGGATTACGAGGTTGGTTCGCTCAAGGTTCAGGCCGGCATGTTTGACGCCAACCGGATCGAACTCGACCTGGGCGGCCCGATCACCGCCGACAAGAAGCTCCAATACCGGCTGATCGCCGCCGGGCAGTATTCGGACGGCTGGTACGACAATACCTACGTCCACCGCGTGCTGGTCGCCCCCGCGTTGGCCTACGACTTCGGCCCGCAGACGCGCCTGACCGTGCGGTATTCCTACGTGAACACGAAGTTCTCCTCCTACAATGGCATCGTGCTCGACCTGCGGACCAATACCATCGTCCCGGTACCGCCGAAAACCACGTACGACGAGAACGCGCCGCTCAACTGGCGCACCGACCTGGTCAACAAACTCTTTCTCGAATTCTCCACCCGCCTGAACGACGTCGTGGCCTTCCGCCTCGCCGGGCTCGCCTCGACCACCCAGGCCAACCGCATCGAGTCGATCCTGTCGGCGGTTCCGGCCACCTACACGGGCGGGCTCCTGCCGCGCAGCACCACCGCGATCGACAATTCCTGGCCGCGCCGCACGCTGCAGATGGATTTTGTGCTGAACTTCAACACGGGCTCCGTGAAGCACAAGCTGCTCCTCGGCGGCGATGCGACGGACAACACCACCCACGCGATCACCTACGGCGGCACCAGCAGCCCCATCGATCCATTCAATCCGGTGTTCCCCGGCGTCGTCACCGTCAACACCAGCGTCCCGACCAGCGACCAAAAGGTGCTCAATCAGTTCGGCAAACTCTACTTCCTTGAAACCGCGAACTTTTTCAAGGACCGGCTCCAGCTCACCGTGGGCGGCTCTCGCAATCTGGCGAGCGCCGATACCACCAACCGCCTGACCAACACCGGCGGTCCGGTCATCGACGTCTACCAGAACCTCGGCCAATGGGGCGCGATCTTCAAGCCCACCGCCCACACCTCGGTCTTCTACGGCTTCAATGAGAACTTCAACACCAACATCCAAAACAACATCGTCCTGCCCAGCCAGCGCGGCAAGCAGCAGGAGATCGGCGTCAAGGGCGAGTTGTTGGACGGCAAGATCACCACCACGCTCGCGTATTTCGACATCAAGCAGGTCAACCTCACGGCGCCCTCCTTCCCCCAGACCACGCCGCCGTCGTTTGTGCTCGTTTCCGGCGAGAACTCCAAGGGCTTCGACGGCGACTTCACGTTCGAGGTCAACAAAAACATCACCGTGCTCGCGTCGTTCGCCTCGTTCCGCGCCCGCGTGCCGCTTACGGCCCAACAGGCCACCGTGCTGCAACCGACGACCCACGCCACGGCGACGGAACTCCCCGTTGGCAACGTGTCGGAGGAGACATTCGGGGCCTGGGGCCGCTACATGTACACCCAAGGCGGCCTGAAGGGCTTTGCCTTCGGGGCCGGCCTGAGCTACCAGAGCAAAAAGGCGATCACGTCCAGCGCCAACGATCTGTTTTTCGGCTACGTCCCCGGCCGCACGGTCATCGACGCCTTCGCCAGCTACGACCATGGCCCGTTCAAATATACCCTGAATGTGGATAATCTCTTGGACAAGAGCTACATTTACGCGGCCCGCAACCAGAACCTGATCATCCCCGGCAGCGGCATCAATGTGAAGGGCGCCGTTACCTGGAAGTTCTGATCGGGGCGCCTTTTTCCGCCCGGTAAGTTTCTCGCGCCCGCCGCCGGCCTTGTCGCGGCGGCGGGCGCTTTCATCCCGCACCGCTTTGCGCGGCGCACCTGTTCGCCCACCCAAAAGAAAGATTCCCCATGAACGCCCGATCCCTCCTCCGCCGAGCAGCCTTGGGCCTGCTCGTTTCTGTGTCCGCCAACGTCGTCCTGGCCGCCTCCTACTACGTCGATTCCGTGGCCGGCAGCGACAGCAATGCCGGGACTTCCTCCAGCACCCCATGGCAGTCCCTGACCAAAGTGAACGCCCGCACCTACGTGGCCGGCGACCATGTTTATTTCAAGGCCGGCGGCAGTTGGACCGGCCAGCTTCTGCTGCCCGGCTCGGGTGCCAGCGGCAATCCCATCGTGGTCGACATGTATGGCAGCGGCAGCAAACCGAAGATCAACGCGAACGGCACCAAGTTAAACACGGTTTACTTTGCCAACCAGTCCTATTGGGAAATCAACAATCTCGACGTCTCGAACACCGGCAGCGGCTATGCGGACCGGCGTGGCATTTCGCTCAACGTCAACAATGGCTCCACGATCAACCATGTCTATATCCGCAATTGCACCGTGCACGATGTGACGGGGGAAGTGCGCTGGATCGGCGGCAGCACGGCTGACAACACGACCGGGGTCTATTTCGCCACCGGTTGGGTGGCCTCGAAACGCACCGGCGGTATCGTCTTCGACGCGCAGACGAGCGGAAAATTCAACGACCTGCTGGTCGATGGCTGCACAATCAATGCGTGCTCTTTCGGCGGCATCTGCGTGAAAGGGGTCAATGAGCGCGCCTCGGCCAGCGACGCCAATTGGAATCCACACACCAACGTCACGATCCAGAATTGCACCATCAACCAGTCGGGCAGCTCGCTCGCGTGCAATGCCATCTACCTGACCGACACGAAGACGGGCACGATCCAAAACAACGTCATCTCCAACGCCGGCACCTGCGGCATTGAAATGTATTATTGCGACGCCATCACCGTCCAGAAAAACGAGATTTACGGCACGGTGAAAAAAGCCGGCGGCGCGGACTACAATGGCATCGATCCGGACAAGGGCACCACGAACATCACCGTCCAGTACAATTATTCCCACAACAATGGCGATGGGATCCTGATCTGCAATTTCGCGGGCTACGACACGGCCACGATCCGCTACAACATCCTGCAGAACAACTCGCGCTACGGCCTCTATCTCCATTCGGCTTCCGGTGGAAAGAGCCAGGTTTACAACAATGTCGTCTATACCAACAGCGCCTCGGCGCTGGTCTGCTACGGTTACGGGAGCAGCATTACGGGGACGGGGGTCTACACGATCCGGAACAATATCTTCTACAGCAGCGCCACCACCGGCTCGCCCACCACCGGCTCCGGCATCACTTACGATTATAATGCCTACTACGGCATGACGGGGGTGTCGGCCGATGCGCACAAGGTCACAGCGAATCCGCTGCTCGTCAGCGCCGGCAGCGGCGGTACCGGCATCGGTACGGTGACCGGCTACAAGCTGCAGTCGGGCTCTCCCTGCCTCAACAAGGGAGTGTCGATCTGGAGCGGCGGGGCCGATTTTTGGGGCACTGCGCTCTACAACGGCGCCGCCGACATCGGCGCCGACGAATATTGACCATGGCCAACCAGCGCGACCAAAGGCTCCCTCGTTGGTCCACCGCCGCCCTGCTGGTCGGTGGGCTGGCTGGCGGCGTGATCGGTATGGCCCTTGGTCTTTGGGTGGCCGGTGGAACTTCCGGGACCACCGGCCGCGGAGTGGCGTCGACGGCACTCGCTGCGCCACCAGGCACGGCGACGCCGCCGCTTGAAGACGGGCAGGTCTGGCGTGCGTCTCGCTTCGAAGCGCAGTGGCGGCAATCGCTGGCGCGGCCGGCGTCGCTCGCGCGCGACGAGGAAATGGCGCATCTGCTGGAAGTGCTGGCGGCGTACGAGCCCGCCCGCGCCGTCGCGCTGGCGTTGGCGGAAGCCAGCCTTGAACTTCGCCCGCGTCTGCTCGCCGCGGCACTGCGCGGCTGGGCGGGCACCGCGCCCAACGACGCGGCACGCTGGGCGTTCCAGCGTCCGTTCGCCGAACGCGCCTCGGCCACGGCCGCCGTGCTCGCCGGTACGGCCTGCACGCCCGCAAAGACGCTGGAACTGGCCGCGCAGTTTGTGCGCGAGGATCCGGCGCTCGCGCACGACCACGGCTGCGCCCTGGTGTACGCCCTGGCGCGGGTCGGCGAGTTCGATGCGGCGGCGCGTTTCGCGACCGCCGGGCCGGTGGCGAACCGCGAGGCCTGGGTCAGGACGGCGTTCACCGTCTGGGCGGAGCACCAGCCCGAAAACGCGACCTATGCCGCGGTGGCGCTGTCCGATCCCGGACTGCGCACGGAAGCTTTTCAGGCCGCGGTCGCGGGCTGGACCGCCACCAGCCCGTCGGCGCTGGCGGAATTTGCCTCCCGCCTGGCGTCTGCGGCCGATCGGACCTACGCGTTGAGATCGGCGCTCGGCGAATGGGTCAATCAAGACCTGGTAGCCGCTTCCCAATGGCTAAACTGTCGCGACGCGAGCCCGGAGCTCGATGCCGGGGCGGTGGCAGTTGCCACCTCGGCGCCGCTGGTGGTGTATCGGCCCGAAGTGGCGCTGAGCTGGGCCGAGAGCGTGGTCGATGTCGAGCTGCGCTCCGGCACGATTGCCTCGGTGCTGCGCGCATGGGCCAAAATCGCTCCGGCGGACGCGCGCCGTTATGCCGAGACTTCGCCGAATCTCAGCCCGGCTGACCGCAGTGCGGTGCTGGCCGATCTCGCAGCTGCCTCCGGTTCCTGAGCGCCGGTCCCGGCGCCCCACCCACGATGCTTGACCGCTGGACAAGCATGGCCCACCAACTTGTCCCGGTGCCGGCAGACGGTATTTTTCCCCCATGAAATTCATTCGCTGGATTCTGGTGATCGTGCTCGCAGCCGGTCTGGCCCGAGCGGAACCAACGTTGCTGGCCGGGAAGCCCGGGGCGCAGGATTTTACCCTGGCCGCCCAGGGGCGCGCCGCCGCCGTGCTGGTCGAAACGACCGCCGACCGGGCTGTCGCCCGGGCCGCCGCGGATTTGCGCGCCGATATCGAACGGGTGACCGGAATTCTGCCGGTCCCGGCCGACGAACGCGCCCCGTTGCCGCGCACCTTCGTCCTGGCCGGCGTGGTGGGTCAGAGCGCGCTCCTCGATCGCCTCGCCGCCTCCGGGAAAATGGACCTGCGCGGCCTCACCGGCGCCTGGGAGAGTTACATCATCCAGGTCGTGCCGACACCTTTGCCGGGCGTCGATCAGGCGCTGGTCATCGCCGGCAGCGACCGGCGGGGTACGGCGTTCGGCGTGTACGAATTGTCGCAGGCCATCGGCGTGTCGCCGTGGTATTGGTGGGCCGACGTCGCCCCCCCGCACCACGATGCCCTGTTCGTCGCCGCCGGCGCGCACCGCTTCGGTCCGCCGTCGGTGAAATATCGCGGCATCTTCATCAACGACGAGGACTGGGGCCTGCAACCGTGGGCCGCCCAGAAGTTCGAGCCGGAACACGGCGGCATCGGTCCGAAGACCTACGCGAAGGTGTTCGAGCTGCTGCTGCGCCTGAAGGCCAACACCCTCTGGCCTGCGATGCACGCCTGCTCGAAGCCATTCAACAGCTTTCCGGAAAACGCGGCGCTCGCCGATACCTATGGCATCGTCATGGGTTCGTCGCACGCCGAGCCGATGCTGCGCAACAATGTCGGCGAATGGCCGCACGACCGTGCCGCGGACTACAATTACGTCACCAATCGCGACGGCGTACGAAAGTATTGGGAGGAGCGTGTCGCCGCAAACGGCCGTTACGAGAACATCTACACCCTCGGCATGCGCGGCATCCACGACTCCGCCATGCAGGGCCCGAAGACCGACGCCGAGCGCATCCGCGTGCTCGAGCAGATCTTCGCCGACCAGCGCGCCCTGCTCGCGCAGCACGTGCGGCCTGTGTACACGCAGGGGGTAGGGCGCGTTGTCCCCAACGCGCCGTCAGGAGATACGCCTGCCTCCCCAACCCGGCGGATTGGGGACAATCCGCCCTACCTTGCCGAGGGGGTGCCCCAGATCTTCTGCGCCTACAAGGAGGTGCTTCCGCTCTACCGCGGCGGCTTGCATGTGCCCGACGACGTGACGGTGATGTTCCCCGACGACAACTTCGGCTACATCCGTGAC
>DATJPQ010000312.1:0-3330 GCA_035506315.1 Opitutaceae bacterium
CGCGGGACGGCCGTGTGGGCGCGCCGGGCCGCGTCGAGCACCTTTTCCCGGGCGATGAGCAGGGCTTCCATTTCCGCGAGGTCGCGCTGCCGGTCGGCCAGGGTGGCTTCGAGTTCGTCGACCGTCCGCTCGCGCTCATCCAGCCGGGTGGCGAGCAAACGCAGCGAATTTTCCAGTTCGGTTGCTTGTTCCGGATTGAGCGGGGCCGCCCCGGTCCACGGCGTGCGGGTCGCCGAGACGATGGCCTCGATCGACCGGCGGGCCTCGGCCGAGGCCTCGGAGAGTTCAAAGGGCGAGCGGGTCCCGGCCCGGGCGGTCAGACGGCGTGGCAAGGCCAAGGGCTGGCCCGGCGGGTTTTTGACCGGAAATTTTGGCGCCGAAGCGGGAGGGTTGGGCTCGTCGGGCATGGCGGCTATTTTCTCCCAAAGAGGCGGGCGAAGAAACCGCGCCGGGGCGGGGCCGGAACGCCCATCACGGCGGTCGCGCCGGTCGCGGACGACGGAGTTTTGAGATAGGCCTTCAGCAAATCGGCCACGACCGCCTCGGTCAGGGGATCGCCCAGCACCACCAGCAGCCGGGCGAGCGCGGCCCCGGCCGCGACCTGTTGCTGGAGTTGCGCCAGATCGGCCTTGAACCATTCGGCCGCCAGACGCGCCGCCCGCTCGCGCAGCTCGGCCTCGACTGTCTGTACCCGGTCCTTGGGCGCGGAGGAGGCGGCAGCAGCCTCCGGGGAAGCGAGCTTCGCTCCGGCTTTGCGGGCCAGCGCCGCCCGCACCGCCAACGGCTGGGTGCGCAGCCCGAGCGCCAGCGCCTCCGGCATATGCAAGCCCCTGGTTCCGGCGCGCAGGGGCAGAAATTTCGCCAGCGCCTGCTCGTCGTTTTGCGCCAGCGCGTTGAGTAGCGCGCGAAAGTCGCCGCCGACGATCACGTTTTGCGACAGCCCCTGGGCAAAGACGGCGAACTCGCCGACCGTGGTGAGCTTCTCCAGCTGGCAGAACTCACGCGTGTCCGCCTCCAACGCGACAAATTCGATCGGGAAGCCGGCCGGAATTTCCAGCCGGGCGAGGTTCTTCAGGAGCTGGTTGTCCCTCTGCTCCGAGGCCTCCACTTGGTCCACCATTTCGCCAAACGGGCTGTCGAAGGCCAAAGTTTCGCGGAGAATCGCAACCAGTTGATCGATGCAGGCGGCCGGCTGGCCCTTGCGCGCCAGAAGACTCCGCACCTCGTCGAAGGTAAGGTCAATGTAAGTGGAGGGCGTCTCGTCCTGGCCCGGGATCGGCCAGTCGGGACCATCGAGGTTTTGCGCCAGGCTCTTGAGGGGGGTATCGACCATGATCGAGGTGGCGAAAGACGCGCGGACCTCGTTCCAGTCTTGGGCGGTGTTTTTTGGGTCGGGCATGAAAGAGCGCCAGTGGCGGAATGCGGATTACCGGAGCGGGAGCCTATAGCCCGCCCCCCTGGCGTACAAGCTCGGCGGCGACCTTGCGGTAGTCGTTGACGACGTTGTCCTGCGTCTCATCGCTTGCCTCCTGGCTCACCAGCACCACCGGCAGGCCGAGCGTGACGGCGCGGCGCACGACCATCGCGTCGCGCACCTGGGCGTCGAAGATCCTGGCGCCGGGCGCCGCGCGTTTGGCGGTCTTGTATTGGTTGAGGCGGAGTTGCATTCGCATCTTCGGCACCTCGATGTCGGTGCCGGTCTTGATCGAATTGAAGATGATGCCATGCACCTGGGCCGCCGGTCCCATCGCCCCGGTACGGAAACTCGCCGAGAGGGCATGGAATTTGTAAAGTTTTTCCACCAGCAAGGTGAATCCGATGAGGCTCAGGGCATCGGGATTGGCGGGCACATATACCTCGTTGGCGGAGAAGATGCCGCACTGCGAGGCGCGCAGGATGTTGGGCGGACAGTCGAACAGGACGAAATCGTAGCCGCCTTCAATTTCGGCCAGCTGTTGCTGGAAAATCAGGTAGGCCGGGCGTTTCGGGTCGCCCTCGTATTCGCTCTCGAGATCAACCAGGTTGAACGTGGTGGGTACGAGGTCGAGGCCGGGCAGCGCCTTGGTGCCGGCCTTGTCCTGCACGACATCCTTCACCACGATGTCCCGCAGCTTCGCGCGGCCGGGATCGAAGATCGAATAGAGGGCGCCTTCGCCGGCGGCGTTGATCTTGTTCCACCGCTCGAGCTTCAGCAACCAGATGCTGGCATTGGACTGCGTGTCGAAATCGCACAGCAAAACGCGCCGGCCGAGCTTCGCCAGACAGGCGGCCAGATTGACGATGAGCGAAGTCTTGCCAACGCCGCCCTTGTAGTTGATGAAGGCAATTTTTCGTGCCATCGGGATTGCGCGATTCCGAGCCAGGATATCGCGCCGACGATGCGAACATCGGCAGGGCCGCGCGAGTCAAAAACCGGCCGCCGACCTTTTACCGATTTTTTGCAGCAGCGAGGAGCCTGTCGGGATTGCCTGCTGAAATCGCATCTTCAGCAGGAATTCTTTCGGTGCCGTCGGGAATCCGCCTCGACAGGCTCCTTAAGCAGCGCTTCGCGCTGCGAAAACCGGACTCTTCGGCCGCCTCGCGGTCGTTCAAGGAGTTTGTCAGTCGTGGCGGATTGCCGCGCGACGCCCTCTCGATCTCTTGCCGGTCCTTTATCCCAGGCCCGACAAACTCCTAGTCGTTCACATTGAACAGCACTGGTACACGCATCCGAAAACTGACGACCTTCCCATGGCTGCGACCGGGGACAAAGCGCCATTGTTCGACCGCCCTCAGCGTGGGCTCCTCAAAAGCGCGGTGGGTCGAGCTGATGATCCGGGGATTCACCACGGCGCCGGTCTCATCGACGATGAACTCGACCTCTACCGACCCGTTGACCCCTTCAAATTTCTCTTTAGCCGGATAGATAGGGCTCGCCTGCGTCTTTGTTCGAGGGGGTTGATCGAGTTCCTTCCACGTAGTCACCCGCCTTCCTTGGCCAATACCCGACTCGTCGCCATTGCCAGGGAACGGTCCACTGGGGCCGAGCTTACTAATCGGACCTGATGGCTGAATACTCGGCGGCTCAACCGGGATCACGGCAACGCCTGGATGAATGATCTGCGGTTCGTCTGGCAGGGTCGGTCGCGTTTGTCCTCCACCGCCATTATCCGGCTTGGCCATGGGATCTGGGTCTGGGTCATCGATGGGCGGAGGTATGTAATCCTTGATTTCCACCATGTCTCTCGTTGTCAGTGGCGTCTTTGGCGGTACTACCACCGGAGACACCGATATCGGAGGGCGGGTGGTGCCGAAAAAGAGAAACGCAAGCAGGGTGAGCACGAATGCGGC
>DATJPQ010000313.1:0-4596 GCA_035506315.1 Opitutaceae bacterium
TGCCGGGGCGGTGGCCGACGACCAGCGGATCGCGACGGCTTTCGATCGGGTGTTTGCCATCACCCCACCGGGCCTGCCGCTCGACGATGCATTCCGGGAGGCGCCGCGATTGCTCGAGAACTGCGCCGCCGGAGCGGCCAAGATTTTATTTCCCCAGTAAGCATCCCCAAGGAAGATCCCGGGGTATTTGATCTACTTACCATGAAGTTCCACGCTCTCTCCTGGATCGTTCTGGTCGGCCTACTGGCGGGCCGGCCCACCATCGCCCGCTCTTCGTCGATCACCCCCACCCCATTCCCCGTCACCATTTCGGTCGATGCCGGGAAACCACTCGGCGAACTGCAGCCCATCTGGCGCTTCTTCGGCGCCGACGAGCCCAATTACGCCACGATGAAGGACGGCAAAAAGCTCCTCGCCGAGCTTGGCGAACTGCGCCCGCAGCAAGTTTACTTCCGCGCCCACAACCTGCTCTGCACGGGCGACGGCACGCCCGCATTGAAATGGGGCAGCACCAACCTCTATACCGAGGACGCGCAGGGCCGGCCGGTGTACGACTGGAAGATCGTCGACCATATCTTCGACACCTACCTGGCGCGCGGCGTGCGGCCCTACGTGGAGATCGGTTTCATGCCGCAGGCCCTCTCGACCCATCCCGAACCCTACCAGCACGAATGGCGCCCCGGGGCGGGCTACGACAAGATCGGCACCGGCTGGGCCTACCCGCCAAAAGACTACGCGAAATGGGCCGGGCTGGTTTACGAGTGGGTGAAACACTGCGTCGACCGCTACGGCCGCGCCGAGGTCGAGCAGTGGTATTGGGAGGTCTGGAACGAGGCCAACATCGTCCCCTACTGGTACGGGACTCCTGAGGAATTCTACCAGCTGCACGACTACGCCATCGACGCCGTGCGCCGGGCGCTCCCCGCCGCCCGCGTCGGCGGGCCCGATTCGGCCGGAGCCGGCGGAAAGTTCACCGCGAACTTCCTGCAGCACGTCGTGCATGGCCGGAATTACGCGACCGGGCAGACCGGCACGCCGATCGATTTCATCTCGTTTCATGCGAAGGGCGCGCCGGGCTTCGTCTCCGGGCACGTGCGCCTCGGCATCGCCGCGCAACTCCAGACCATTAACCAGGGTTTCGCGATGATCGCCGCCGTGCCGGAGCTGAAGGCGAAGCCCATCGTCATCGGCGAATCCGACCCCGACGGTTGCGCCGCCTGCCAGGGCCCGCAGCTCGGTTACCGCAACACCACGATGTATTCGAGCTACACCGCGGCCGTGTTTGCGCGCAAGCATCTGCTCGCCGACCGGCACGGCGTGAATCTCGCCGGCGCGCTCACCTGGGCGTTCGAGTTCGAGGACCAGCCGTTTTTCGCCGGCCAGCGCACGCTCGCCAACAATGGCATCGACCTGCCGGTGATGAATGTCTTCCGCCTGTTCAGCAAAATGGGCGGCCGGCGCCTCGCTACGACCAGCACCGGCGAGATCGCGCTCGATGCGATCATGCGCGACGGCGTGCGCGGCGATCCCGACGTGGCCGCGCTCTCCAGCCTGGACGGGAAGAAACTCTGCGTGCTCGCCTGGTGTTACCACGACGAAGACCTGCCCGGCCCGGACGCCGCGGTCGAACTCGCGCTCGCCCATCTGCCGCTCGCGGCCGGCCACGCGCGCCTGACCCACTATCGCATCGACGCCACGCACAGCAACGCTTTCACCGTCTGGCAGGCCATGGGCGCGCCCACCGCGCCGACCGACGCGCAGTATGCGCAACTCGTCGCCGCCGGTCTGCTCGCCACGCTGGGCGAACCCACCGTCGTGCCGATCGCCAACGGTGCCGCCACGCTGAAATTCGCCCTGCCGCGCCAGGCCGTCTCGCTGCTCGTGCTGGAATGGGATTGAGTGAGGACGCTCAAGGCTAGTTCCAAAGCATTTGATCGAACCATTCTCATATCCTTTCCCTGGCCTTTCGTAGGAACCTGCGGGCAGGCGATCCGTAAATTTGGGGAAGCCGGGATCAGCCCGGCTTCCCCTGCACGCAAGGATTGCCCTGCCGTCCGCACCGGCTCAGCCTCCGCGCCATGCTTGCGACCCTCGTCATGACCATTATCGGCGCCGACCGGCCCGGCCTCGTGCAACTCATCGCCACCCGCGTGGCCGACCACGGTGGCAACTGGCTCGAAAGCCGTATGTGCCACCTCGGCGGACAATTCGCCGGCATCCTGCGCGCCGAGGTGCCGGCCACGCGCGTCGACGAACTGGTGAAGGCCCTGCAAACGCTGGAGTCCGCCGGTCTGCGCGTGGCCCTTCACACCGAAAGCGGCGCCGCGCCGCCCGCCATCGGGTCCGTGGCCGCGCTCGAGCTCGTCGGTCAGGATCGCCCGGGCATCCTGCGGCTGGTTTCGGGCGTGCTGGCGGCGCACGGCGTCAACGTCGAGGAGCTCGCCTCCGAGCGCATCAGCGCCCCGATGGGCGGCGGCACGCTGTTCAAGGCGCGCGCCACCGTGCTCGTGCCGCCCGGTGTCTCGCTGGGCGCGCTGCGCGGCGATCTCGAACGGATCGCCACCGACCTGATGGTCGATCTGAATCTCCGCCCGGCCGAACGCTGAGCGGCGCCCATGAACGACACTGCTCCCCTGCGCTCTGACGACGATCCTCCGCCGGTCAAGCATACCCTCACCACGGCGAAGTTTGAGGCGGTCAACCCGCCGACCGCCACCCCCACTCCGGCGCCCACCGACGTGTATCAAGTGCTCCGTGACAATCTCGCGCGCGAAAACGCCGCCGGCATGAATGCCGTCAAGCCGAAGCCGAAGCGCCCTTCCCGCCGCAAACGCGATTTCTGGCTCATGCTCGTCCTCGGCAACCTGACGATCGTCAGCACGCTGTTCTTCACGGGCCGCAATGTCATATCCACCCTCTTCGCCTTCGGCGGTGTCGTGCTCCTTTCTTCCGGCCTTACCTGGGTCATGTGGTTCGTAATGGACGACTACTGACCAATTTGGCTCCAGGGTTGACCACCCTGCGGCGATGGCCGGAAGTCGTCTCGCTTCCAATCTCTACCTTTTCGCGAGCCGTGAATCTGCCTCCCGATCCCGCCAGCGCTCGCACGCCCGATCTGCCCGGCCCGCCGCGCCACGACCCGCAACGCGAAACATCGTCAGCACCCGGCCTCGCCGCCACGCTCGGGGTCGATTTCGCGCTGTGGCTGGCCACCCTGGTGATCCTCGGGCTGCTGCGTTGGGGCGTGATTCTCTGCTTTGTCGGCGATGTGACGCTCGCGGATGCGTTGCAGGCCACGTTCCGCGGCGCCCGTTTCGATGCCGTGATCGCCGGGTTACTCGTGCTGCCCTCCACCGCGCTCGGACTGGCGGCCTGGCTCAGCGGTCGCCGGCTCGGAGCGGATCGCATGCGGGCCGCGCTCTTGGCCGTCTCCGCCATTTTCCTGTCCATCGTCTACGTGGTGGATTTCGGCTTTTTTGCCGAGTTCGGCTGCCGTCTCGACCAACGGGTGCTCGCCGCCAGCGACGACTGGCATGCCCTGATCCAGACGATCTGGGCCCGGCATCATCCGCTGCTCGCACTGCTGGCAACCGTGGCGCTGGCGACGCTCTGGTGGTGGGTGGCCCGGAGCGCGTGCCGGCTGCGCTTGCTTCCGTTCGACCGGCTCGGTCGCGTGCGTCATCCGGTGGGACGCGGCTTGATCGTGCTCGCCGCGGGCTGCCTGCTCGTCGGTTCGATTCGTGGGCTGAGTTTCGGCGAAACGCCCGTGCGCATCCGCAATTCTTTCGTCACGGGCAATCAGCGGCTCAACCGCACGATTCCCACGCCGTTCGCGACCCTGCTGCACGATCTCGAAGGCCGCGAAGCCGTGCTCGCGCCGCCGTCCCCCTCCGCGATCCAGGAGGCGCTGGCCGTCTGGCGCGCTTCCACCGGTGCGCCGGCGGTGCCCGCCCGTGCCCCGGTCACCGGGCAGCTGCACCGGACGGCCCGCGGCGCCCTGCGCCCGCCGCGGCAGGTGTTTCTGATCATCCTCGAGGGCCAGCACGGTTTCCCGTTGCTCCCCGCCTACCGCAGTCTCGGGCTGCAGCCGGGGCTCGCCGGACTCGCGGACGACGGCGCGTACTTCACCCGCTTTCTGCCTGCCGCCGAACAAACGGACCACGCGCTCGCCGTGCTGCTGGCCGGCCTGCTCGTCCCGTCCACCAACGTGCTACACGCGCCACGCACGGCCGCGCCGTTCGCCACGTCGCTGGCGCCGCAATTTGCGCGGCTGGGATACCTCCCGCGATTTTTCTACGGCGGGTATCTCGGGTGGTCGCGACTGGAACAATTCGCCACCGGCCAGGGATTCTCGGAGGTCTATGGGGCCGGGCAGATCCGCGGTGCCTCGGGCAACGCCTGGGGTGTCTGGGACGAGTTCCTGTTCGACTACATATTGACGAAGGTCGATCCGGCGAAGCCGGGCCTCAACGTCATCATGACGACCACCAACCACTCACCCTACGATCTCGATCCCGCCCGCCGCCGCCCCGTCCCACCCCCGCCCGGACCGTTCGGCGCGTGGGATGCCGCCACCCGCGCCGTAGTCGAACACGA
>DATJPQ010000314.1:0-8476 GCA_035506315.1 Opitutaceae bacterium
GTGGCCAATGGCGACGGGGGCGTCGCGCGATTTCATGGTTCGCAGATTGAAAAATGGCTGCTCCGTCATGACTCGCGTGTGTTTGCCGCCGGTTCGGTCACCCGCCATCCGGACGGCGGGGTATGGGTGACTGGTGGAAGCGGAGCGGCGCTTTTTCATGTCACCGGCGAATCCAGCAGCGCGGTGCTGGTCGAAGACGTGCCGGGCGGCGGAATCTACGCCACGGATTTTACGGCAAAGAACGGCGATCTGTGGACGGCGACGGCTGATCGGCACGTGGGCCGCCTGCGCGGCCACGCGTTCCAGATCTTCGGGCCGGCGGAAGGGGTGAGTGCCAACGGCGTGCGAACCTTCGCCGAGACGGCCGGCGGCGAAATCCTCGTGGGCACGAATGAGGGAACGTTGCTCCGATTCGACGGTACGCGGTTCGCGACGGTTTTGCCGCCGGAGGCCAGGGCGGCGAGTGCCATCAACGCCATCCACATCGTCGGCGACCAGTTCTGGCTGGGCACGGCGTCCAATGGGCTGATCGTTTGCGCCGGAGCGCAGGTCGTGCACCTCGATTCCGACCATGGTCTGCCCGACGACAACATCACGCAGTTTGTCCCCGACGATCAGGGCAATCTCTGGTGCGGTTCCGGGCGCGGGGTGTTCCGGCTGCGCGTCAGCGATGTACAACGATTCGTGCACGGCGAAACGCGCTCCGTTTCGGCACTGCGGCTGGGGAAGGACGAGGGGCTTGGGACGATCACGTGCCAGGGTATCTCCGGTCCCGGCGCGGTCAGGGGTCGTGACGGCCGGATGTGGTTCGCCACCCGCCAGGGTGTGCTGGCCATCGACCCCACCGCCCAGGCGCTGACGCCGCGGCCCCCCACCGTAACGATCGAGCAGATCCGGACGGACGACGTGCCCCAGATTCTGTCACGACCCTTCTTCGTGAACCCGCAGGCGCGAAAGCTCGAACTGCGCTTCTCGGTGTTGTGTCTGGCGGCACCGAGCCGGATCCAGACACGTTACCGGCTGGCCGGGTTTGACACGGAGTGGGTCACCGGCGGATCCGGCCGGGTGGCGACCTACCCCCGCCTTGCCCCCGGCACGTATCGCTTTGAAGTCGCCGCCGGGTTTGGCGATCCTGCTGTGGCGGAGAGCACCGATTCGGTCGAGATCGTCATGTCCCCGCAATGGTGGCAGACGATTTGGCTCCAGCTTGCCGCTTTCGCGGTTCTGGTCGCCAGCGTCGCGCTGGTCGCGCGCGCCTGGTCGCACCGCCGGCTGCGGCTGCAGATCGCCAAACTGGAACGCGAAAGCGCGGTCGAGCGCGAGCGATCCCGGATCGCCCGGAACATTCACGACGACGTTGGCGCCAGCCTTACCCAAATCAGCCTGCTGACCCAGGCGACTTCACCGCAATCCCCCGAGGCGGAAAAGCTGAACCGGATCTACGAAACCGCCCGTGAAATCACCCGCTCGTTCGACGAAATCGTTTGGGCGGTCAATCCGCACTACGACACACTCGAGAGCTTCATCAGCTATCTGACGGATTTTGCCCAGAAATTCCTCGTCATGGCGGGCATCCGCTGTCGACTGCACATTCCGGCCCCCCTGCCGTCGATTCCGCTTTCGAGCGAAACCCGTCATGATCTGTTCCTCTGCTGCCGCGAGGCCTTGAACAACGTGGTCAAGCATGCCGGCGCCTCCGAGGTGGTGGTCCGGCTCGTGTTCACGGCGCCGAAACTTGTCATTGTCATTGCCGACAACGGCCGCGGGATGTCGTCCGGACGCGCCGGACCTACGGCCGAACGCGTTTTCACCGGGCACGGCGTGGAAAACCTTCACCAGCGCATGGAGCGACGGGGCGGTTCCTGTTCGATCGAGTCACCCGCCGCCGGCGGTACCACGGTGACTCTCACCATTGACATCAGCACGACCAATCAAATTCCCCCATGAAAACACGAGTCTCCATTGTCGATGACGACGAACCCACCCGGAAAATTCTCATCGAAGTCATCGGCCGGGTGCCGACGCTCAAGTACGTTAGCGATTACGGTTCATCCTCGCTGGCGTTGAGCCGGCTGCCGGCGGACCGGCCCGATGTGGTGCTGATGGACATCAACATGCCGGAACCCAACGGCGTGGAATGCGTTCGACTGCTGAAGCCGCAGATGCCCGGTACGCAGTTTCTGATGCTGACGGTCTATGAATCCGCCGATCACGTGTTCGCGGCCCTGACTGCCGGCGCCACTGGTTACCTGCTCAAGAGCACCCGTCGCGAGGAATTGGTGGCCGCCATCGAGCAGATCTCCCTGGGCGGATCGCCGATGACCAGTGCGATCGCGCGCAAGGTGGTGCAGTCGTTCGCGGGGAGTGTCACCACGCGGACGAAATTCGAGGATCTCACGCCGCGCGAAAAGTCCGTCCTCGAGTTTCTGACGCAAGGTTATCTCTACAAGGAAATCGCCGACGCGCTGGGTATCAGCGTCACGACGGTGGCAACGCATATCCGAAGCATCTACGAAAAGCTCCATGTGCGCTCACGCTCGCAGGCGGTGGCGAAATACCTGTTCAGGAACCCGGGCGCCTCGTAATCGCCGCTGCTCGAACGGACATGCATCGATAACCACAGCCCGGATGGCGAAATCAGCCGCCACGCGGGGCGTTTTGTTTCCAAAAAAACGGCTCCGGGAAACCGGAGCCGCGAAGGTGGGGAGGCGGGGTTCGGCGACCCCGCCCTACAACTTGTCGGATCAGCGCGCCAGCCAGCCGCCGTCGACGGCCACGATGTATCCGTTGACGTAATCGGAGGCGGCGGAGGCGAGGAACACCACCGTGCCCTTGAGATCGTCGGGCGTGCCCCAGCGACCGGCCGGGATGCGCTCGAGAATGGCGTTGGCGCGATTGGCATCGGCGCGCAGGGGCGCGGTGTTGTCGGTCGCCATGTAGCCGGGGGCAATGGCATTGGCATTTATGCCTTTCGAGGCGAGTTCGTTGGCCATGAGGCGGGTGAGGCCGGCCACCGCGCTCTTCGAGCAGGTGTAGGAAGGCACCCGGATGCCGCCCTGGAAGGAAAGCATCGACGCGATATTGACGATCTTGCCCTTGGCGCCACGGGCGACGACGTCGCGCACGAAGCACTGGCTCAGGAAAAAGACCGCATTGATGTTGATGCCCATGACGTCGTCCCAATCCTTCGCGGAGAAATCGACAAACTCAGCGCGGCGGATGATGCCGGCGCAGTTCACGAGGATATCGAGGGAGTCGAAGGATTTTCTGGCATCGGCAATGACCGTCGGAATGGCGGCGCGATCACCGAGGTTGGCGGCGATGGCAACGGCCTTGCGACCGAGGGCTTTGACCTGTTTGACGGTGTCGTCGGCGGGAAGGATGTCGACGGCGACGATGTCGGCGCCCGCTTCGGCAAGCGCGAAGGCCATGCCCTGGCCAAGGCCGCGGGCCGCACCGGTGACAACGGCGACTTTACCGTCGAGTTTGAAGAGATCGAGGATCTTGCTCATAGGTGGATTGGGTTGAAAGGTTGAGAATCGCCTGCCAGCAGGCTCCTACGTGGAGAAATGAGCCCGGGATCAGCGCAGATCGGCAAGCGGCACCTGGTCCATGTCGTGAAAGATCTGGTTGTCGCCGCCCATCGCCCAGCAAAAGCGGTAATTGCCCGTGCCGGCGCCGGCGTGGATCGACCAGGCCGGTGAAAGCGCAACTTCGCGGTCCCGCATGATCAGGTGGCGCGTGGCCTTGGGTTCGCCCATCAGGTGCACAACGAGCTGATCGCCGAGATCGAAATAGAGATAAATCTCGGTGCGGCGGCTGTGCGTGTGCGGCGGCATGGTGTTCCAGACACTGCCGGCCTCGAATTCGGTGAAGCCCATGACGAGCTGGCAGCTCTTGATGCCGTTAAGGTGGATGTACCGGCAGATGCGGCGGCGGTTGGCGAGCTTCGGGTCGCCGAGCTCCTGCACCTCGGCCTGCGCGCGGGTCGCCAGCGTGGTCGGGTATTTGGCGTGGGCCGGCGTGCTGATGAAATAAAACTGGGCCTGGCCGGCGGCGCCGTTCGCCAGCGTGACCTCTTTTTCGCCCAGGCCGATATAGAGGCAATCGAGCGTATTGAGGGTGTACCGGGTGGGGCCGACACTCACGACGCCGGGCGCGCCGATGTTGAGGATGCCGATCTCGCGGCGCTCGAGGAAAAAGCTCGTGCCCGTCTCCTTGGCGCTGGGCAACGGCAGCGGGGTCGTGGTCGGGACAGCGGCGCCGACGATCATGCGATCGAGATCGGTGTAGTGCGCGTTAAGCTGGCCGGGCTGAAACAGTCCGCCAATATGAAAGCTCTCGCGCAGTTGCTCAGTGCCGAGCCGGTTGGTCTCGGCGGGACTCGGGAAGTAGTGCAGTTTCATGGGAAAAGCTGGAGCGATGGACTCACTGCGCCTCGATCTTTGCAATCTTGATTGGTGACTGCTGGCGCTGCGCCCAGGCCGCCAGATACGCGGTCCAGTCAGTGTTGGAGGCGAAGTCCCCGCTTTGTTTCCAACCGCCCCCCGCGTAGTAGCGGAGCGTTTCGCCGGGTTTGACCTTCACCAGAATGATCCGGTCGGCGGACGTCTCGGCAAAACCGGCGAATTTGCCGGCCGAACCAAGGACAATACCAGTGCCGAGGTTGCCGGCCATCGTCGACTTGAAGTCCTCCCACAAGCCGAGCCACGCGCCTTTTTCGTCTTGGGAGGCCGTGGCGGCGGCCTGTTTGGGATGCTTCGTGAGGCCGATACCGATGGTCACCTGGCCGTCGGAACCGGCGGCGGGCGTGAAGTCGAATGTGCTCTCGATCTGGTCGAGATTATGGCCGGCATCCACCGTGAAACGTTTGGTCTCTGAAATCATGACGCCGTGGCCCGCGTCCCACGGTGCATAGGTCAACTCGAAGACCGACTCGATCGGGCCGTTCGCCAGCACCTTCCAGGTTTTCCAGTTCTGCGAGACGAGAAGTTGCTGACCATCCCATACGCCCACGCCACCGGCGCCGCGTGCCTTGCCGACATCATACATATCGAGCCCCTCGCCGGAATCGTCATGGTAGTGTCCCTTGACGTACCAGCGGTCGACGATCAGGTAACGGACGCGTTTGCTCCAAATGTCGATGCCGCTGCTGATCATCCGGCTGCCACCGGCAGCGGGCGTGTCGAGCCCGGGACCGTAGATGCGGTGGGCGATGCGGTCGTTTTCCCACGCGAAATCGTCGAAGCGCTCCGGGATGTAGCGGGCGAAAGTCTTCGTTGGGAAGGGCGGCACCGTCGCTTTGGTCTTCTCGATGGTGAACGTCGCCGTCTTCTCCCCGGCGGCGAAGTCATGCTGAAAGAGGAGGTCACGATAATAATCGTGGTGCTCCTCGGGCTGAAAGTTCGTGCCCTGCGCCGGAACGACATTACCGGCCGAGTCCCTGACGAGGAGGTGGTCGAAGAGGCAGTCGGGCAGCAACCGCTGGATTTCGCTGAAGGGGACGGCAATCACCTCCGCGGGCCGGGCGAGATCGAGGTCTTGGGTGACGGTCACGACAATCTTGTCGGCGGCGTGCAATAACAATGCCGGGACGGCCAGAAGGAGAACAAGGAGGAGCTTTTTCATAGGATGAAGCAAAAGTTACCAGGACATGGATCAAAGCCAAGCCGGCCGAGCCGGATGAGCCCGGTATTCCGACTCTCAGCTACCGGGCGGCTCCGGCGATGCCAACCTAAAACGGACACGTGTCTCTATTTTTTGTTGGCTTCCGTCTCTTCCCTCTCCAGACCCTTCGTTTGAATGCAATCTACCTCTGTTCCCCCGCCCCCCTCTGCCGTGGGTAATTACCGTTGGCTCGTCTGTGCGTTGTTGTTTTTCGCCACGACGGTCAACTATGTCGACCGGCAGATATTATCGCTCATCAAGCCCCTGTTGGACGTAGAACTGGGGTGGACCAACAAGCAATTCGGACTGGTCAACGGTGTCTTCCAGTTTGCCTACGGCATCAGTTTTCTCTGGTTCGGCGGATTTATTGACCGGGTTGGCACCAAGATCGGCTACGCAGTCTCGATGACGGCATGGAGCATCGCCGCCATCGGACATTCGCTGGTGGGCAGTGTGAACGGTTTCTTCGTGGCGCGCGTTTCGCTGGGCATCGGCGAGGGGGGAAACTTTCCGTCGGCCATCAAGGCCATCGCGCTTTGGTTCCCCCAAAAGGACCGGGCGCTGGCGACCACCATCTTCAATTCCGGTCCCAATATCGCCGCCATCCTCTCGCCGTTGATCGTACCCTGGATCGCCGTTACTTTTGGGTGGCGCGCCGCCTTCATCATGGCTGGCCTCGCGGGCTTTGTCATCCTCTTCCTCTGGATTCCCTACTATAATGTCCCGGAGAAGATCAAACGTCTCAGCGCCGGCGAATTGGCGTACATCCGCAGCGATGCGGAGAACCAGAACGGCGAGACGGCCAAGGTTTCCTATTGGCATCTGCTCCGCTATCGGCAGACGTGGTCGTTTATCGTCGCCAAATTCATGACCGACCCGATCTGGTGGTTTTTCCTGATCTGGCTGCCGGACTATTTCAACAGCAGCCGCCACCTGAACATCACGAAAAGCATTCCCCACCTCGTCGCGATCTACACGATTGTGACGGTGGTGAGCAACATTGGCGGCTGGGTGACCGGTCGTCTGGCCAAAACTGGCTGGACCGTCACGAAAGCGCGCAAGATCAGCATGGTCGCCGCCGCCCTTTGTGTCGTGCCGGTCTATTTTGCAACGCAAGTCGGCAATTGGACTGCCGTGCTGCTGATCGGTCTGGCCGCTGGCGCCCACCAGGCCTGGTCGGGCAATTTGTTTACCACCGTATCCGATATGTTCCCGAAGCGGGAAATCGGCTCGATCGTCGGGCTGGGCGGCATGGCCGGGGCCGCCGTCGGAGTGATGTTCCCCATCATGTCGGGCTGGATTTTGGATTATTTCACCACCCGGGGTGACGTGACCCAGGGCTACCACATTCTTTTTGCCATCTGCGCCTTTGCCTACCTGGTGGCGTTCGCGATCCACCATCTGCTGGCGCCGCGCTTCGAGCAATTCGAGATAAGCAAAGCCTGAACCTTTCGAACTGATCCGTCGGTCGGAAAGCCCTCCGTCTCTTCTGCACTGCGCCATCGTCCGCCCACGTCCATGCCTTCTCCGCGCAAGGTCGATAAACCCAGGCCAGTCCTCCGCATCAAGTCGACCGCGGAGTTCGCCCGCTACGTGGGTCTCGCGCGGACGACCGTTTCGCGCGTGCTCAACGAGCAGCCCGGTCTCAAGCAAAAGACCATCGAGAGAGTACGCCGGGCGATGGCCGAAACCGGCTTCACGCCCAATGCCTACGCCCTGCACCTCAAGGGCAAACGCACGGCGTTGGTCGGCATCTGCGTGGAGAACCTGCTGACGCCTCCGGCGGTCCGCAAGCTGGCAGGATTGCAACGCCAGCTCCGCGAAAACGGCTACAGCTCGCTCATCGAAGTGGTCGATCCCAAGTCGGGGCAGAAGGTGATCCGCCACTTTCTCTCGATGCGGGTCGAGGCCATCGCCTTCATCGGCCATTTTGCCGAGGCCGAACTCGAGCGCTGGATCGCCGGATTCGTCAATCAAGGGCTGCCGCATGTGCTCATCGATCAATACGGGATCAAGGAGGCCAATGCCATCACCCTGGATCGCGCCAGGGCCATGGCGGAGTTGCTGGAACATCTTTGGGCGCTGGGTCACCGGACCTTCGGGCTGCTCGGCCTTTCCGGACCCTTGCGCAGCACGCAGGACCGTCTGCGGGGCCTGGACGCCACCCTGGCCCAACACGGGCTGCCCACCGCCGCCTGCACCCGCTCGCTCGACCACCTTCACGAGCGACGCAACGATTTTGAATACGGCCGCCTCCTGGCGCGAAGCTTTGCCCAGATCTCCGATCGCCCGTCCGCCTATATCGCCTTGAACGACGAGATTGCCATCGGGGCGATGCATGAATTTCAGCATCGCGGCCTCGCGGTACCGGCCGACCTTTCGATCTCGGGATTCAACAACCAGGATATTTGCGAGATCACGACCCCCGGTCTCACCAGCGTGGACCAGCAGATCGATGCCACCATTCTCGCCGCCACGGAGGTTCTGCTGACCCAGATCAAATTTCCCACCCGGGCCAAGGCGGCGCTTCGCCTGATTCCCCCGGCCTTGGTCGTGCGCGAATCCACCGGCAGATTGTCCGCCTGATGGGCCCGACTTCGCGGGGATTAAACTTTGCAGGCCCTCCTTCGCCGGGCCTACGGCGGGCAGCCTTCGTACTTCACTCCGTCGCTTGTTCCTGCCGGCCGTGCCAGCCGGAGCCTCCCGCAACGCGGGAACGAAGGCTGGTGGACTCTACTGGACTCGAACCAGCGACCCCTTCCATGTCAAGGAAGTGCTCTAACCAACTGAGCTAAGAGTCCGAAAACCA
>DATJPQ010000315.1:0-6797 GCA_035506315.1 Opitutaceae bacterium
CGGGCCGCCGAAATTGAAGCCATTGGTGTGCTCCTGCAGGGCGTCATGCACGCCGCGGTTCGGATCCAACGGGCCCGTGCCCGGGTTGGGGCCGCGGAAACTCTTGCCCGTGTAATAGGTGTAAACTTGCCCGTGAAACTCGTTGGTCCCGCTCTTGGTGACGGCGTTGATCAGCGCGCCTGTGAAGGCGGTGCGGGTCACGTCATAAGGGCTCAGGTCGACCGTAAGGGCCGCCAGCGTGCCGAGCGGAATCGGACTGCGCAGCGAGGAGAATCCGTTCGCGTTCAGGCCGAACGGATCGTTGGACTGCATGCCGTCGATCAGGAAGGAGTTGAAACGGCTGTTCTGCCCTTGGGCGGAAATGCCGAATTCGCCCGTGCTGGTATTCATCGCCCGGCCGATTCGCGAATCGAGCGCGACGAGATCCTGCACGTCGCGGCGCACCGTGGGAACAACAGAGATTTCTGCGCTGTTGAGCACCGTGCTTGCACCCATTTTCGCCGAAGTAAAAGTGATATCCCTGGCACCGGTGACGCTCACCGCTTCCATGACCACCACGTCAGACGACAACTTGAAACTCACGTCCTGGGTCTCCGCGAGGTTGAGATAGATGTCGTGTTGCGTTTCCGGCTGCAGGTCTTTCGCCGAGGCGGTCACGGAGTACGGGCCACCGACGCGCAGTCCGCTGATGGTGTACTGGCCGTTCGATCGCGTTGTGGTGACGTCCCGCGTACCCGAAGGTTCGTTGACGATCGTGATGGTGGCGCCCGCAAGCGGTTTGCCAGTTTTGTCTGTCACCAGACCGTTCAGGCCGGAAGTCGTGACGCCTTGGCCGAGGACAGGTGTACTAATCGCGAGCCAGAGAGTCGCCGCTCCGGCGAGAAACAACTTAGTCAGGTAGTGTCGTTGCATGGTGTGTGAAGCGATGATTATGAACGCCGCTCCGGGCGTCTGGTTGGTTGGTCTGATGCGCATGCAGAAAGCTGGAACAAAGGGAGTCAAGCTCCCTCCGAAATGACGCGCAGAAATGTTACGCCACTGTCACACGGGTGAAAGGCAAAACTGGCGGCAGAGTTGCTGCCTGGTCCCGCCGTCCGGTCATGCCGGACGGGCTAGGACGGCGCAACGCCCCCGGCGTCGCCACCAGTGGCCGCCGCATCCTTCCCCGCCTCGGCGGCGCGCGCCATCAGCCAGAGCAGATCGCACAGCCGGTTCACGTATTGCCGCACTACGGGACGTATGCTGCGGCCGTGGGCCGGCAACGCGACGAGCCGGCGCTCGGCGCGTCGTGCGGTCGCCCGCGCGACTTCAAGGGCCGCCGCGTGGAGATTGGCGCCCGGCGTCGCCCATCCATCGGAATGGAGCGGCTTCGCCTCATGTTCAACCACGGCTGCATCGATCCGCGCCAGCGCCAGCTCGTCGATCTTGGCGAACTTCGATGCCGCGAAGCGCGCCGCATCGCTCTCCGCGCATGCCACCTCGCCCATCAGGGCGATCAGATCCTGCTGCAGGGCGGTGAGCGCCGCGCACCGGCCGGCCTCGGGGCACGTGGCCTTGGCGACACCCAACGCCGCATTGAGCTCATCGAACGCGCCGACCGCCTCGATCTGCGGATGATCCTTGGGCACACGCTGGCCGTAGAGCAGGCCGGTCGTGCCGTCGTCGCCGGTGCGGGTGGCTATGGAGCGCATGCTGATCATCCCAAAAGTCCGCGCCCCCCAAGGCAACACCGCAACGCACGCCCGCGCTTAACGAGCAATTCGGTGTAGCAATTGCTACACTAAACTGCTCGCCACTGGTAACGCCCCCTGCGGCCACAGAGAACAATCGCGTCAGGATGGCGGCAGAGATTTGTAACATATGTTACAATTTTCTGTCGCAGAGAGGACGTCGCTTGGGCGCACTTCGCCGTTGGCAATCCCGTTTTTCAGCCAACCCAACCCGGCCAATCCCGTTCCCCGCCGGCCAGAACCGCCTAGCCTGATTTCGCGGATTGCCTGGGTTGTCCGAAATCCATCTTCCGCGCGAGGCGCGTGAACAGCCGCGGGAAAAACCGCTGCAGCCAGATGCCGTAGATCTCCGGCCCGCCCACCACCACTTCTTCGCGGCCGCTTGCGACGGCCCGCACAATCGCCGCCGCGCAACGCTCCGGCGCCATGCCCCGCGCCTGCGTCCGGTCGGTGCGGGCATGCCGGGCACCGCTGGCCGTGAGGGCGTTGTCCGAAACGGCGGTGCGCACATAACCCGGACACGCGATGGTGACCTTGATGCCCTCGCGCCAGACCTCGGCGCGCAGCGAGTCGAAGTAGCCGTGCAGCGCGTGCTTCGCGGCCGCGTAGCTCGAACGCATCGGCGTGCCCACATAGCCCATCACGCTGCTGACCACGACGACGTGACCGCGCTGTCGCGCCTGCATGGCCGGCAGCACGGCCTTGGTGAGCGCCACCGGGCCAAAATAATCGATCTCCATGATCTGCCGCTCGACGGCGAGCGTCGTCTCGGCCGCGAGGCCCCGCTGGCTCACCCCGCCGTTGTTCACCAGAACGTCGATGCCACCGCACCGCGCGATTACGTCAGCGACGATTACGGGAAAGGTATCGCTGCGGGTGAGATCGAGCGGCAGGCAAAAATGCGCTTCCGGCCGGACGCAAGCGCTGCGCACCCGTTCCAGCTCGGCTTCCCGGCGGGCGGACAACACAAGGCGGGCTCCGGCGCGGGCGAACGCGTAAGCCAGCGCTTCGCCGATGCCCGAGGAAGCGCCGGTGATCCAGACGACCTGATCCTGGAATTTCATCGATGGATCAGCGTGCAGAATCTCCCGCGCTCGTAAACCCCGCCGTTTTTTGCGAACAACCCGCCTGGCGATTGTTACTGGAACGTTTTCAATAAACCATGGCCGGATTTGCCGGATTTTCGCCAAACCAAATTCTTTCTGTCATTCTGAGCGAAGCGAAGAATCCAGAACGACCATCGCAAGCAGACCACCGGATGGATTCTTCGCTTCGCTCAGAATGACAAAGATGGGCCTCGGGGGATCTGACCGATGAGTCTGGCTACAGTTGCATTCAAACCACTCTGGCACCCCGGTCTTTAGTGGCGCGCAGGAACGCGAGCACGGCGGCCATCAGGGCGTTGATCGTCTGGTATTTTTCGGGCGGCGCGGCGAGGATCTCCGCGGCGGACTGCACGTAGCGCGCAGGCTGCAATTCCGCACCGCCATGCTCGATCATCGCCCGCGCCGCCGCCGGCGTGGTTTCCAGGTGAAACTGGAACGCGAGCGCCGACCGTCCGAGTTGAAACGCCTGGTTCTCGCAGCCCGCGCTGCGCGCGAGGCGGACGGCCCCGGGCGGCAGGTCGAAGGTCTCGCCATGCCAGTGGAAAACTTCCGTCGTGGGCGGAAAACGGAAAAGCGCGGCGCCGTCCGCCGGCGTCGCCTCCACGGGAAACCAGCCGATCTCCTTCTCGCGGTTCCGCGACACCCGGGCGCCCAGGGCATTGGCGATCAGTTGCGCGCCGAGGCAAATGCCCAGCACGGGCGTCCTGGCCTCGATGACGCGGCGGATGAATCGCTTCTCCGGCTCCAGCCAGGGAAATTCGCCCTCGTCGTTCACGCTCATGGGGCCGCCCAATGCCACGAGAAAGTCCACCGCGCCTGGCTCCGGCAATTCCGCCGGCTCGAAAAACCGTGTGTACGTGATCTCGTATCCGGCTGCGATGAGCCACGGCTCGATGCAGCCGAGTCCTTCGAAGGGGACGTGTTGGAGGCAGTGGGCGCGCATGTGGGAAAGGATGGTAGATTCGCCGAGCAAGCGGAAACAATGCCAGGGTGTAGCAGCCGACGTAAGGAGGCTGAAGCGCAGTGAAAGTGAAAGGGGGAAAATCAGCCCCTTCCCTCCGGCGCTTACGAGCACCACCAACCAGCCGTCACACTTTCGCGAGCGCTTGTTCGAGGTCGGCCTGGAGGTCGACGAAGTCCTCAATGCCAAGCGAGAGGCGCACGAAATCGGGCGAGACGCCGGTCGAGAGCTGTTCCTCCGGCGAGAGCTGGCTGTGCGTCGTGCTCGCCGGATGGATGGCGAGGCTCTTCGCGTCGCCGATGTTGGCGAGGTGCGAGAAGAGCCGGAGCGCCTCGATGAATTTCTTGCCGCCCTCGAAACCGCCCTTCACACCGAAGCCGAGCAGGCCGCCGAAGCCGCCGCTGAGATATTTCTTCGCCGCGGCGTGGTTGGGGCTCGTCTTGAGGCCGGGATAGTTGACCCAGGCGACCTGCGGGTGCGCGGCGAGCAGCTCGGCGGTCTTGAGCGCGTTCTCGCAGATGCGCGTCATGCGCAGGTGGAGCGTCTCGAGTCCCTGCAGCATGAGCCAGGAGTTGAACGGCGAGATGCATCCGCCCATGTCGCGCAGGAGCTGGAGGCGCATCTTGAATATGTAGGCGACGTTGGCGCCGCCGGCGGGCGGGAAACTCTTGAACGCCTCCCAATGCACGAGGCCATGGTAGCTCGGGTCGGGCTTCGTGAAGCCGGGGAACTTGCCGTTGCCCCAGTTGAAGTTGCCGCCGTCGACCACGATGCCGCCCAGCGAAGTGCCGTGGCCGCCGATGTATTTCGTGGTCGAGTGGACGACAATGTTGGTGCCCCACTCGATCGGGCGGTTGAGCAGCGGGGAGAGCGACGTGTTGTCGATGATGAGCGGCACGCCGGCTTCGCGGGCGATCTTGCCGACCTCCTCGAACGGGAAAATGTTGAGCGCGGGGTTGCCGAGGCCCTCGCCGAAAAACGCCTTGGTGTTGGGCCGCAGCGCGCGGCGGAACGCGTCGGGATCGGCGGCGTCGACGAACGACACCTCGAGGCCGAGCTTGGCCAGCGTGTAGTGGAACAGGTTGTAGGTGCCGCCGTAGAGCTGGGCGACCGAGACGATGTGATCGCCCGCGCCGGCGAGGTTGAGGATGGCGTCGGTGATGGCCGCCTGGCCCGAGGCATGGGCGAGCGCGCCGCTGCCGCCCTCGAGCGCGGCGACGCGCTGCTCGAAGACGTCGGTCGTGGGGTTCATCAACCGCGTGTAGATGTTGCCGAGTTCTTTCAGCGCGAAAAGGTTCGCGGCGTGCTCGGCGTCGCGGAAAACGTAGCTCGACGTCTGGTAGAGCGGGACGGCGCGCGAGCCGGTGGTCGGGTCCGGCGTCTGGCCGGCGTGGAGTGCTTTGGTTCCGAGTCCTTTGAACGTCATGGCGGCGTTAAGCTTGACCAAATACGCGTCCGGTCAAGCGGCGGATAAGGTTATGACACGGAGCGACACCCTAGCGGAACGGCTTCCCTTTCCGCCAGAGCCGGGCGGAAGCGAAAGCGCTTCCGCTATGAGTCACGCTTCATTCGCCGACGATTTTCACGAGGACGCGCTCGCGCGCCTAGCAGCGATACCATTCCGCGCGTAAAGGGCGCTTCATACCCCTCACGCTAAAGGGTTTTCATTTTAAGCTTTCCAACCTTTGAACCGATATGCATAGGGTTATTACCCTAGAACCATGAACCCCATCGGAACTTCTTGCGCGGTCTCCCACCGTTCCAAGGTAGGTCCTTTACCATTCTTGTTGGTTTTTGCGGCTCTTCTGCTGCCCGCCCGAGCACAAATCCAATATACCATTATCGATTTAGGCAAAGGAGATGTCATCGATATCAATAACCGAGGACAAGTTATCGGGTATAACGATGGTCTCGGTTATTATCTTTTTTCGAATGGAATCAAAACCAGCTTCAGTACGCTCGACGGGGGTCTCCTGTCCGCCTGTACTCCAAAGGCGATCAATGACCAGGGGACCATCGTGGGTTACACCGGCAACAACGCCTTTATGTACTCCAATGGGGCGTTGACGATATTGCCCACGCTGGGATATAGCGCGCAGGCGTCAGATGTGAATAACTCTGGATTGATCGTAGGAACCAGCAGACCTGATAGTTCTTCTCCATACATTGGAGTTACATTCACCTCCAGTTCCATCACGAGCCTGGGACTCCCTTTTGCTGCGGGCAGCATTCGAACGAGTGATTCAAGCCAAATGCTCGTCAGAGACAGCAGCGGGAATAGCTATCTTTATAACTCAGGTGTTCTTACACCATTAGGTTCCAGTTTGGTTGCGATGGGTATAGGTAACTCTGGCATCATCACCGGAGAGCGCAGCGGATTTATGTTTCTAGACCCATGGGGGCTGCCAGATTTTGAAACTCACGCGATGTTGTATGAAAACGGAAATCTGATAGATCTTGGGACCATTAACTGGGGGGGGCTCTTTGCCGGATCATATTCCAGCGCCTTAGCAATCAACAGTTCCAATCAAGCAGTGGGTTTCAGCACAGCCATGGATCAAGGAAGCGGAGTCGTAGTATACATGGCCATACTATCGAATAATGGCAGCCTCAGCGGCCTGGATTGGATGACCGACTTTTCAGGAACGAATTTCTATACTCTTACGCGAGCAGAAGGCATCAACGATCTTGGCCAGATCATCGGCGAGGGCAAAACCCTATCTGGTGAAACCCACACGTTTCTCCTCTCGCCCCTCGGCTTGGACCTCAGTCCGGTGCCCGAGCCCTCGACTTATGGCACCATCGGTGCGCTCAGTTTGTTGGGGTTGATCCTGCGGCGGCGCTGGAAACGCCGTCAGTCGGCACCTTCGGCAACCCAGGTGTAGCCCGGTAATCGCAGGCGAGGAAACCATCCATGCTGCTGCAAGAACGTCCGCGGGGATACCGGAGACGAAGGATGCTTGTCGGTGGCCTCATCGCGGTCTGCGCTTTGGGCGCTTG
>DATJPQ010000316.1:0-9789 GCA_035506315.1 Opitutaceae bacterium
CTGGGGCGAAGGGCTGGAAAACATCTCCATTTTCGGCCCGGGCCGGATCCACGGACAGGGGCTGACCCGCCGCGGTCCGGGCCCCCGGCGCGCGTTCCAATCCGGCGATATGCCGTTGAGCTTGGGCACCACGCCCGCGGGGTTGCCCGCCGACGACCCGATGGGCGAGGGCGAGCAGAATTTCACCATGGACGGGCAGGGCAACAAGGCGATCGCCCTGAAGCTGTGCCGCAACGTCACGCTGCGCGATTTCTCGCTCCTGCGCGGCGGCCATTTCTGCGTCCTGGCCAGCGGCGTCGACAACCTGACCATCGACAACCTCCGGCTCGACACCAACCGCGACGCGCTCGACATCGACTCCTGCCGCCACGTGCGCATCTCCAACTGCACGATCAATACGCCGAACGACGACGCCATCGTGCTGAAAAGCAGCTTCGGGCTCGGCTATGCCCGCGCGACGGAGAATGTGACCATCGTCAACTGCCAGGTATCCGGTTTCGATTTCGGCACGATGCTGGACGGCACCTACCAGCGCACCCAGGAGTTCGCGCCCGACAAGGATCGCGTAACCGGGCGCATCAAGTGCGGCACCGAGTCCAATGGCGGATTCAAGAACATCACCGTGGCCAACTGCGTGTTCGAGCGCAGCCGGGGCTTTGCGCTCGAGACGGTCGATGGCGGCTGCATCGAGGATGTGACCGTGACCAATCTCGTGATGCGAGAGATCACAACGGCACCGCTGTTCCTGCGCATCGGTCATCGCGGACGCGGACCGGGGCAGCCGCCCATCGGCGCCATCCGCCGCGTGACCATCAGCAATGTGGTCGTTTCCGGCGCTGAGTCGCGTTTTGCCTCACTGATCTGCGGCCTGCCCGGACATCCGGTCGAAGATGTTTGCCTGAGCAACATCCGGATCGCGTACGAGGGTGGGGGCACCAAGGCGGATGCGGCGATCGAGCCGCCCGAGTTGGAGCGGGCCTATCCGGAGCCGAGCATGTTCGGCACCATTCCCGCCTACGGCCTGTACGCACGCCACGTGAAGGGGCTGACGCTGCGCGATGTCGTGGTGAGTTTCGAAAAGAAGGACGAGCGACCCGCGGTAGTGCTGAATGACGTGGCGGACGCCTTTCTCGACCACGTGAAAGCGCAGCTTTCACCGGGGGTGCCACTGCTCGTGGCGCGCGAGGCCGATGGCCTGATGGTACGCCACTGCCCCGGTATGCCCGACGTGTGACGGAGCGGAGCGGCGGGAACAGATGTAACGTATGCTTGTTGATTCAGCGAAGATTGTGAATTGCTAGGCGAATCAACAAACAGCAGGATGCTCCCGTTTGAATTTCACTTCCGGTTACTGATCATAGACAGCAGTTTTACTCGCCCATGAGAAAACCGATTCTATTTATATATTTCTTGATCGCGGTTTTGTTGCGAGCGACTTCGCAGGGTGGGGAAATTCAGGCACGAGCGTTTTGGGCAGGAGAACCGTTTGGCGTGCGTTATGATGAGCCGCTCCCTAAGGCCATAAACATTGATGTCATTGTTCAGTTCAGGAATGTGGGCGACGCGGATGAAACGCTTCTATTTAGGAAGGCTCCCAAAGATCTCATTCCAATGATCGAGAAAGAGGAAATCGTCGGTGGACTGATTTACTACCGAGTTTCGTATGATACCGTGCTGGGTGGTGGAGATAGAATACCCTCTATTATCGAGCTTTCTCCGGTTCGTTTGGGACCAGGAGAGATGACTGAGTTTAGATTTTCTATTAGAATTGATGCCAAAGTACCGCTTAACCGTGTTGAATTTCGCTACGAAGTTGATCCGCGTTTTGCCAAGCGGTTTTCAGGTTGGTCAGGTGCCGTAGAAACGATGGTGCAAAGACAGGCTATGAATAAGGCGTGGCCTGCAGATCAAAGTGGGACAGGGTCACACCGCTGATTGTCGATTGTACAGTCGTAGGGGCGCAGTCTTGCTGCGCCCTCCGGCTTCAATCACGGCACAAAGGGACGCAGCAAGTCTGCGCCCCTACGTCGGACCCTGCGATACAAAGAGTAGCAGACCGGCTTGCGCGTCCCGCCAACAAAATCTTCGCCGTCAGGCGCCCACCCGGCGGCCGACGATGACCAGGTCGCGGTCCACGCCGTCGAGCACGGCGACACGCGGCAGGTACGCCCACTGCGCAAAACCCATCTTGGCGAAGAGCTGCAGGCTGGGGGCGTTGTGCCCGAAGATGTAGCCGAGGATCGTGTGCACGCCGTGCTGCGGGGCGACCGCCAGGGCATGGGCCAGCAGCGCCCGGCCGAGCCCCCGGCCGCGGTGCGACTCAGCCAGGTAGATCGCGATCATCACCGTGCCGTCGTACGCTGCGCGTACATTGAACGTATCGAAGCTCATCCAGCCAACCACCCCGGCCGTGGCTTCATCCGCCAACACCCAGACCGGGCGGGTGAGGGGATTGTGCGCGGCCAGCCAGGGTCGGCGGCTCTCGACGGTGACCGGCTCCAGATCGGCCGTTACCATGCGTCCGGGGATGATGCTGTTATAAATGGCGGCAATGTCCGCCAGATCGTTCTCGGTGGCGGCGCGCAGGCGAAAACCAGCCAGCCCAAACTGCGCCGCGTCCGTATTCATTTTGCCGCGCCCGGAGTCGTCGCCGGATTCGCGGCCGCGGCGCCGGTGAACCGTATGGCACCCAGCACATCCAGCAGGCGTTCCTTGAGAATTTCGTCCTCCTGGGCGGTGGTTTTGGTGTACAGCGAGCGCTCGGTCGCGCGCTCGGCGATTTCGGAGCTCAGGATGAAAATGTTGTCGCCGCGGACGAAGAGCAGATTGCCGCGTTTGGCCGTGGGCAGATTGTCGGACGCACCGAAGAGGGCGATGCGCTGGTTGAACATCGAGCCACCCGGCAACAACACGTAAACCAGCAATGCGCCATCCTGCAATTTGGGCAGGAAGGTGGCGCTCTCCACCGCCGCTCCCGGGAATTTCTGGCGGAAATCGGCGAGCGGCAAAATGCTGAAGAACTTTACCAGGTAATCTTTTTTCGCACCGGTCGAGAGCTCCCAGCGTTGTGTCGCATCCATCGGGATGACGGCGATGGTGATGTAGGTCGAGAACGTATCCGCGAAGGTCACGACATTGGGCGTGTCGCTGATGGCGCCGCCGAGTTCGGGCAGCACCGGCACGACAATCCGGAACAGGCCGGTGGCCGAAATGTACGTATCGCCGGCGATCTGGCCGGCGAGCATCGAAGCATCGTCCGGTCCGGGGGCCTGGGCCGCGAGCATGAGAGGTAGTCCGGCGAAGAGGATCGACGCGAAGCAGGAACGCATAGACATGGGCGGAACGGTGAAGAAAAAGTGTCGGCAGGCAAGTCGCGGTTACATCAGACCGCAAGCTCGCGCCAAAGCTCCATCGGAATTTGTTCGGGCCGGGCCTGAGGGGTCAGTCCGGCAACGGCGAGCCGGGATAACCAGGCGGCGCCGTCATCGGGCAGGTGGCGGCGCAGGAGGGCGCCTATCTGTTTGCGGCGTTGTTGAAAGCAGCCGCGAATGACGGTCTTGACCGCGGGCGGAAAGACGAACGGGGCGGGACGGCGGACCAGATGCAGGAGGCACGAATCGATGTCAGGCCGGGGATGGAAACAGGCCGCCGCGACCTTGTGGCCGGGTGCCACCGCGAAGGCCGCCTGCAAAAAAATCGAGACGGCGCCGAAATCCTTCGTACCGGGCCGGGCCGCATAGCGTTCGGCCGCCTCCAACTGCAACATGAGCACCATGCGTTCCGGCAGCGGGCCTGCCAGCACGGCATCCATCCATGGAGTGGAGATGGCGTAGGGCAGGTTGGCGACGATTTTGCATCCAGCCGCAGCGCGCTCTGCGGGCAGGCCGGCCAGTGGTTGCTCCACGGCGTCGCCCTCCAGCAGGTGCAGCCGGTCGGGAAACTGTGGCACGAGCGTCTCCCTCAGGAAGGCGTGCAGCGTGCGGTCTTTTTCCACGGCCCACACTTCGGCGCCGGCGGCGAGCAACGCCGCGGTGAGCGTGCCGAGGCCGGGTCCCACCTCGACCACGGCATCGCCCGCGCGGATGCCGGCCAGTTCGAGCGATTTGCGGACGATGTTGCCGTCGACCAGAAAATTCTGCCCGAGATACCGCTTGGGCAGATGTCCAAGCCGGGCGAGCAGCTCGCGAGTTTCCGTGGGGGTGAGCGGCATCAGAGATGGCGGAACGCGGTCACCAGTTGCGCCGGGTCGGGAGCCTTCATCAATGCTTCGCCAACGAGGATGGCCTGCGCGCCGGCCGCGCGGGCCCGGGCCGCGTCGGCCGCAGTGAAGACGCCACTCTCGCTGACGGCGATCAGGCCGCGCGGAAATTGCGGGATGAGCCGCTCGCTCAGTGCCAGGTCGGTCCGGAAACTCGCCAGATCGCGATTGTTTACTCCCACGATCCGCGCACCGTGAGCGATGGCGCGGGCCAGGTCGGCCTCGTCGTGAATCTCGAACAGTACGTCCAGGCCCGCGGCGGCGGCGGCGGCGTGGAGCGGGGCGATCTCTGCGTCGGCGAGGGCGCGTACGATGATGAGGATGGCACTCGCCCCGGCTTCCCGGGCTTGCAGCACCTGGACCGGGTGCACCATGAAATCTTTGCGCAGGCACGGGCAGACGGGCGGATGGGTTCGAAAATGAGCCGTCACTTCGCGCAGATCGTTGAGTGCGCCGCCAAAGTATTTTTCGTCGGTCAGCACCGAAAGCGCGTCGGCGCCGGCGGTCTGGTAACGCCGGGCCTGGACGAGTGCGTCGGCGCCGGCCGCGATGTCGCCGGCGGAGGGCGAACGGCGTTTGATCTCGGCGATCACGGCCAGACGGCCATCCGCCCGGCGCAGGGCCGCCGCGAAAGACGGCGGCTTGGGCCGGCTGGCGTGGAGTTGGGCCAGCTCTTCCGCGGCGACGGGTCGGACCAGCGACGCGATCTCCCGCCGCTTCCAGGCCATGATCTCAGTGAGCTTGTCGGACATGAAGTGTTACCACGAAACACACGAACGACACGAAAACCAGACCAGATTTCCGGGGTTTTTTCGTGTGTTTCGTGGATTTCGTGGTTTTTCCTATCCCATGAGCGCCATCGACGATCTTCGCCAAACCATGGCCCGGCTCCGTGGCCCGGGCGGCTGCCCGTGGGACCGGGAACAGACTCACCAGAGCCTCGCGCGTTGTCTGATCGACGAGTGCAGCGAATTGCTCGACACCATCGACCGGGGCGACCTGCCGCACATGCGCGAGGAACTGGGCGACGTGCTCATCCAGGTCGTTTTCCATGCCCTGCTGGCCGAGGAGGGCGGGCACTTCGACTTTGATGACGTGGCCCGGGACATCAACGAGAAGCTGATCCGCCGCCATCCGCACGTGTTCGGCACCGGCAAACTCGACACCTCCGAGCAGGTTTTGCACCAGTGGGACATCATCAAGGCCGGCGAGAAGAAGCACGGTCCGGTTTCCACCGGCGTTTTCAAGGAGATGCCACCGCAATTACCGGCGTTGATGTATGCCGAGGCGGTGTGGAAACAGATCGAGAAGAAAAAACTGCCGGCCGGGGGCGTCGTGGACCGGGCGCGAATCGCCCAACACGCCGCGGGACTCACCGATGCAGCGTTGGGCCGGCTCCTCTTCGAGCTGGCCGCAGCCGCCCGGGCGAACGATCTCGACGCCGAGGGCGCGCTGCGCCGCGAAACCCTGCGGGTGAAAACCGCCATCGAAAAGCAGCTGACGTAGAAACGGGCACCGGCGCCGGAAGCGAAGGCTGGCGTGGCCTTGCATTGACTCGCTTGCGCCGGAGCCGCTATTGCATCCGGCCACCCGGGGGCGGCGGCCCGCCGGGCTCCACATGCCCGCCAAAGAAATTCCTGCTTCCGTGCCCGCCCCGTTGCTTACCGAGTGGTGGGAGCCGTTCGCGGTGTACCTGGCAAAGGAGCGGCGTTATTCGCGCTATACGCTGCGCAACTATCGGCAGGCGTTCGACGATTTCTACCGCTGGCTGGACTCCGCCGGGCTCAAGGACCGTGGCTTTGACGCGCTCGAGCCGCGCGCTTTGCGTGACTTTGTGATCGAGGCACAACGACGCTTCGACCGGCGCACGCTGCATAACCATGCCTCGGGGCTGAGGGCTTTTTTCAAGTTCTGGCTCAAGCGCGGCAAGGTGCGGCGCAACCCGTTCGTCGGCGTGCCGCTGCCCAAGCTGGAAAAGCGCCTGCCGAAGTTTCTCACCGAAGAGCAGATGAAACGCCTGCTCAGCGGACCACAAAGTCTGCTCGACAACCAGAGCATCGACGCTTTCACCGCCTGGCGCGACCGGCTCGTGATGGAGCTCCTGTATGGCGGTGGCCTGCGCGTGAGCGAGCTGGTGGCGCTCGACTACGGCCGCATCGACCTGGTTAACGGCGTGGCGCGCGTGCTCGGCAAGGGACGCAAGGAGCGGCTCTGTCCGCTCGGGCGTGTGGCGATGGCGGTGCTGGCGAAGTGGCGCAGCGAATTTGCCCGCGACACGTCGCCATCCGGCCCGGTGGTGGTGAATACCCGCCATGAGCGGCTCGCCGTGCGACAGGTGCAGTTGCTGCTCAAGCGCTACCTGGCGCTCGCCGAGCTGCCGCTCGATCTCTCACCGCACAAGCTGCGGCACAGCTATGCCACGCACCTGCTCAACGCTGGAGCCGACCTGCGCCTGGTGCAGGAGCTGCTCGGCCACGCCAGTCTCGACACCACGCAGATCTATACCCATGTGAGCGTGGCGCGGTTGCGCGAGATTTACGACAAGGCCCACCCCCGGGCTTAATGCCACTGACAGTCCGTTGGCGTTGACCACAGAAGCAGGCAGGGATGCCTGCGCTGCCCGGAGAGCCGGGGAGCGATGTGCCGCAGTAGCGCAGGTTTCCAGCCGGCCGGGTTCCGCGAAGCGGCAGACGAGGAGAAAACCTGCAGGCAGGGATGCCTGCGCTGCCCGGAAAACCGGCCGGGGATGCGCGGCGCTACGCCCCGACCTTTAGCGCCGCCAGGGTGCGGGCGAAGGTCTCCTCCGGGGTGTCGCCGCATTCGATTTGCACGAGCAGGCCTTTCTTCCGGTAGTAATCGATGAGCGGCTCGGTGCTGTGCCGGTAGGTTTCCATGCGGACATGCACGGCCTCCGGCCGGTCGTCTTCGCGCTGGTACAACGCACCGCCGCAGCGGTCGCACACTCCCTCGACCTTCGGCGGGTGGTCTTTCAAATGGTAGGTGACTTTGCACTTGGAGCACACGCGGCGACCGCTCAAGCGCTCAAGGATCTTGGCCTCCGCCAGATCGTAACTGAGGACCGCATCGAGGGCGAGCTGCTCCTGTCGCAGTATCCGGTCGAGTTCCCCGGCCTGGAAAACGGTGCGCGGAAATCCATCGAGGAGGAAACCGGCGCTGCAGCGGAGGCAGGGTTTGCGCTCCTCGACCAGGGCCACCACCGTGGCGTCAGGCACGAGCTTGCCGGCTTTCATGTATTCCAAGGCTTCGCGGATGGCGGGAGTCTTATCCTCGTCCGGCGCCTGTTTGGCCGCGCGAAAAACGTCGCCTGTGGACAGCTGGCAGGAGCCGAATTTTCGGGCGAGGAGTTCAGCCTGCGTGCCCTTGCCAATGCCCGGCGCGCCGAGCAAAACGAGGCGTCGCGGTCGGGTCTGCGGCGCAGAAAAAGGCGCGCACGGGAAATCCGCGCCTTTTAACCAGGTGATGCGGGCACGTTGTCGGGGGGTCGGCATAAGCGATCAGGGGATTCGCGATTGACGAGGGGAGAGAGAGGAACCAAAGCGCGCGAGCGTGCGGTTCCGGACGGCGGAAGCGAGTATTTTCCGACGGAGCCGGCCATCGGCTGGCGGAGCGAATGGGCATTGCCATGTGCGGCGGGGACATCATGCTGATGCCCGGTCCGTTCCGCCGCCCTGGCGGCGGGCCCGTGAAGCAAGCGGAATACGTTCGGCCCAAGCGGGCCGGGCGCGCACGCTCCGCGTGATCGGGCAGGGCCGGGATGTTTGAGTCGACACGTGCTACTCCCATGAACAACGCAGCGAGTTTCAATCGGGCGAAGCGGTGGCTGGTCAACGCCGGCACCGGCGTCGCCGGTGTACTCGGTCTCGTCGGACTGGTGATGTGGTACTCTGGCAACTGGAAATTGATCGCCTCCGGCAGCGGCACCGTTCCGATGGCGCCCGGCACCGCCCTGCTGCTGGTGCTCCTCAGCGTCGCGGCGGGGCTGCGCCATAGGTGGTCGGCCCGACCCGCGGTGCGGGTGCTGGACTTTGCGATGGCCGGAATCGTGGCCCTGGCGTGTGCCGCCGTCTGCATCCAGAATCTGACCGGCTACAATCTGCCGTGGGAGCGCGTACTGACGCGGACCGATGCGACGATCCGGGGCATTGCCTTGGGGCACATGTCGCCGCTCACCGCCGCGGTTTTTCTCGGCGCCGTTTTCAGCCTGCTGATGCTGTTCGCCCCGATGACGGGCAAGACCTGGCTGCGGATCGCGGGTTCTCTGGTGGCGTTGGCCGGCGGATGCTACAGCGTGATCATCGCCCTGGCCTATGCGACCGGCACACCGTTGTATTACGGCGGCACGACCGTGCCGATGGCCTTCCTGACGGCAATTGCCCTGGCGGCCCTCAACCTCGCGTTGCTGGCGGAGGGTGGAGTGGACGCACTGTGGCGTGCCGTCCATTTTATCGATTTCTCTGCCGCGGCCTGGCGGCGGCTTTCCCCGGCGGCGTGGCGGCTGGCGATCACGGCGGTGGTGGTGATGAGTGGCATCGTGCTGACGGGCATTTTCTACTTGCGAAGCCAACAGGCCGCCCTGCGGGATAAGATTGCCCAGGAGTTGACGGCAGTGACCGATCTCAAGGTCAATCAAATCGCGAATTGGCGGAGCGAACGGCTCGACGACGCGCGTTTCCTGATGCGGGCGCCGTATGTCGCGATGGACATGGCGGCGTTTCTCGCCCAACCGGAATCCGCCGCGGCGCAGGCGGAAGCGGTCCGCTGGCTCGACCTGATAAAGGGCGGCGACCGTTACGAGACCGTCGGCTTGTTCGACGGGGAGGCCGGCATCCGGGTGATCCTGCCGGAAAGGAGCGCCTTGCCCGACGCCATGACGCGGGAACGGGTGCTAGCCGCCCTGCGGGGCAACGACATTTTCATGTCCGATCTCTACACGAGCGCGGGCGGCAGCGGCACCCATCTGGACCTGTTCGCTCCGATCTTCGCGCCCGGCGAGCAGCCGGCTGGCGACGGCCGGCCTGCGGCGGCGTCCTCCGGGCGGCCGGTGGCGGTGATCCGGCTGCAGCTGGATCCGCAGAATTTTCTCTACCCATTGATCCAGACCTGGCCGATGCCGAGCGATACCGCGGAAACCCTGCTCGTGCGGGGCGAAGGCGAGGAGGTTGTCTACCTGAACGAACTCCGCCACCGGGCCGGCCCGCCGCTCAGCCTGCGCCGTCCGATCCTGGAATCACGGTTGCCGGCGGCGATGGGTTTGCGCGGCGCAATGGGCATACATGAGGGGATCGATTATCGCGGGGTGCCGGTCCTGGCCGTGATCCGTCGCGTGCCCGGTTCGTCCTGGTTGGTTGTGGCCAAGGAGGATCAGGCGGAGATTTACGCTCCGCTGCGCCGGCAGGCCTGGACCGTGGGTTTGGTGGTGACGGCGCTGTTGCTGGCCGCTGCCACAGGAGTGGGCATGTTCTGGCGGCAGCAGACGGCGCAGTATTTGAATCACGAATTGGCCGTCGAAC
>DATJPQ010000317.1:0-5458 GCA_035506315.1 Opitutaceae bacterium
TACTCCCATGCCGAAATTCAAGACCATCCGCGATCTCAACCTCGCCGGTAAACGCGTCCTCATGCGCGTGGACTTCAACGTCCCGCAGGACAAGGCCACCGGCGCGATCACCAACAACCAGCGCATTGCCGCGGCGCTGCCGACGATCAAGTTCGCCCTCGAAAAGGGCGCGTCCGTCGTGCTCATGAGCCATCTCGGACGCCCCGACGGCCAGAAGATCGCCAAGTTTTCGCTCCAGCCCGTCGCGGCCGAGCTGGCCAAGCTCCTGGGCAAGCCGGTGAAGTTTCTCGACGATTGCGTCGGCTCTGCCGTCGAGGCCGCCTGTGCGCCCGGCACGCTCCAGGCCGGTGATGTCGTCTTGCTCGAGAATCTCCGCTTTCACCTCGAGGAAGAGGGCAAGGTGAAGGTGAAGCAACCCGACGGAACCGAGAAATCGATCAAGGCCGATCCGGCGGCCGTCGCTGCCTTCCGCGCCAGCCTCACCAAGCTTGGCGACGTGTTCGTCAACGACGCTTTCGGCACCGCGCATCGCGCGCACTCGTCGATGGTCGGCGTCGCGCTCAAGGACAAGGCGGCCGGCTTCCTGATGGAAGCCGAGCTCAATGCCTTCGCCAGGGTTCTCGACCATCCGCAGCGTCCGTTGCTCGCCATCCTCGGCGGGGCGAAGATCGCCGACAAGATTCCGCTGATCAACAATCTCCTCGACAAGGCCAACGAGATCATCATCGGCGGTGGCATGGCCTTCACCTTCAAGAAGGTTTTGGAGAACGTCGAGATCGGCAGCAGCCTTTTCGATGCCGAAGGCGCCAAGATCGTCGGCGAACTCGTCGCCAAGGCCCAGGCCAAGGGAGTGAAAATCACGCTCCCGGTCGACTACATCGCGGCCGACAAATTTGCCGCGGATGCCGCCACCAAGCCCGCCGACGACAAGACCGGGATCCCCGCAGGCTGGCTCGGCCTTGATGTCGGCCCCAAATCCAATGCGATCTTCACCGCCTCCATCCTGCGTTCGAAGACGATCGTGTGGAACGGGCCTCCGGGCGTGTTCGAATTTCCCGCGTTTGCGGCCAGCACCAAGGCCATGGCCGACGCCATCGCCCAGGCGACCGCAGCTGGTGCCATCACCGTGGTCGGCGGCGGCGACACCGCGACTGCGGCCAAGAAATTCAAGGTGGCCGACAAGGTCACGCATTGCTCCACCGGTGGCGGCGCCAGCCTCGAATTCCTCGAGGGGAAGATCCTTCCCGGCGTGGCATTCCTGGAGGCGTAAGCGCCTCCCGGTTCCGGGTTCTGGGTTTTGTGTTTCGAGTTGGTCTCGGCATGAAATCCGCTCAACTCAGAATCCGCCCGCCACAACCCGGAACTCGAAACCCGAAACCCGAAACTCAATTTCACCATGATTCGCAAAAAGCTCATCGCCGGTAACTGGAAAATGAACAAAACCTCCGCCGACGCGGTCACGCTCGTGCAAGAGATCGTGGCCGAGGTCGGCCGCCAGACCGACGTCGATATCGTCGTGTGTCCGCCGTTCACCGCCCTGGAGAGTGTCGGCAAGAAGCTCGAAGGTTCCACGGTGAAGCTCGGCGCGCAAAACATGCATCCCGAGGTAAGCGGCGCCTATACGGGCGAGATATCAGCCGGCATGCTGCGCGCCATCTTTGCCACGTATGTGATCCTGGGCCACAGCGAGCGCCGCACCTACTTTCACGAAACCGACCAGTTCATCAACCAGAAGGTCCTCGCCGCGCTGAAAAACCAGCTCAAGCCCATCCTCTGCGTGGGCGAGACGCTCGCCGAGCGCGAGGCCGGCTCCACCCTCAAGGTCGTGCAGACGCAGGTCGAGGCCTGCCTTGAAGGCGTCAGCAAGGAACTTGCGACCAGCGTGGTGATCGCCTACGAGCCCGTCTGGGCCATCGGCACCGGCAAGGTCGCCACCACCGCCCAGGCGCAGGAAGTTCACGCCTTCATCCGCAGCCTGCTCACCAAGCTCTTTGGCGACGCGGTCGCCCAGAAGCTGCGCATCCTTTACGGTGGCTCGATGAAGCCGGCCAACGCCCCCGAACTCCTCGCGCAAAAGGATATCGACGGCGGCTTGATCGGCGGCGCCTCGCTCGAGACGCGCAGCTTCGTCGACCTCGTGAAAGCCGCCCAGACGGCGTAAAGCATTCTGCGGTCAATTTTGACCACGGATGCTCCTGACGCGGCGGATCGATGATCCGTGTTCGCATGGGTAGGGCGCGTTATCCTTACCGCACCGTGTTACCCTGAGCGAACCCGACGGCGGACTAAGGATAGTCCGCCCTACCGTTTGGATCTTGGGCCTTCGGCGGTGATGCCGCGCAACGGCACGTCATCGGCTCAACCGCCGCCATCACTCCCCGGCCTTCGGCGGATCGGCCTCGTTGCCTTGCATCGCCTGGCGCGAGATCACGGTGATCGTCCCGTTGTTTTCCAGGATCGCCGAGTGGACGTCGTGCACGGAGGCGCAGGCCGCCCCGCGCAAGGCGGCATTTAGTTCATGGTGGGTGAGCTGGGCGCGTGTCATCACGTCCTCGAACAACCGGCCGTTGTGGATGAGCACCTGCGGGCGGCCCTCGATGATCGCCTCCAATTGCTTGCTCTTAAAGGTGGCGAGGCCAACCGCATAGTTGAGCCCCACGAGCGTGGTGGCGATGATCAGGCCCGCGAGCAGCGAATTATCGCCGGCGTTCATGGAATTCTGCACGGCATTGGCCAGCACGAGCAGCAGTACCAGGTCGAACGGAGCAAGCTGTCCGACCTGACGCTTGCCGGTGATCCGCAGGATCAGGATGAGAAAGGCGTACACGACGACGCCCCGCAGCACGAGTTCCCACCACGGTACTGATAGATGCCACATGGCTGTTCCGATTTGTTGAGGTTTGATGAAGGGGTGTAAGACCGGATTGCAATTGCTCACTGGGAAAATTCAGCGGGCCGGTTGCCGATACAAGGAAATCTCACCTTACCGGCTATGGTAGGACGCAACCGTTTGATCCGAAAAACTGCCAAGGATCGTGCCACCCCTAGGGGAATGCCTCGTGCGCGCCCTTTTCGGCCAGGGCATCATTTGCCGAAAAGGCCAGCGTCTTGGGGACAGGTCGCTACACCCCCAGCAGCCGCAGACCAGGCAAATGAACCACTCCGTTGCCTCTGTTATCTCCTGTAAAACTCTATGGTTGGGAATGCACAGGCTTTTTGGCGTGCACGTACCCGACCCATGATGTCATGGAATTCGATTTCTATATTCCGTCTCTCTGTGCACTCATTCCTTGCCTCAGTGATCTCTGTGACGATAAGCGGGATCCAGGTTCACCGTACGGCCGGTCGGGCGAAGGACACGATCTGGTTTTGCTCCCGGTGGTTGGTCCAGAAATTCGTGCCGTCGAACGCGAGCGCCCGCGCAGGAAAGGGGATGCGGACCAGGTCGACGATCTTCGGTTTTGCCGGGCGTGGGTCCACGCGGGTGAGCCAGTAATCGTTCGACTCCTCGACATCGTTGGTGACGAGGTAAATGAAGCCGTCGACAATAACCTGTCCGCAGATGCCGTGCGGGACGTCGATCACACGCTCGACTTCCCCGTCGTCGCCGAGGGCGAGCACCTTTTGCGGGTGCCATTGGCTGACATGCAACCGCCGGCCGTCGTAACCGAGCTGGGAACCGGTGTCGTCGGGGCAGGGGATGTGAAATCTACCATCGAAGCCATGCCCCGGAATGAAGCGCCGGATGATCCGGTTGTCGTCCGCCGTCTCGCCGCACAAAACGCGGAGCTCGTCGCCGACCGCGGTCATGCCCCAAGGCGTGCCCGGCGCGGCGGTATCCCAACCGACGGTCCAGGTCGCCGGATCGATGGCATAAATGTGACGCGTCTCCCGCGAGCCCATCCAGAGGGTGGCACCGTCCCATGCGAGCGATTGCGGTTTGGGTGCGGGTGAGGCGAGGCGCTGAAGTTCCTGAATGTCGTTCATGGCGGGAGCAGTTTAGGCGGAATACTGCCGCGGAAAAGCACCAAGCAAACGCCCGGCAATATTTTGGGCCAACTGTACCGCTCGGAAACGCATCGTTTATTCTGCCTGCAATCGCACTGCGCCGAGCAGTCCCGACGCGGCGACTGGCATGGGCGCGGATGCCGCACAGCGGCCCGCACTGCCCGGGGACAGGCCTCACGCGGCACCGCGTATTCCCCATTCCCCGATCGAGCATAGTGTCGTGCATCGCGGTGCGACCCCTTGCATTACAGGCGCCCTCCGTTATGCCGCCAAACTGGGGAACTATATTCAGTTTAAATTGTTGACCATTCGCATAATCCGAGGAAAATACTGCCTTGGTCGTCCGCGCGACAAAATCATGTGCAGTCCGCTTGAAAATTTGAGCACTGGCGCATTATTCCTGCCGGAAGGATGCTCCATTATTATGCCATGAATATGCGTGGCGGCATATTGGTTGTGGATGACAACCCTGACGTCCTGTTCGCTACCGCACAGGTTTTGGAAGCGGCGGGCTACCGCGTGACAACGGCGGCCAACGGTCGCGACGGACTGCGGCTCGCCAAAGAAACTGCCCCCTTCCTGATGTTGCTGGATGTCCGGTTACCGGGCATGGACGGGTTCGAAGTCTGCCGGCTCGCCAAGTCGGACCCTACGCTGGAGGGGATGCTGGTAATGTTGGTTTCCGGCACGATGACGGGCAGTGGTAGCCGGACCGACGGGTTGGAGCAGGGAGCGGATGCCTACCTTACCCGGCCGATGGACAATCGTGAACTCTTGGCGCACATCCAAGCCATGTGGCGGATCTGGCAGGTGGAATCCGCCTTGCGCAAGAGCCAGGAGGCCTTGCGCCGCGATTTCGCCGAGCGCAAGCAGGCGGAGGATGAACTGGTGGATCTCGGCAACCGGCTGAACTCGGTCCTGAATGCAGCGACGCAGGTGGCCATCATCGCCACCGATCCGCAAGGGACGATAACGGTGTTCAATTCCGGGGCCGAGAAGATGCTTGGCTACCCGGCGGAGGAGATGGTGGGCAAGCAGACACCGCAGGCCTTTCACCTGGAATCGGAGGTGGTGCGGCGCGGAGAGGAGTTAAGCGCGAAGTGCCAGCGCCCCATCCGGGGGTTCGATGTTTTTGTCGAGAACGCCCGGTCCGGTGGCTTCGAGGAACGCGAGTGGACCTATGTGCGAAAAGACGGAGTCCATTTGACCGTGAATCTTTCTGTGACGCTGGTGCGCAACCGCGAGGGCGTCGCCACCGGGTATCTGGGAATTGCCACCGATATTACCCAGCGCAAGCAGGCCGAAGCGCAGCTTCGCAATCTCGCGCTGGTGGTGCAGGAGACGGAAAACCTCGTTGTGATCACGGACCCTCAGGGACGCATCGAATGGGTCAATGCCGCGTTTGTGCGCGTGACCGAATACTCGTTCGCAGAAGTTCTAGGGAAAAAGC
>DATJPQ010000318.1:0-14011 GCA_035506315.1 Opitutaceae bacterium
CGGGCGGCACCTGCGAGCGTTGCCCCATGCAAACTGACATGCTGGTCCCGGTTTTATTCGCGGTGCTGGGTCTGGTTTTTGTGGGCTTGATCGGATGGGCCGGGGCGCGCAGCACCCGCCGGGCGCGTGAGCAGGCCCAACGACTGGCCGACGCGCTGGGGCTCACGCTGGACCCGGCGCAGCCGGTATTGGGACTTTTCTGGCCGAATCCGCGCGGCGCCGGCACGATCCGCAACAAGCGTGTCGAGTTCTTCAATTACGCCACTGGGTCCGGCAAATCGCGTACCACCTGGAGTGCGATTACCGCCCGGCCGCGGGCCGATGGTGGACTCACCTTCCGGCTCCGCAAGCAGGGGCTGGGCACCAAGGTCATGGAGTTGTTCGGCGCGAAGGAAATCACCGTGGACGATGCGACGTTCGACGCGGCCTGGTTCGTGCAGACCAACCAGCCGGACTATTTCCGGGCGGCGCTCGTCGGAGAAATTCGCGATCGCTTCATGGCGGCCCAACGTGCGGGAGCGACGGGCAGTTTCCAGCTCGAGTTCGGCGTGGTGAAATACGCCGAGACGGGAACTTTCAACAGCGACCGCCGCCGGCAGCGCTACGAGCTGATCGCGCCGCTGCTGTGCGATCTCGCCGACGTGGCCGAGGTGTTTGCACAAGAGCGCCATTGAGCAATGCCGACGGATGCCGCCCCCTCCGGCCCGGTGCTGCTGTTCGACGGCGAGTGCGGCCTGTGCCAGCGGCTGGTGCGGCTGCTGCTCCGGCTCGACCGGCGGCGCCGGTTGTGTTTCGCGCCGTTGCAGGGTCGGGCGGCGCAGGGTTATCTGCGGCAGCACGGTCTGCCGGCGACCGATGGCGAGAGCATGATCCTGGTGCCCGATTGGCACCGGCGCGATCCGCCACGATATTTGCAGCGGACTGACGCGATGATCGCCGCGTTGCGCGAGGTCGGTGGCATCGGACGCATGGTGGCGGCGGTTCTCCGGCTGGTGCCGGCGGCTTGGCGCGACGCGGGCTACCGGCTGGTGGCGCGGTGGCGGCGGAAAATCTTCGGTGCGGCGCGGGCCGGGGTGCTGGCTCGGCCGGAGTGGTCGGGGCGGTTGCTTGACTGAATCGCCCGGCGCGGCGGGGAATGCGCCGTCAGATCTTTGGTTTTTCGGGCCGGAGTACGCTCGCCAGGATCGAGAGGGTCAGCACCCCACCGATCACGCCGAGCGAAACGGTGGTGGAAATGTCGAGCCAGGTGGCCAGGAGCATCCGCACGCCGATGAAGCCGAGGATGACGGCCAGGCCGAGCTTCAGGTAGCGGAAGAGTTGCATCACGCCACTCAGCGCAAAATAGAGCGAGCGCAGGCCAAGTATGGCGAAAACGTTGGACGTGAGCGCCACGAATCCGTCCTTGGTGATCGCGAGTACGGCGGGCAGCGAATCGAGGGCGAACATCAGGTCGGTCGTCTCCACCACGATCAGCACAATGAACAGCGGAGTGGCCGCGAACCGGCCCGCGTCGCGGGCGAAAAAACGCCCGTCATCGCACTCCGGCGCGATGGGCATGAACCGTCGGAACATCCGGACGGCGGCGTTGTGCTCGGGATCGACGTCGACTTCTCCCTTTTTCGGCAGGGCCATTTTGATGCCCGTGTACACGAGAAAGGTGCCGAACAGGTAGAACAGCCAGTGAAAGCGCGCCAGCACGCCCACGCCGACCAGAATGAACACGCCGCGCATCACAATCGCGCCGAGGATGCCCCAAAAGAGCACACGGTGCTGCCACCGCGGGGCGACCTGGAAAAAGGCGAAGATGACGATGAAGACGAAAACGTTGTCGACGCTCAGACAGAGCTCCACGAGGTAGGCGGCGAGGAATTGCTGGCCGAGCTCGGCCCCGCGCCAGCCATATACCAGGGCATTGAAGGCCAGCGCCAGGCCGCCCCACACGATACACCAGATCAGCGCCTCCTGCGGCTTCACCTCGTGCGAACCGCGATGGAACACCCCGAGGTCGAGCGCCAGCAGCGCCGCAATAAAAACAAAAAAACCACCCCAGGCCCACCACGGGAGGGGTGGTAGAGCGACGGCAGTGGCGATCAGGTTTGGCATCGCGCGCGAAGCCATGGCGCAGCCCGCCGGCGGGTGCAAGCGGAACCCGTCGCAGGCCGGCCCCTTGGTGGGTTGACTCCGCCGCCGCGGCTGCATGATTCGGCTGCTTTACTCTACCATGAAAGCTCTGCGACTTCTGTGCGGGTTGGCGACCGGCGGGCTGGGAACAACGTCCCTCCGGGCCGCGGCGGAGGCGCCCGCCCCCGCCACCGGTGGCAAAGTGGCCGCCGAAGCGACCGACATCCTCGAACAGTTCGTGAGCTGGCTGCATCGTTTCTTCCCCGGGATCGACAGCACCCTGTTTCATTGGATTGCCTGCGGCGTCATCATTGTCCTGGCGATTCTACTGCGCCACGTCGTCACCAAGATCATTTTTCACCAGCTGAAAAAACTGGCGGCCAAAACGGAGACGACGCTCGACGACAAGCTGTTCCCCGCCCTCGAAAGCCCGGCCGACACGCTGGTGCTGGTGCTCGGCATCTTCGCTGCACTCACCGTGCTGCCGTTGTCCGCCCGGCTCGACCGGCTCGTGACCAACGGAGCCACGATTGCCGTCCTCATCGTTCTGACCTGGGCGCTGATCCGGGCGGGCGGCGCGGTCCTGGCCCACCTTGAGGAGATCGCCCACCAGAAGCAGATGACGGTGGCGACGTTCATGCCGCTGATCAAAAAGACGCTGTTCGTCGTCGCGGTGGTGTTGGGACTCCTTGTCATCGCACAGAGCCTGGGCTGGCCGGTGATGGGGCTGCTGGGCGCCGCCGGCATCGGCGGCCTGGCGTTTGCCCTCGCCGCCCAGGACACCATCGCGAATCTTTTTGGCTCGTTTGTGGTCGTGATGGATCATCCGTTCCGCGTGGGCGACGTCGTCCGCGTCGGAACGGCCGAGGGCAAGGTCGAGGACATCGGCCTGCGTTCCACCAAAATCCGGACGGCGGCACGCACGCTTATCGTGCTCCCGAACAAGATGGTCGCGAGTGAGACGATCACCAACTTCTCGCGCATGCCGCAGCGGCGCGTCGATCAAACCATCGGCCTGACTTACGCCGCGACCCCGGACCAGATGCAGACCATCGCCGAGGATATCCGGCAGCTTTTGCGCGATGACCCGGGAGTGCAGACCGACTCGGTTCTGGTTCATTTTGCCGAATATGGCGACTGCTCGCTCAACCTTCATATCGTGTATTTCGCGGTTGATCCCGATTGGACCCGGCACATGGACCTGCGCGAACGCATCAACCTGAAAATCATGCGGGCGGTCGCGGCGCGCGGGCTCGAATTTGCCTTCCCGACGCAAACGGTGTTGCTCGACGGCCCGGTGGCGCGGCAGCTCGCCAGCGGCAAAAGCTGAACGAAGTTTTTTCCCTGGCAGGCGGCGAACCTGCGGATGTACCCCGCCAGAGCTTGACACCTATTAAGTGTCAAACGCACCGGGCCAAGATCCGCGCATAAACGGCACAGCACCACACAAACGGTGAAACAAGCCGGTGGCGAAGCACGCCAGAGTTTGTCACGTATTACGTTACAAACTTTTGTTTTTGGCTATTATAGAAGTGCTAGCAAGTCTGATCATTCGTCACGTATTACGTGACAAACTCGGGAGTGGATCGACCGCATGGGGAGGGCAGTGGGGGCGGTTGCCGGTGTGGCCGCAGCAGTCAGGCCTTGGCCGGCGGGCGCAGTTGCAGCAGGACGTTGGCGAGGGTGATGAAGCCGCCGCCCACCAGCAGATGCCAGGTGGCCGTCTCGTTCGGGTAATCGATGCCGGCCCACAACGAAAACAGGGCCGGCAGGCAGAGCGCCATCAGCGAACCGAAGATCGGCTCCACACAGTAGATCAGCCCGGCCTCGGTGGAGCTGATCTTCGGCTGCCAGGTGTTCATCAGCGTGAAAGCGCCGAGGGTGCAGAAACCCGTGAGCAGGAGCGTCAGCCCGATCCACGGCAGCGAGGCCCAGGGCACGAGCAAGGCATGGGCCGCCGGCGCGGCGAGCACCGCCATGAGCCAAAAAATCACCATCTCGACGGCAAACATGACCAGCGTGATTTTTTCCGGCCGGTTGCCCGCATAATCCACGCGATCGAGGCAGAGAATTTGCCCCATGAAAAACACCGAGCTGAGCAGGGTCTCCGCCTCGCCGCGTCCGAAGCGGAGGGTGGACCAGTTGAAACGTCCCAGAATGGCGACGCCGATCAGCACCAGCGCACAGCACAGCCAGATCCAGCCACCCGGCGACCGGCGGTGCCGCAACGCCAGCCACACCGGGATCAGGATGGCGTAGAGTTGCGTGAGGAACGCCGAGGTCGAGGCCGCGGTAAACTGGAGCCCGTCGCATTGCAGCACCATGCCGGCGGAAGCGAAGAGTCCGAGCCACAGGCCTTGTTGAAGTTCGCGGCGCGTGATCTGCCCGAGCGTGCGGGCCTGGAGGACGAGGAGCACTACGGTCGCGAGCAGGAAGCGGGGCGCGACCGACATCGCGGCGATGAACCAACTGCTGCTGCCCGGCAACAGTGCGCCGTGCACCAGCGCGAGGGCTTTGATGACCGGGAAGCTCAGCCCCCAATAGAGATTCGCCAGCAGCAGCATGAAAATAGCGCGGGTGTGTTGGCGGGAAACAGCGACGCTCATGCGGGGAAACGGTGCCCGCCCGGCGGGCGGGGGCGCGAGTAAAATCAACCCGTCCACCGGCCCCGGCGATGGCATCCCGGCAGTTTGGCCGGGCTCCGGCCCAATCATCGCGGAGCGACGGAGTCGTCCGATCGGGCGCACGAGCGTCTGCACAACGATCAAGGTGAGCTACGAGTGCCGCTGGCGCGATCTCCTGCGGACTCGTCCGGCCGTAGCCCTGCGAAGGCGGACGCAGGAGGCGTGACAGCTGTGCTCGTGGGCTCCATGCGCCTGGTTATGCCTCATAGTGTCTCGCAAACAGAGGGATGAACTGGATCAGTCCGAGCACTGCCAACACGCAGTAGATCAACGCCAATTCTGGAACTAGCAAGATTCCTGCGATTCCGGAGCCTTCTGCCAAGGCGATGCCAATGATAAATATCGGGAAAGCGCGAATCCTCCGGGTAAACCTCGGAAGCACAACCCATCTCACAACGATCGATAGCGCTAACGGAAGTATGGGAACAAAGCGTAGCCCGCCAGTAGTCTCGCCGCCATGCTCGGGGCTAAACACAAAATAGGTCGTAGCCAAGCTGGCCATAATCGCAAACCACGCGATCCACCAGACGCGTACGGGTGCGGTTTTGGGTGTCTTTTCATCCAGCGGAAACATCGGCATCATGGGAAATGGTTTTTCTGCCTGATAGAACGCCCGCCATGGAGTCAGGACGGTTGGCTTTAGTGGCAATCAGCGTTTGCGGGCGGAAGTTTCCGCCGCGTCGTCGCCGGTGGTCTTCCTGCGGCGGCGCACGGCGTCGCGGAGCAGGAATTCCACCTGGCCGTTCACGCTGCGCAATTCGTCGGCCGCCCAGGCCTCGAGCTCGTCCCAGAGTTTGGGATCGATGCGCAGGAGAAAGGCTTTGCGGTCTTCGGTGGACATGCGGTTTCAGTGGCGGAGATATTCGCTCAAGACGAGCGGCGCGAGCACGAGCGGCCAGCCGGGCGGCGCCAGCGCAAACTCGGGCGCGATCGTGGCGGGTGCCGGCTCCGGCCAGTTTCCGGCCAATTCCACGCCGAGTCCCGCCGCCAGCAACAGGGCGAAGCATAGCCCGATCTGCCGCCGGCCGCGCGCGAGGAAATGTCGGGAGTGAAAGAGTACCATGGGATCAATCGCGACCGGCGAGGCGGGCTCGCACGGCCTCGGTGAATTCGCCCGGCTCGGCGGGGGAGAGGACGAGACAACGGTCGGGCCAGCGCAGGACGACCGCGCAGTCGGGGTCGCTTACGTACGCCCGGAATTTGCCCAGCTTCTTGCTCCGGAATCGGCCGGCCCAGGCGCCGAGTCCGTCGTTGCCCATGATCTTCATTGCGCCTTGCAGCGCTTCGCGATCGGATTCGACGGCGGTGAGTCCGGCGAGCGGGAGGCGCATGGTCAGCCACGCCCGCTCGATCACAATCTCGTCGTTGCCGAGGCGGTAGCGGCGAATCAGCGCGCCATACCAGATGGCGCCGACGAGCACGGGAGCGATGAACATGGCCGGCCATACCGGCCAGGGTGGTGGGTGGCGCTCCTGCAGCAGCACGACGGCGACCGTGGCGTCCACGACGACGACCGAGGCGGCTGTCAGCCAGGTGATCAGCCGCACGCGACCGCCGAGGGGAGCGGGCGCGAAATCGCCATCGGGCACTGGACGGAGGTCGGACACGGCGCAAGGGCGGCTCAGCGACGTTTGATCATGGCCTGGGCCATGGTGTAGTTGCTGCAAGCGATGCCCCCGAGCGGTTCCCAGCCTTCCGCGATGGCCGTGTTCACTTCCTGGGTGAATTTTTCGAGCGCACGTTTGGTCGAGAAGGAGCAGCAGATGGTTATGACTTTGTATTGCATGGAGGGAAAACGGGGAGGGGATCAGTTGTACAGTGTGCCGGTGTTGATGACCGGCTTGGTTTCGGATTCGCCGCAGAGCACGACCAGCAGGTTGGAAACCATGGCGGCCTTGCGCTCCTCGTCGAGGACCACGACTTTCTTGGCCGAGAGCTCGTTGAGGGCCATCTCCACCATGCTCACGGCGCCGTGCACGATCTTCTGCCGGGCGGCGATCACGGCCTCGGCCTGCTGGCGGCGGAGCATCGTCTGGGCGATCTCGGGCGCGTAGGCAAGATGCGTGAGCCGCGCCTCCTGCACCTCGACGCCGGCCCGGGCGAGACGTTCCTGCAGCTCGACCGTGAGCGCCGCGGCCACGACATCGCCGCCGCTGCGCAGCGTGACCTCGTTGGGCTCGCCATCGTCGTAGGCGTAACTGCTGGCCACATGGCGCAAGGCCGACTCGCTCTGCACCCGCACGTAGGAATCGTAGTTGTCGACATCAAAGCGAGCCTGCGCGGTGTCGCGCACGCGCCAGACGACGACGGCGGCGATTTCGATGGGATTGCCGCGCTTTTCGTTCACCTTCAGTTTTTCGCCGTTGAGGTTGCGCGCGCGCAGCGAGATGCGGATCCTTTTGTTGAAGGGATTGGTCCAGAAGAAACCGCTATCCCGCACGGTACCTTTGTAGCTGCCGAAGAGGATCAGCACCGCGGCCTCGTTGGGCTGGAGGGTGAAGAAACCGCCGGCCATGACGAACGAGACGATGGCGAGTGCGATGGCGCCGAGCACCGGCAGGACGCCGTCGGTGCGCACGCCGCGGACGCCCGTGACGAATAGCCAGATCGCCAGCACGACGAGGGCGAGATTGACGAAGAGCAGCCGCCAGCCGCTCACGGCGGAGATGCGCTGCTCGCGACTGGGATTTTGCGGAATCGGATTGGTAGTCATGGAAGGAAGGAAGTTGGAGGAGATTCCAAAGTGATATCACAAAGAAATCATCTGACAAGCCTAAAATTTCGGGCATCGGCCACCGCCGGTGCATCGCCCGGGTAGCTGGTAAGCCTGGGTTTGCCGGTAGCGGCGGTCTATGACCGCCGAAACACATGATGAATCGCCCAGCCCAGACGGCGGTCATAGGCCGCCGCTGCAGCAAGATAGAACCGCCGCGGCGAGGCAGACGGGCGCCGGCCGGAGGGCACAAAAAAACCGCCGCCGGACAAGCCGGCGGCGGTCGGGAAAAGCGTTGATGAAACCAGTTACGAAACGTGGCCCGAGACGAGCTTGGTCATCTCGAACATGCTGACCTTGGCTTTGCCGGCGAACACGGCCTTGAGGGCGGCGTCGGCATTGATCATCTTCTTGTCCTTCTTGTCCTGGAGACCGTTCTTCTTGATATAGTCCCAGATCTTCTTGGTCAGCTCGGTGCGGGGCATCGGCTTCGAGCCAACAACGGCGGCGAGTTTATCGTCGGGCGTGACGGGCTTCATGAACGCGGCATTCGGTTTACGGGCGGATTTTTTGGCCATAGTGAGGATAGGGTTGAGAGTGCTTAAACTGTAAGCGTCCGATCTTCTAGTGGAGAAAGAACCGGCTTGCCGAGTGAAAAATCGCACAGCGCAGAGGGAAAATATGAGGTTTACGGAAGCTTGACAGTCGCCGGGCAACGGCGCAAAGGCGCGTGGGGCGCCGATGGCTCCGGCCGGACCGTCAGTCACGCCGGCTGGTCGTCGATCTGGACGAATTGTTCGTAGAGTTCGGCATAGCGGCCGCCGCGGGCGAGCAGCTGCGCATGCGTACCACGCTCAATGATACGGCCCTGGTCGAGGACGAGGACCAGATCGGCGCGACGGATCGTCGACAGCCGGTGCGCCACGATGAAGCTGGTGCGACCCTGCAGCAGCGTACCGAGCGCCGTTTGCAGGCGCGCTTCCGTGAGTGCGTCGATGGAGCCGGTCGCCTCGTCGAGGAGCACGAGGCGTGGATCGGCAAGCAACGCCCGGGCGAAGCAGACGAGCTGGCGCTGGCCGACAGAGAGGTTGGCGCCCTTCTCGCCCACCTCGGTCGCGAGGCCGAGAGGCAGCGCTTCGAGGAGATCGAGGCAGTCGAGCTGCCGGGCGGCGGCGCGTACCTCGGCGTCGGTGGCGGCGGGTCGCGCGAAGCGGATGTTCTCCCCCACCGTGCCGCTGAAGAGAAAATTTTGCTGCGACACCAGGCCCATCTGGCGGTGCAACGCCCGGCTCGCGAGGGTCCGGATCTCCCGGCCGTCGATGAAAACCTCGCCCCGGGTCGGCAGGTAGAATTTGGCGACCAGATTGACGATCGAGCTCTTGCCGCTGCCGGTGTGTCCGACGAGCGCGACGGCCTGGCCGGGCTCGGCCGTGAAATCGATGTCGTGCAGCACCAGCCGCGCCGGATCGTAGCCGAAATGGACGTGATGGAACTCGACCCGCGCCCCGGCGCCGGCGGCGGCGCCGCCGCGGTTTCGGATTTCGGGTTTCGAGTTTTGGGTTGTCGGAAGGTCGGAACCCGAAACCCGGAACTCGGAACCCGGAACAGTTTGCGCCCGCGGGTCCAGCAGATCCACGGCGTCGGGCGCATCCTCCCAGTCGGGGGGCGTGTCGATGAGGCGGAAGACCCGCTCGGCGCCGGCCATGGCGACAAGCGCCTGGTTGTACTGGTTGCCGATGATGGCGATCGGGGAGAAGAAAAGATTGGCCAGGAAGAAAAACTGGATGAGGCCGGCCATCGTCATGTCGCCATGGAAGGTGCGCCAGCCACCGAACATGAGGAGGATCGCCACGAAGAACTGGCTGTTGAGTTCGAGCAGCGGGATGAGGATCGCCGAGGTGCGGGCGAGCGCGACGCTGTAGCGCGAGTGGTCGGAGAGCAACGAACGGAAGAGCCCGGCGTTGGTCTGCTGGCGCACGAAACCCTGGGTGACGCGAATGCCGTTGACCGACTCGGCCAGCGTGGCCGTGACGCGCGAAAAGCTTTCCGAGGCGGCGCGCGAGTAGTGGCTGAGCTTGAAACGAAAATGCCGGTTGATGATCCACAGGACCGGCGCCATCGCCAGCACCACGAGAAAGAGCACCCAGTCGCAATAGGCCATGACCACGGCGGCGAAGAGCATCTGGCCGGCCTGGATGGCGCTCACAAACAGCACATCCTGGATGCCCAGGCGCACCGCCTCCACGTCGCTCGTCACGCGACCGAGGATGCGGCCGAGCTTCACGCGATGGAAGAAACTCATCGGCATGCGCTGCAGCCGGTCGGAAATTTCCTGGCGCAGGCCGTTGACCACGGTTTCACCAATTTCGAGGGCGTAGCGCTGCCGGAAATGGAACATCCCGTCGGTCAGGATCGCGAGCAGGCCGTAGCCGGCCACAGCCCATGCAAGCTGGACGGTGTCGTGCCGTGCGATCGGACCGGAGATGGTGAGGCCCACCATCCAGGTGAGCGCCGGCAACTGCGCGGAACGGATGATGGAGAGCAGCACCAGCAAGGAAGCCTTCCTTTGCACCGGATGCGCGTAGGTAAAGAGCCGGCGGATCAGGCCCCATTCCAGCGGCCGCAGCGGCTCCTCCTCATCGTCGTCGTCGGGTGCACGGTGGACGAGGCCGAGATTGCGGGGTTTGACGGGAGGCAGATGGTTCATGGCGATGCCTCCAAGCCCGGACGGATGCCGGCGGGCCGCAGCTCGCCGCTATCGACCAGTTGCAGGCTGGCGATGTGGCGGTAAGGACCGGGCACGCGCATCAGCTCCTCATGGGTGCCGCGCTGCACAATGCGCCCATGGTCCATCACGATGATGAAGTCGGCGCGGCGCAATGTGCTGAGGCGGTGCGCCACGATGAATGTGGTGCGGCCGGCGATGGCACGGTCGAGCGCCGCGAAGATTTCGTGCTCGGTTTCGCTGTCGATGGCGGCGGTGGGATCGTCGAGCAGCAGGATGGCGGGCTCAAGCAACACGGCGCGGGCGATGGCGAGGCGCTGACGCTGGCCGCCGGAAAGACTGTTGCCGCTCTCGCCGAGGACGGTGTCGTAACCCTGCGGCAGCTCCATGATGAAGTCGTGCGCGGCGGCGATCCGCGCGGCCCGCTCGATCTGTGCGCGGGAGGCCTCGGGGTGGCCGAAGGCGATGTTGGCGGCGACAGTGTTGGAGAAGAGGAAACTTTCCTGGAAGACGATGCCGATGTTGCGCCGCAGATCGTCGAGGTTGATCCGGCGCACGTCGTGGCCATCGAGGAGGAGTTGGCCGCCGGTCACATCGTAGAAACGAGGGACCAGGCTCATCAGCACGCTCTTGCCCGCGCCGGTGGCGCCGAGGATGGCGACGCACTGGCCGGGGCGCACCTCGAGGTCGATGTCGCGGAGCACCGGGTCGATGCCGTCGTACGCGAACGTCACGCGATCGAACCGGACGGCGCCGGCGAGGCGCGGCAGGCGGAGGGCATCGGGCGCCGATTTCACCTCGATGGGTGCGTCGAGGATTTCGAAGACACGGCGCGCGCCGATGAGCGATTGCTGCACGGAATTGACGATATTGGCGACGTTGTTGACCTGGCCGGAGAACTGTTCGAGCAGGCCGGCGAAGACGATGAGGCCGGTGCCGAGCGGGAGCCGGTTGTGGGCGACAAGCCAGCCGCCGTAGCCGAGCAGCACCATCATGTTGACGCGGGTAAGAAACCCGACGGCGGGCGAATAGAGGCTGACGCGCCAGAAGATGCTGTGCTGCTGGTCGAGCACGGCGCGGTTGGCCGCCGTGAACCGGGCGCCGACCTCGGGCTCGCGGCCAAAGCCCTTGGTCACGGCCACTCCCTGGATGTTTTCCGCGAGCATCTGCACCATCTTTTCGACGAGAGTGCGGTTGTGCGCGTAGCTGGGCTGGATGTGCCGGGAAAACCACATCGACAGGCCGGCGAGCACGGGGGTGGTGGCGAGGCAGGCGAGCGTGAGGCTGGGGCTCAGGCTCGCCATGTAGACCACGTAGATCGTGAGCGAGACGACCATGATCGCACTCGGGATGAGCACCTGGTCGACGAACATGCGCACGGCCTGCACATCGCCGGTGACGCGGGTGATGATCGAGCCGGTGGAGTTGGCGTCGAAGAACCGGAAGCTGAGGCGTTGGAGCTTGTCGTAGACCTCGCCCCGCAGGTGACGCACGAGGTCCTGCTGGACGAGCAGGTTGACCGCCACGGCGTAGGTGTAATTGAGAATGGCCCGGCAGACGGCCAGGGCGAGGATGAGTCCGCCGAGCAGGAGCAACACCTGGTGCCAGGACCAGTCGGCGGGCAGTTTGACCTGGAACGCGCCGGGAACGAGCGGCGTGCCCTCGACCTGGTGGCGGATGTAATCGATGCCGAGACCGGTGAAACCAAGACCGACAATGCCCATCGTGAGCAGTACGAGCTGGATCGCGAGCACCTGCACACAGCGCAGACGATAACGCCAGGCGAGCCCGAACAACCGCCGGATCAGAGCCCAATTGGAGAGCTCTGGTTCAGGAGGATTTCGGGTGGGCGCGATGTCCGGCATACGGGACCGGGCAAGTTAGACCGTCCGCACCGGAGCGCACGGATTTTCTCGCCCTATCGAACTTGCACGCCCGGGGCCGGCGGCGGAGAGCCGGGGGGCCGCGGCGGCGATGCCGGTTGCATCGGATTGGGTGAAGGCGGCGTCTGCGGTCCCCCTGGCACAACCGCAGCTTGCTGGCGCATCAGGCGGCGGCGGAGCACTTCCTGGGTGACCGCTTCGAGGCGGCGGGTTTCGTCGGCTGCAGTGGGATTCAACACCACGGGAGAAATGGGGCCGGTGTTCGGTGGCTGTCCGCCCGGGGCAGTTCCGGCCATGGGTATGCCGGAAGAGCCGACCTTGGACTTGGCGAGCGACAGCGAAAGCAAACGCCCCCGGTAATCCACCGACACCATATCGCCTTGGGCGTCGTAGTCTTTCACCGAGAAATCGCGCCCGGTTTCGTTGAGCTTAACCCAGGTGCCTTTTTTGGTCGGGGTCGTTGGATCTACGATGAGGAACACCGGGCCCTGGTTGGTGACCATCACGCCCCGGAATTCCAGCACGGCATTATCCGTCGCCGTCGCGGCGGGGGCACCGGCGGGCAGGAACGGCGATTCCGTCGTCAGCCCGCCCTGGGCCGACGCGGAAAACGAACCGGCCAGAACGAGCAACCAGGCCAAGGACTGACGAAAGGAAGGCAGCATGCGAACCATGCACCTAAAAACGCAAAACCGTCCGGGGTCAAGTGATGCCCTTCCGGCGGTTCTTCGCCTATCGCGCGGCATCGATCACGTTATGATCGCTTGCGGAATGTTCCTGGCGACGCCGGGTGCGGCGCGCGTCAGACCCACGTTCGCAGGCCGATGACGCCCCAATAACCAAAGTAGAGGGACACAATCGCGATGGCCGTGGAGGTCGCGAACGAATGCCACCACACGCCGCGGTTGATCCCTGTATGCCGCAACCGCAGTGCCTGCACCACGCCGGTTGCGGCCAGTCCCCCTACGGTTGTGAACAACCAAAAGAATTTTGGAGACGACGGCGCCAACCAGGCCACGAGGTCGTTGACAACGTCGCCTCGAGTCCACGCCCACGCCACCAAGCATGCCACTGGCAGGGTCGCCAGCAACGGCAGCGCCCGAACGCTGAGGTGCCCGATGCCACGCATCCGGCCCGCCAGTTTTCTCGGCACCCATACCATGGCGAACAATTGCGAACTCAACATCAGCAGCGGTGTGACGATGCTCAGCAGAATTTCTACCGCGACCAACCAACCGGGAATGCGCCGGAATGTCTGGCCCGCCGTGGCCCCGATTCCCGGAAGCTCCGATAACTGGAGCAACGTTCCTTCTGCATGATCGGCGATGAGCGCCAACGTGGGTATCGGGTCCGCCTTGCGACGGAACAGATGATCTGTTACCGCCACGTAGGTGTCACGGTGTTGCAGCAGTGGCTTCCACTCCAGGCCCGTTTCGCGCCGGGTTACTTTCGAGAGCGAGAGCAGGCGCTCCCAGCAATGGAAAAACTCGAAGCGCGAACTGATGGGTTCATACCATCCGTCAAATTCGCGGGCCGTCGCCGCGGGTACGATCGTGGCGGGCGGTTTCGACGGCGCGACGATCGAGCGCTCGACATACGCGCAAAGCAACCGGCGGACTTCGAAAAACGTCGCGGCGTTCTTCGTATTGATCATGAAAACGAATCCGATTCCAGCATCGGGAAGGTAATCCATCTCGGTCAAACAGCCGGGTCGGCTCCCGTCGTGTCCGTGATACACCAGGCCATCGAGAACGGTGGTGTAGTTTCCCAAGCCGTATCCGGTTGTCAGCCCGGCGCGAGCTCCATAGGTGGACGTCGCCCGCTCCAGGCGTTCGATCGCCGCGGGAGGAAGCAATTGGACGCCCCCAAACGCCCCGCGATTCAG
>DATJPQ010000319.1:0-14053 GCA_035506315.1 Opitutaceae bacterium
GAGAAAGTTTTCCCAGAGTTCGAGCTGATGGTGTTGTTGCTCGTTGAAGTCGGCCGGCACGCGATAAGCGTGCGAGAGCAGCGGGCGGGGCTTGCCGGAGCGGACGAGGCCGAAGCGTTGGGGGCAACGCGTGAGCCACGCTTCGAGGTCGCCGCGCAGCGAATTGGTGAAAAGCAGATAGACGTCGGGATAGGCGTGGCGCTGCCGCCAGAAGTGCTGGAAGTAGCCGACGCCGTGAGGCGGCAGCGGCTCGTAGCGGTCGGCCACGCCCCAGCTTTGCACCAACGGCGCGAAGGTGGCCTTGCCGATCAGCGTGATTTCGGCGTCGGGCCGCGAGATGCGCAGCGCCCGCAGCAGCGGCAGCGTCATCACCACGTCACCAAGCCAGTTGGGGAGCCGCACCCGCAGCCGGGTACGCCGCGGCAACGCCGGCCGGCCCCGCGCGGCGCTTTCGGTGGCCAGCAGATTGCGCTTCGCTTCGAGGCGAAGACGCCGGGCCGGGATGTCCTGATTGCGCCAGCGGTCGTGCGACCACAGCCAGGAGGCGCAGATATTTTCGTCGCCAGCCAGCAGGCCTTCGAGCCAGCGGTTGAGCGCGATGGTCGCACCGGAGCTCGTGCCGTCGGTTGGCACCGGCACGGCATCGATCTCGATGCGCCAGAAATCCAGCCGGCGCGGGTACACGCCATAAACGAGGCCCGAGTATTTCTCCGCCATGAGGCCGGGCAGCTCGGTGGTCGAGCAGACCCGCCCCAAGAGGGTGGTGAGGGCACCCTGCAGACCGGCGTTTTGGTCGAAAAGCACGCCGACCAAGCCCTGACGACGGAGGATATGCAGCGCCTCCTGAAACCCCGCCTTCCGCGAGAGCAGGCGCATGCCGAAGCGTTCGCGTGAACGTTTCACAAAGGCGTCGGCGGCCGCGTTGTCGAGCGGCCGGTAGATGATGCCGAATTCGGGGAACGGTTTGGGCAGGAGCAGGGCCATGGCCGTCTGCGCTTCCCAGTAGGCGATATGCGGCGCGCAAAACAGGGTGGCCCGTGGATTGTCCTGATGTTCAGCGATGGCGGCGACCAGATCGGGAGAGAGGCACAGGATCTTGCGCATCCGGGCTTCACTGAGAAACGGTGCCGCGAGGGAAAAGAGCCCGGTTTCAACCAGACGACGGCAGCTGGCGCGACCGACGCGATGCTGCCAGGCGCGGGGCCGGTCGGGAAAGGCGTGGCTGAGGTTCGACAGCACGATCCGGCGCCGGCGCGGCAGGAGGAAAAACACCGCATCGCCGACAAGGGCGGAGATCCCGCGCAGCAGCATTTCAGGCGTATGGGCGAGCTTCCAGCCGAGGAAGGTGAGGAGAAGTTTGAGCACGGGCGCCGGATTAGCGTTTGATTTCAGCCAACTTCGTCATCAAACGATGGCTGCCGGCGCAGGGAAGCTCATTCTTTCGCGTCTTTGCCATGCCCGATCTGCTCATCCTCAAACCTTCCTCGCTGGGCGACATCGTCCAGGGACTGCAAGTCGCCACCTCGCTCAAGGCGCAATGGCCGGCCGACCGGCCGCCGTTGCGCATCGGCTGGGTGGTACGCGACATCTTCGCGCCGCTGGTGCGCTCGTGTGATGCCGTGGACCGCACCTACTTGTTCCGCCGCTTCGGCGGCGTCTTCGACTTTCTGCGATTGATGCGCGAAGTGCGGCAGACGCCGTACGACTACCTGTTCGACTTCCAGGGTCTGCTGCGTACCGGGCTCATGGCCTGGCGGACGCAGGCGAAGAAAAAATACGGCCGCAGCGATGCACGGGAGGGCGCGGCGGCGTTTTACGACGAGAAAGTGCCGCTGCCGGCCGGCGGACGGCACAGTCACGCAATGGACATCCTGCTGCAATTCTGCCCGGTGCTCGGGCTGAAGCCGGAGCTGCGCGGCACCGTGCGGTTTCGCGAGCTGGGGAAACTCAACCTCAGCTTCGTCGACGGGCGGAGCGGCACGCGGCCCATCGTGATGTTTCCCGACAGCCGCCGCGCCGAGAAACGCTGGCCGGGCTTCCACCAGTTGACGGAGCTGATTTTGCGCGAAGACCGCACGCGCCGGGTCGTATGGGCCGGCAGCAGCTTGCTGCCCGACAAGGGGGCGTTTTTCCCGCCGGATCGTTTCCTCAACCTCACCGGCAACACCAGCCTGCTTTCGCTTCCGGCGCTGGTCCGGCGTGCGGAGTGGGTGATCTCCAATGACAGCGGGCCCATGCATCTCGCCGCCGCGCTCGGCGTGCGCACGCTCGGGATCTTCGGGCCGACCGATCCGCGCCGGTACGGCCCCTATCCGCTCACGTCGCCCACCAATCACGTCATGCAGGCGCCGGTGGGCGATCTGCGCCTGCTGCCGGCGAAGGAAGTCTTCGCGCGCTTCCAGCGCATCGACAACTAGCCGACGGCTGGCGCGGGGAAACGAGGCGCTGATCACCGCTTGTGCCGTCGGAGGCAATCTAGCACGGTGGTTTATCGATGACAAACATCGGATACTGACCGAAGCGACCCGCCAGCCACGGGAAACAGTTCTCCCCATATTTCACCGCGGCCAGCAACCACCGGCCACGGGTACCTTCCGAGAGGAAACGAACTTGAAAGCTCGTGCTGAGTGCGCCCCAGACTCGCAACCGCGCCTTATGCCGGGCGGCAATGTCGCGGGCGAACCAGTCGTAATTCTGCGGCTGGAAATAGAGCGAGGGGGGAGTGTCGGGCGACGGCGCACCCACCCCTGGCGCGGGTGTCCGGCTGAACCGCAAGCACCGTCGAACCCAACCCAGCATGCCCCGCAGGCGGAACGCCGCCGCCATCGCCACCGACGAGCCCCACGTATAGACGACCACCACGCGGCCGCCGGGTTTGGTGACCCGCGTGATCTCATCCACGGCGGACGTCTGTTGGGTCTGCGGCACATGATAGATCGTATGCAACGAAATGACCGTGTCGATCGAGTCGCTGGCCAGCGGCAACCGTGTGATGTCACCCAGCAGGTAAAGGCCGCGACCGCCTAATTTCAGGCGCGCCTCGCGCAGTGCCCGGATTGAAAAATCGACACAGATGCGCACGGCATAGTCGCGCGAAAAATCCAGATATTCCGGGTGCGGGATGGCGCCGGAGGCGACATCGAGCAGGAACCGACCGCCGGGGAGCAACCGGGCAATACGCCGGTTGCAGTACTGCCGGTAATCCTGCGCCACGCGGCGCCCGTCGGTGAATGCCTCAGTATCCTTGAAGAGGCCGCTCTCGCTCCTGGTCCAACCGAATTCATCGTAGAACGACTGCACTAATTTCTTTTCGGCTTCCAACGGTGTACGGGTCACGCCGGCCTGGGGCACGAGGGCCAGGCCGGGCAGCAACCAGGCAATATCTTCTTCGACGCGGTAGACATACTGCCCGTGGGTGGCGCCCAGGGCGGCCGTAACCGCATACCGGGCAGGAGAACCATCGCGATGCCGCCAGGTTTCCGCCTGCAACTGCGCGTTCAAATCGCGCAGAGCGCTCTCCGACAAGAGTGTCAACGGTTCGCCCGACACCGGGCAACGCAGCACATCGAGACAGTCGACCAGGGCAGAGCCGTTCATGGAGGTAACAAAAGAAGCGCGGGCGAAGCGAGTCGGGCCCTGACACTGGCGAAAAACGGCCGGATCAGCGGCATTGCGTCATTCCAACGCCCGCCGTGGATCGGGCAAAACAAATCCTCAGCCAACGTTGCGGTACAGCCAGGGAGCGGGCATCGGTCCCTCACGGTTTCGGATAACCGACCGATTGGGCGCCGATGATCAGCTGGTCTTCGCGCAGCTTGAGCTTGGCGGTGAGGGCGGCGCGATCCGCCGAGCCCCGAAAGCCGGTCGCCAGGCCGGCCGAGGCGCAGTACAGATAGACATTCTGCGAGATGTAACCCGCATCGATGTTGGCCGTGTTCTTTTTTCCCTCGATGTTGCCGCCGCCCGGCTTGGCTAGATCGGCCACGAAAATCAGTATGGTCGGCGCGGGCTGGCCGCCTCCCGCCGTCCGGATATCTTCCGTACCGACCTGATTCAGGCGATGATGCGTGGCGTCGTACACGTAGGCGCCGGAAGGCAGGAGCAGGTAGAGGTCGGTCTCCTGCCAATTGCGAGCCGACGGCGCGGTGCGGCGACCATCGGGGCGGTTGATGCCGAAGGCGGCCCAGAGCAGATCCGAGAGCTGTTGCGGGGTGAGCGCCCTGGTGTCCAGCGCCCGTACGGTGGCGCGTTTGGCCAGGGCTTCCATCAAGGGCATGCCGCCCGTCTTCTGTGGGGCGGGGAGGTCGATATTTTGGGCGGAAAGTCTGCCAACGGCGAACACCGCGAGCAGGGAGAAAAGCAATCGTTTCATCGGATGCGGGGTGCTTTTTTCCTCAGGTATTTGGCGGTAAGGAGCGCTTCGGCCTTGGTCGCCAGATCGAGCCGCGCCTCCGGAAAGGCCGCCAAGGCTTTTTCGAAGGCCGCCGCCGACAGGCTCAACGTCACCAGGCTGGTGAGCGCTTTCACCGTGGCGTGGCGACGGCGGGTGGTGTCGAGCAGCGCGATCTCCCCGAACAGGTCCCCTGATTCGAGCGTGGCCAGCAGAACGGGTCTGGTGGGTCCGGTGGTGGTGACTTCGGCGCTCCCGCGTTCGATCAGATACAAGCAGTCGCCCAGTTCGCCTTCGGTCACGATCGCCTGGCCCGGGGGATATTGTTCTTCGCACAGACTCGCGGCCAGTTCCTCCAACAATTCGGCCGGCAGTTCTGCAAAGCTTGGTATTCTCGCCAGCAACTCCTTCCGTCGGGCGGAAGGGATAGAGCCCGCCTCATTTTCCTCGTTCATACTAACGGGTTGGTTAAAGAGCGTGCAAAAATGGAGTCAACCGGAATGGGGGCTCCGTGATATTCCGGGCAAGGGGAACTGCACCCCGAAGCCGTCCGTTGCGTCGCCGGTCCCAGGTAGGGCGGCTTATCCTTAAGCCGCCGTCAGCGTGATTTGGCCTCTGGGTAACGTCCATTCGGCGCGTTAGGGATAATGCGCCCCACCGGGGATCCCATCCTACCAGACCGGCGCACAGAGCGGTTCGAATCGAATTGTCGCCGCAGGCTTTTTGCCGGGCGTCTCCGGCGCCGTAAGCGGCGCGGCTGCTTTCCGATCGTAGCTGTCGCGATTACGCGGCGGGGCGGGATATCTGCTGCGAACTTTTCGGTGCAGCGCGCCAGCGGCGCAGGGCGAGGCCGGCGAGCGACAAGCCCATCAGGATGGCGCCGTAGAAAGCCGCTTCCGGCGCGGGCGTGATCTGGCTGGTCGCTCCATAAGGCAGCCAGGCGGTGTTGCTCGGGGTGTAGGACGCGTTACTGGGATTGAAAGTAACCTGGGTCATTGGCGCCACGCCGGTCGTGTTGAGCGTGGCGCTGGTCCAGTTCTGGGCGAAGAAATAGTCCACGCCATTAACCCAATTGGCGATGCTGAGCACGCCAGTCGGGAGGCTGCCGGTGATGGAGAAATTGGTGCCGTTGAGCGTGGCGGCGACGCCGTTGCCGAAGTCGATCGTGGAGGTTCCGGTGATCTCAAGGTTGGTAACATTGTAGGTGCCGGCGCCGAGCAGAAGCGTGCCGCCGTTGAGAATGAGAGTGTCGATGGTAGTGCCGCTGGCGGCCGCCGACAGCGCGAAGGTGCCGGCATTGACCTGCACTGTGCCGCCGAAGGTGGTGTTGCTGGCGATGGTGAGGGTGCCGCTGCCCTGTTTCAGGAGGATGCCGGAGCCGGTCAGCGTGCCGGAGAAGATGGTGTTGCTGGCGTCACCGGTGGTGAGTGTGCCGCCCGAGGCGATGGCCAGGGTGCCCGCCCCGGAGAAGTTGCCGATGGTTTGGGAAAAGCCGTTCAGATCGAGCTTGCCGTCGGAGTTGATCGTGACCGCGGCGGTGCTGCCGATCTGGTTGTTTTGGCCGAGCTGGAGGAGGGCGGAATTGGCGGCGCCAACGCTGTCGCCGACGGTCACGGGGCCGTTGACGGCTGCGAAGGTCACGACGGTTTTGCCCAGGACGACGGTGCCATCGTTCAGATTTAGGCCGCCGGTAAAGGTGTTGGCGGTGCTGCCGGACAGCATGAGCGTGCCGGTGCCGTCCTTGGTGAGCGTGCCCGAACCGGTGCCGATGGCGCCGCTGAGCGTGATATTGCCGCTGCCGCCGACGGAGAGGTTTTGACCCGAGCCGCCGATGTCACCGGAGACGGTCAGAGTGCCGGCATCGGAGTTCATGCGGGCGGCGGAGGCGAGGGTGACGGCGCCGGCCCAGGAGTTGGTGCCGCTGATATTGTGGAGCGAACCGGTGTTGGACAGGCCGGTGCCGTTGAGCGTGAGGGCTTCGCTGCCGACGCTGATGCCGCCCTGCAATTGCAATTCCGCCCCGCTGGCCACGCTGGCGCTGCTGGCGGCAGAGCCCAGCCCACTACTGTTTTGGACATTGACGACACCGGAGCTGATGGTGGTGGCTCCGGAGTAGGTGCTGGTGCCCGAGAGGACGAGCGTGCCACTGCCGTCCTTGGCGATCCCCCCGGAACCGGTGCCGATGGCGCCGCTGAGGGTGATGTTGCCACTGCCGCCAACCGTGAGGTTGGTGTTGGCGCCGGTGATCGTGCCGGAGACGGTCAGGGTGCCGGCGTCGGAATTGATGCGGGAGTTGGAGGCGAGGCCGATGGCGCCGGCCCAGGAATTGGCGCCGCTGACGTTGCGGAGCGCCCCCGTGTTGGAAATTCCGGTGCCGTTGAGCGTGAGGGCCTCGGTACCGACGCTGATGCCGCCCTGCAACTGGAGCGCGGCGCCGCTGGTGACGGAAGTGCCGGAGGCCGGGTCGTTGTTGGCGGTGCCGCCGAGCGCATTGGAATTCTGGATATTGAGCACGCCGGCGGAGACGGTGGTGGTGCCGGTGTAGCCGCCGCCCGTGACGTTGTCACTGGTGATCGTCATCGTGCCGGCGCCCGCCTTGATGAAGGAGCCCGATTCGATCTTGGCATTGATGGTCAAGTCACTCGGCAGGCCGCCGCTGGCGACCGTGAACGTGCGGGTGGAGCTGCCGAGGGCGAGGACGCCGTCGATCACCGCGGCCTGGTTGGCGGCGTTGGAGGTCGTCGTGACGTCGCCGTTAAGGGTGAGGACGCCGACGCCCGTGGTGATGTGGCCGCCGGCGAGGGTGATCGCCCCGACGGTGTCGTCGTTGCTGTTGAGGTCGAGTTTGCCGTCGGAATAGATGGTGATGGCGCTGGTATCCGAGATCTTGTTGCGGTTGTTCGACGGAGCGCCGTATTGCACGACCACGCCATCGGGTGACAACGTGAGATTGCCGGTGCCGATGACGAGATTGCCGCGAATGGTCTCGTTGTACGCGGAGGGAGAGCTGTCCGTATCGAGAATAAGGGTACCCTGGTTGACGGTAGTGGTGCCGGTGTAGTTGTTGTAATTGCCGGTGAACGTGGTGGTGCCGGTGCCATTCTTGACGAAGCCACCGGTATCGCCCGCGCCGCCGACGATGGAGTTGAACAGGATGTTCCCGGGGCCGTCGACGGTGAGGGTGTTGGCGCCGAACGAGATCGTGTTCGTGTAACTGGTGTTGCCGAGGGTGAGCAGATTGCCGGTGGTGGCCGAAGTGATGGTGGCGGAGGAGGCGAGGGCGATGTCGCCGTTCCACTGGTTGTTGCCGCTGACGCTGCGGAGGGCGCCGGTGCCGCCGACGCCCGAGCCATTGAGCGTGAGCAGGGGAGTACCCGGCGTATCCTTGGACACGGTGATGCCGCCCGACAGGACAAGCGCGCCGCCGGAAGCGACGGCGGCGCCGACCGTGCCGGAGCCGAGGGCGTTGTTTGCCGTGGCAACGAGGGTGGCGCCGTTGTTGACCGTGGTGGTGCCGGAATAGTTGTTGGTGTTGTTCGCCAGGACCACCGTGCCGGCGCCGCCGATCGCGAGCGCGTTGGCGCCGGTGACCTGGCCGCTGAGGGTGAGTTGCGTGCCGGTCGCGGCGCCGATCTGGGAGGAGCCGGAGAGCGTGACGGTGCCGGCAACGGTGTTGTTGCCCGAGACATTGTCGAGCGCGCCATTGCGGCTGTTGCCGGAGTCGCCCGTGCCCGTAAGGGAAAGATTCTCGAGGGAACTGAGCGTGGTGCCGCCCTGCAGGCCGACGGTGGCGCCGCTGGCGACCGTGGTCGTGGTGGCCGAGCCGGCAGTACCGAGGGCGCTGGCGTTGGCGGCGATCAGCGTACCGGCGTTGACGCTGGTCACGCCGCCGAAGGTATTGGCCCCGGAGAGAGTCAAGGTCCCGGTGCCCACTTTCGCGAGAGCAAGCAAACCAGTCCCGGTATTCTGGATGACGCCGGAAAAGGTCGTACTGGTGCTGTCGCCGACGGTGAGGATGTTGCCAGTGGCACCCGAGAGCTGGATCGTGCCGGTGCCGGTGATCGAGGCAACCGTCTCGGAGTAATTGTTGAGATCGAACACTCCGCCGGAATTGATCGTGAGGGCGGAGGTGTCGGCGATCTCCTGCGAGGCGCCCAATTGCAGGGTGGCGGTGCCGGCGCCATTGCCGATGATGATGTTGCCCGTGATCGCGTTGGTGCCGGAAGTTTTCGAGAGGACCAGCGTGCCGGCGTTGACGGTGGTGGTACCGGTATAGGTATTGGCCGCAGTGCCGCCGAGTACCCAGGTGCCGGTGCCGGATTTTACGAGTGAAGTCGTATTGGTGCCGGAGTTGTTGACAATGACGCCAGAGAGGGTGTTGGCCGCGGTGCTGGTACCGGTCAGCGTGAGGGTTTTCGCCCCGGCGCCAGTGGCCGTAAGCGAACTGGTGAGAGTCAGGGCGCCGGAACCGGAAGCGTCGATCGTGGCGCCACCCGTGGTACCGGCGAGATTGATCACGCGATTGGAGGTGGCGGCGCCCCCGGTGTAGGCGAGGGTGGCCCCGGTGGTGCCGCTGCCGATCTGGATGGTGCCGTTGGCGGTGCTGGTGGGCGCGCCGAGGGCGGAACTGCCCCCGCTGACGTTGGCGATACTGTTGATCGAAAGCGTGCCACCACTGATGGTCGTGACGCCGGTGTAGGTGTTGGCCCCGGAGAGGGTCAACGTGCCCGCACCAGCCTTGGTGAGACTGTCCGCGCCGGAACCGGTGCCGTCTTGCACGACGTTCGAGATGCTCGCTCCACCGCTGGTACCGGCGACGTTGACCGTGAGCGTGCGCGCCTGGTTGTTTTCCGCGAGGACGAACGTGCTCCCGGTAAACGCGGTCGTGCCCGTGTTGGTAATGGAAAGCGTGTTGCTGCCGGTCTCGCTGAAGTTGCCGGTGAAGGTGAGATTCTGGGCACCGCCGACCGTGGAACTGGCAGTGAGGGAGAGGGCATTGGCCAGTGAATGCGAAGCGCCACTTGCCGCCACGGTACCCCCTGCGAGCGTGAGTGTGCCGGTGCCGAACGCGGTATTGCTGCCGGCTGCGATGGTGCCGCTGCTGTTGATCGTGGTGGTGCCGGAGTAGGAGGAGTTGGCGCCGGAGAGCGTGACGACGGTCGCAGTGGCTGCGGTGGTCGCAAGGTTGCCGGAACCGCTGAGGGCGCCGGTGACGTTGATGTTATGGGCGCCGTTGAAGGTGAGCGCGCGGGTGCCGAGGGCGACTGAGCCGCCAATGGTCAGATCACCCGTGGAAGCGTTCCAAGTTTGGGCCCCCGTGAAGCTGAGCGCGTTGTTGATGGTCTGCAGATTCGAACTGCTATTGACGATGCCGCCGGTGCCGAGATTGATCGTGGTGCCACCGACCGTGAAGGCGGCGGCGCCGCTGTTGAAGGTGATGGTGCGAATCGCCCAGGCGGTGGCGCCGTCGGCGTTGGGCGAAGTACGGATGCTGCCGGCAAATTGAAGATCTTGGTTGGAGCCACCCGTCGTGGGCGCGGTGCCGCCGTTCCAGTTGGTTGAGGTGCTCCAATTATTGTCACCCGGGCCGGTGCTGCCGCCATTCCACAGAAAAGTTACCGCCCGCAGGTGGGGGGTGATCAGGAGAAGAGCCGTGCCCACAGCCAGCCGCCCCGTCTGGATCGCCAGCGATGCCGAAAGAACGTCCGGCCATTGGCAACGGCGGATAAAAGCGGCGCATGAATGCGATCTGGCGCTAGGCATAAGCTGGCTTGCTAGTGCTAACAAAGAAAACTAATAGCAAATAATGCGCAAGAGTCAAACCGCTTGGCTCATTCTTTGTAGTTCATAGTATATTGTAGATAAATAGAATACAATAATACGACCAAGCGATCCCGTGCTCTTGGGCCAAGTCTGGCGATTAGGGTGACTACCCCAAGTTGGCCATGATTTGTCGAGCCAACCAGCCAGATGGGCGCTACACCCGCATTGACTCGGATGAAGTTTACGCCGTCGGCGATTGAGCGTTTGTGTTCTGGCGCCGATGGGTACACTCCCGCCGATGACCAACCGCGACCCTCTCTGGGATTCCGCTCGCTGGCTGCCGACGTCGCGCGATGAGCTGACGGCCCGGGGGTGGGATGAGGTCGACGTTATCCTCGTCTCGGGCGATGCGTATGTAGATCATCCATCCTTCGGCGCCGCGGTGGTGGGACGCATCGTCGAGCGCGAAGGCTTCCGAGTCGCCATCCTGCCCCAACCCAACTGGCGCGACGATCTGCGTGATTTCAGGAAGCTGGGACGGCCGCGGCTGTTTTTCGGCGTCACCGCCGGTTGCATGGATTCAATGATCAACCGCTACACCGCGGGCAAGCGCCTCCGGTCGGACGACGCATACACCCCCGACGGCGCGGCGGGATTCAGACCCGATTACGCCGCCACGGTATACACGCGCATACTGAAGCGGCTATATCCTGACGTGCCGGTGGTGCTCGGCGGCATCGAGGCGAGCCTGCGGCGCGTGACGCATTATGATTACTGGTCGGACACCATCAAACCCACGATCCTCGCTGAAAGCGGCGCCGACCTGCTCGTCTATGGCATGGGTGAGCTGCCGCTCGTGGAAATGCTGCGGCTTCTCCAGCGGGGCGTGCCGTTCACCTCGCTCAAAACCGTCGCGCAGACGGCCGTGTTGCTTCCCCCCGGCGCGGAGGTGCCGAAGAACAAGCACTGGGAAGATTTCACCCTGCATGCGCACGAGGAGAGCGTGCAGAACCGGGCGAGCTACGCGGCGAACTTCAAACAGATCGAAACCGAGTCCAACCGGGTGCGCGCCAGGCGGCTGCTGCAAGCGGTGGGCGACCGGACGCTGGTGGTGAATCCGCCTTTCGCGACCATGACGACCGGGGAGATCGACGCGAGTTTCGACCTGCCATATACCCGCCTGCCTCATCCGCGCTACCGCAAACGCGGCCCGATCCCCGCCTACGAGATGATCAAGCATTCGATCAATCTGCACCGCGGCTGTTTTGGCGGTTGCAGCTTTTGCACCATCTCGGCGCATCAAGGTAAATTCGTGGCGAGCCGGAGCCGGGAGAGCATCCTGCACGAGGCGCGGGCCGTGATCGCGATGCCCGATTTTCACGGCACGATCACCGATCTCGGCGGCCCCTCGGCCAACATGTACCGGATGCAGGGTTGCGACCAAAGTATTTGCGACGCCTGCGAGCGGCCGAGCTGCCTCTGGCCGCGGATTTGTTCGAATCTCAACACTGATCACCGGCCGCTGCTCGAAATTTACCGCGAGGTGCGCGCCCTGCCGGGCGTGAAACATGCCTTCGTTACGAGCGGCCTGCGCCACGACCTGTTTCTCGACGAGCGCGCCCCGGCGGAAGTCAGACAAGGGCACGCCCAGTACGTGGAAGAACTGGTCGCGCACCACGTGTCCGGCCGCCTCAAGGTGGCACCGGAGCACACGTCGGACGAAGTGCTGAAGGTGATGCGCAAGCCGTCGTTTTCATGGTTCCGCCTGTTCCAGGAACGTTTTGAGGCGGCCAAGGTCCGGCTCGGAAAACCGCACCTGCAGATAGTGCCGTATTTCATTAGCTCGCATCCGGGTTCGCGGCCGCAGGACATGGCGGAACTGGCGCTGGAGACCAAGGAGCTTGGTTTCAAACTGGAGCAGGTGCAGGATTTCACCCCGACGCCGATGACGGTGGCCACGGAGATTTACGCGACCGGGCTGCACCCGTACACCAGCCAGCCGGTGTATGTTGCCCGCACGCCGGAGGAGAAGGAGGAGCAACGCAGTTTCTTTTTCTGGTACCAACCGGCGAAGCGGGGCACGCTGCGTGCTGCGCTCCAGCGGCTCGGCCTGGACTCCATTGCCGACCGATTGCTCGGGAAAGAACGGTCACGCCGGTCTGCGCCGGCCCGCCGATTCTCCGGCAAGTAGCAGCCGGGATAACACGATTGGCTTAAAAAGCCGGCGGGCCTTTGACACTTATTAAGTGTCAAAGGTATTTTGGTGAGGCGGTACCATGGCTGCGGATTGGCTCTGAAACCGCCAAGGATACCCGGATGGTTTGACACTTATTAAGTGTCAAAGGACAGAGAAGGCGGTTGCGGCAGGCTCATGGGCCGGCAGAGGCTTTTCCGGGCGGCTGGCGCCGCTTTCGTCGCGGGCGAGACTGTTTTGCTCGCCTTTGGTTTTGGGGGCCGCAAGTTCGTCCGCCTGACGCATGAAAACACTCTTTGGCATTGGCATGTTGGCACTCCTGATCCTGACCGGCTGTGCGACCGGCGACGTCGGGATGGTTTGCCCGATTTCCGGAGGCGAAACCGTGACATTCGTCTTGACTTCGAAAGGCCCCAAGCCCGCCGAGAACGACGATTTCCTGGTCGTGGGAGCTGCCATCATACCGAACGTCGAACATAAGCAGTTCGTCTATTCGTTCGGTCTTTGGTCGAAAAAGGAGAAGGCGCCAAAGCACGTCACGGTCGAGGATGTGAGCGAAGAGAAGATAGAGCTGCTGGTGGACGACGCGGCACCGAAACTGGAAGCCAAATATGTTTGGAAACAAGACTCGGCGCCCAAGACCGCGACCGATCCACGCCTCGGCTGGTTGTACCATGAAGGGAACAGCCCTCGCGTATATCGCTTCACGATTACCACGGATGACGGGCGCCAGTTGGTGATGTATCAATTGACGTTCTACCCGGTGTTCATCAAAGAGCCTCTCCGCAAGATCCTGGGTATGGCTCCGTTGGGCCACTCCGGCCCGCCGCAAGCAGCGAGCCAGCCCGCTGACTGACTAGGGCCAACGGTGCCCGTAAACGGGAGACGGCCGGCTCTGCTGGTCGCAGGCGTGTTGGGGATGTCTGCCGCTCGCGCGTCAGCTTTGCTGAAGGTAGGTTTTCCCCCGGTAGCGGGCAGCGAGGACGACGAAAACCACCGCGGCGACGGCCATCAATCCGGCAAAAATCCAGAAGAAGGTGGCGAGGGAGAGCTCCTGCAGCGGCGCGAGAAAAGCCACCAGCATGTTGCCGAAGGAGAAGGTCAGCAGCCAGAATCCCATGATCGTGGATTTCATGGCGCGCGGGGCTTGCGTGTAGGCGAATTCGAGTCCGGTCACGGAAACGAGCACCTCCGCCGTCGTCAGGATGAAATAGGGGATGATCTGCCACAACACGTGGACCTCCCCGTGGCCGGCCGCGACGATGCGCGCTTGCAGCAGAGCCACCGTCACGAAGGCGAGCGCCGCCAGGAACAGTCCGATCGCCATCCGCTGCAGCGGATGGAGCGGACGGCCCCGGCGTTCGAGAGGCCGGTAGACGAGCACGTTCAGCAACGGAATCACGATCATGACGAAAAGTGGATTGGCCGCCGAGATCTGCGCCGGCAGCATCGTGATCGTCTCCGTGCCGCCCTGCGCAATCTGCAGGCCTATCGCGCCGAGACCCCACGCACCGAGCAGGCCGAGGATCACGCGCGTCGTCCGGCGCGGGAGCGGGCGGTTTCCTACCCAGAGAAACAGCCAGAGCGCGCCGAAGAGCGATCCGACGATACTGCCGGGCCAGGCCCAGTACTCCCAGACGATCGCCGGCACGGTCAGTGTCAGATTCATCGCTTTGGCCTGTTCGACCCAGGTGGACGAGTTCTGG
>DATJPQ010000320.1:0-4497 GCA_035506315.1 Opitutaceae bacterium
GTCGCGACCAGTCCCATCGGCAGTGCCGCTTATGGGATAGCCGAAACGGAAATTATTGGGACTGGTCTCGATTCCAGCGCCAGCCAATGTGCTGACCACGCCCGCAGAAGTTATTTTGCGAATGGCGTTATTACAGGCGTCGGCCACATAGACATTGCCGGCGCTGTCGACGACGAGGCCGCTCGGTGCATAGAATTGTGCCGCGCCGCCGGTGGCCTCGACGTATCCGCGCACGCCGGGCGTTCCGGCCAGCGTGGTCACGGACAAGACCACATCGGCATTCTGGGGCAGAGCGGTGGAGACACCGAAAGCAAGCAGGCTGCAAATGAATAATGAGCGCATGGTGATTCTGGGAATGGAAGGCCTCCAATTTGCGAGGGCAAGGTCATAGAGCGCAGACATGGCTAAATGTTCGTAATAATCTTGCCGGTCTTTTTATCGTTTTTTGTTACAACGTTGTAAAGAGGCCGGACGATCACCCGCGATACATTGGGGCGCACGGAAATAACCGCCAAAGGAAGGGCCAGATACGCCCAGTGGCGCAGGGCCCCAACGAAGAAACCTGAACGCGGGGTCCGGGCCTGCAATTGGGCTCCGAAGCGATGGCCTGGATACAAGATCCAGTCCTACGCCTTTGGCTGCTTCAGATAAGCGTCGATCGCCTTGGCGGATTTTTTGCCGTCGCCCATGGCGAGAATCACGGTGGCGGCGCCACGCACGATGTCGCCGCCGGCGAAGACGCCGGGCAGGTTCGTCATGCCGTTCTCGTCCGCCTCGATGTTGCCGCGCTTGTTCAGCTTCAGCTCGGGGCAGGTGGCGGTCAGCAGCGGGTTGGCCCGCGTGCCGATGGCCACCACGACCACGTCGCAATCGACGACAAATTCGGATCCGGGGATGGGCACGGGGCTGCGGCGGCCGGAGGCGTCCGGTTCGCCCAGCTGCATGCGGATGCACTTGAGGCCGGTGACCCATTTCTTCTCGTTGCCGAGCACGGCGACTGGCGCGACGAGGAGCTCGAATTGAATGCCTTCCTGCTCGGCGTGGTGCACTTCCTCGACGCGCGCCGGCATTTCTTTGAGCGTGCGGCGGTAAATGATCATGGATTTCTCCGCGCCCAGGCGCTTGCCGGTGCGGGCGGAGTCCATTGCCACGTTGCCGCCACCCAGCACGGCCACGCGCTTGCCGACCAGCACGGGGGTGTCGGCGGAGGGGAAATCGTACGCTGCCATCAGATTCACGCGGGTGAGATACTCGTTGGCGGAGTAGACGCCTTTGAGATTCTCTCCCGGCACATTCATGAATACCGGCAGGCCGGCGCCGTTGGCGATGAACACGGCGTCGAACTGGGCGCGCAGCTCGTTCAGCGTGTAAGTGCGGCCGATGACGGCGTTGCACTTGATCTTCACGCCGGCGTCTTTCAACCGGCGCACTTCCTCATCCACAATCTTCTTGGGCAGGCGGAATTCGGGGATGCCGTAAACCAGCACGCCACCGGGTTGATGCAGGGCCTCGAAGATCGTGACGGCGTGGCCGAATTTGACCAGTTCGCCCGCGGCCGTGAGCCCGGCGGGCCCGGCGCCAACCACCGCCACTTTCTTGCCGCTGGGAACGACCGGTTCGGGCTTGATGTGGTGGGCGTTCTGGTAGGACCAGTCCGCCACGAAGCGCTCGAGGTAGCCGATGGCCACCGGTTTGCCCTTCACGCCCCGGATGCACTTGATCTCGCATTGCGTCTCCTGCGGGCAGACGCGGCCGGTGACGGACGGCAGGGCGTTGTCGCCGAGCAGGCTTTGCGCGGCGGCGGCCAGGTTGCCTTCGGCGACGAAGTTGATGAAACGCGGAATGTTCACCATGACCGGGCATCCTTCGATGCACCGGGCATCCTTGCACTGGATGCAGCGTTGCGCTTCGAGGAGCGCCAGTTGTTCGGTGAAGCCTAGATTGACCTCCTGGAAGTTCTTGGCGCGATCCGTCGCGTGCTGTTCGGGCATGGACTGCCGCTGGATGGCCATGCGCTCCTTGGCGGAGACCTTCTTGGGTGCGGGCAGGGTGGAGGGAGATTGAGGCGAGGACATGTTACTGGAAAAGAGGAAGAGCGATTATGATTTCAAGCCGACCTTGCAGGCGCTTTCGCACCGCGCGATGGCTTCCTGTTCATGGGTGCGATAGGTGCCGAGGCGGTCCGCCAGCAGGTCGAAATCCACCTTGTGACCGTCGAACTCCGGCCCGTCCACGCAGGCAAATTTGGTTTCGCCGCCCACTTCGACGCGGCAACCGCCGCACATGCCGGTGCCGTCCACCATCACGGGATTGAGCGACACGATCGTGTGCACACCGAACGGACGGGTGAGATTGGCCACCGCCCGCATCATCGGCACCGGGCCGACGGCATAAACGATGTCGATGCCCCCCGCCGTGAGGATTTCCTTGGTCGCGTCGGTCACGAAGCCTTTGCGCCCGTAACTGCCGTCGTCGGTGCAGACCACCACGTCGCCGAGACGGCGCAATTCCTCCTCGAAGATCACCCATTCCTTGGAGCGACCGCCGATGACGCTGGTCACGTGCACGCCGTGCCGGTGCAGCCCTTGTGCAATCGGATGAACGACGGCCGTGCCGACGCCCCCGCCCACGCATAGCGCGCGGCCTTTTTCGATCAGCTCCGTCGGCGTTCCCAACGGGCCGGAAATATCCAGAATACACTCGCCCGGCTCGAGGGCGGTGAGCTCCCGCGTGCTCTTGCCCACGGCCTGGATCACCAGTGCAATCGTGCCGGCGACCGGATCGCCGTCGGCGATGGTAAGGGGGATGCGCTCCGCGCGGACCGCCCGGCGGACGATAACGAACTGGCCGGGCTGGTGGATTTCAGCGATGCGCGCCGCTTCGACATCCAGGCGGATGACGTTCGGGCTTAAGCGCGTTTTGGAGACTATTCTATGCATGGAGAAAAGTTTACCGATGGATCGGAACAATAAGGCGCGCGAATCTACCGGGTGCCGGCACGCAAGCAAGGTCGGTTGTCGGCACGCGGCGACGTGATTCTAACATACCGGTTTGCATTCGAAAAACCCCGGCACGGCGGTGTTTTTCCGGCCATGGTGCCGGGGCGGATCCAGTACGGCGAGGGGTTGCGCACAAATTTCCTTCAACTTCGCCGGGCCTCGTAGTAAATCTCGTGCTCGTCATCGATCCCGCTGGTGACCGTGAAGCCGTGCTGTTTGAGCGCGGCGATCAATTCCTCGGCCGGCGGCAGCACATCCGCCGCCACGGCGTCGAATTCGCCATGGATGGCGGCGAGTCGCGCCCGCCCCTCCCAATGCGCGATATGCAACCGCCCGCCCGGTCGCAACCACCGGGCGAAACGTGCGAATACCGGATCGAGCGCATCGAAATGTGGCAGCACGCGGAAACACACCACGCGATCGAAGGCGCCATCGGGGAAAACCGCATCTTCGCAGTGGGCCTGCGTGAGGCGTACCTGCGCGCATCCGGCCACGACCTGCCGGCAGCGCGCGAGCATCTCGCCGCTCGGGTCGAAGGCATCGACGCTGCCGCCGGGCGCCACCCAGCGCGCGAGCCATTCCGTCAGCGGCCCGGCACCGCAGCCGGGTTCGAGCACGCGTAGTCCGCGCAAGTCACCGAGGCGTTCCTGCAAACGCGCGAGTTTGGCCTCGTCGCCGGGCTGAAAACGCAGCGCATCACCTTCGCATGCCAGGTGGTCGAAAAATCCCGTCTTCGCATGGGCCGGATGGCGTTGAGGTTTGGCCGCGCTCATGTCACGTCCTCCGGGCGACCAGGACGCGCCCCACCGCCGCCACCGCGAAAACCGCGCTCGACACCAGCACGATGCTTGCTCCCGCGGGCCAGTCGAGCTGCAGCGACAAACCCAACCCCCCCGCCGCCGAGCCGGCCGCCAGCAAGGCCGCCAGTACCAGCGCGCGACTGAACCGGTCGGTGAGCTGCCGGGCCGCCGCGGCCGGATTGACCAGCAGGCTGTACAGCATCAGCCCGCCAACCGCCTCGAGATTCACGGTGATGGCGAGGCCGCACCAGGCGATCAACGCATAGACGATGGCGCTGGCGGGCAGGCCGCACGACCATGCCACCGGGCGGCTGAAGAGCACCGCCTTGATCTCCTTCAAAAACACCAACGAGAGCACGACGCCCGAAAGCGTGACCGCCGCCATCGCCGCGAGCCGCGGCCAGTCGAGCAACAGCAGGTTGCCCCACAGTAGCGACATCGCCGGCGAACGACCGCCGCCCGCCAGTCCGATGCCGAGAAACGCCAGGCCGAGGCTGAGCGAGAACAGAATGCCGCTCAACGTCGCCGCCGGCACCCGCGCCCGGTCGGCCGCCGGTCCGAGCAACACGGCCGCCAGCAAAGCGCCGCCGAAGGCGCAGACTGTCGGTGAAAAACCCGCGACCTGGCCGAGCACCGCCCCGGCGAGCGCGGCGTGCGCGAGGCAGACCGCGAGAAACGGCAGGTCGAGCGCGAGCAGG
>DATJPQ010000321.1:0-9486 GCA_035506315.1 Opitutaceae bacterium
CAAGCGCAATTGGTGGCCAAGGACGGCGTGATCTTCGACCAAGACCACCCGGAACGCCGGATCACCTACGGCCAGTTGACCAAGGGTCAAAAGATCGAGCGGCACCTCGACGTGAAGCCGACGTTGAAGGATGTCTCTCAATTCACGATCTCCGGCAAATCGGTGCTGCGTCGCGATGCCCGCGAAAAAGTCACCGGCCAGGCCCGATACGCGGGCGACATCCGCCTGCCCGGCCTGCTCCATGCGAAAATCCTCCGGCCGCCCGCGCACGGCGCGAAACTGAAAAGCGTGGACCTGACGTCCGCCAAACAGATGGCAGGCGTGCAGGTGGTGCAGGACGGCGATCTGGTGGCCGTGCTTCACGAATCTCCCGATGTGGCGGAAGACGCGCTGGCCAAGGTCAAGGCCGATTGGGACCTGCCGCCAGCGTCATACGACGACCGGACGATTTTCGATCATCTCGTCAGTGCCGCTCCGCGCGCCACCGTGCCGGCTCAAGGCGGCGACCTGGAGGAGGGCAAGCGGCTTTCCGTCCGGCAAATCGACACGACGTACCTCAACAGCTACGTCGCCCATGCGCCGATCGAAACGCACACGGCCACCGCCACGATTGAGGACGGGAAGGTGACGGTCTGGGCCTCCACGCAGAATCCGTTCGGCGCGCGCGACGAAATCGCCCGGGCGATCGGATTTCCATCCGAGAAGGTACGGGTAATCACGCCCTTTGTCGGTGGCGGTTTCGGTGGCAAAGGCGTGAACTATCAGGCAATCGAGGTTGCGCGGCTGACCAAGGCCCTCGGCCGCCCGGTACAGGTCATGTGGAGCCGAGAGGAGGAGTTTTTCTACGACACGTTCCGGCCGGCCGCCGTCGTCAAAATCAAGTCGGGGATCGATGCCACCGGGAAACTGACGCTGTGGGATTTCGAGGTATTCTGCGCCGGCGACCGGGGTGCGCCGCATTTCTATGCGATCCCGAACCATCGCACGTCCTCCCACGGAACCTTCGCGGGGCCGCCCGGATTGCATCCGTTTGGCATCGGCGCATGGCGCGCGCCGGGCAACAACACCAACAGCTTCGCCCGCGAGTCGCAGATCGACATCATGGCGGCCGCCGCAGGGATCGATCCGGTGGAGTTCCGCCTCAAGAATCTGAGCGACCCGCGCATGATCCGCGTCCTCCAAGCTGCCGCCCAACGCTTCGGCTGGAAACCCGCCAAGCTTCCCAGCAAGCGCGGTTACGGCGTGGCATGCGGCATCGATGCCGGGACCTACGTGGCCAGCATTGCCGAGGTCGCGGTCGACGCGACGACGGGCCACGTGCAGGTCAAGCGCGTCGTTTGCGCCCAGGACATGGGCGTGGTCATCAATCCCGAGGGGGCGACGATCCAGATGGAAGGCTGCATCACGATGGGCCTGGGCTACACGCTCCGGGAAGAAATCCACTTCAAGGACGGCAAGATTCTGGACACCAATTTCGACACCTACGACATCCCGCGTTTCTCCTGGCTGCCGAAGATGGAGACCGTGCTCGTTGAAGCCAACGAGATCCCGCCCCAAGGCGGCGGTGAGCCGGCGATAGTCGTGATAGGTGCCCTGGTCGCCAATGCGATCTACGACGCCACCGGTGCCCGGCTGCTGCAGTTGCCGATGACACCCGCGCGGGTCAAAGCCGCGCTGGAGCAAAGCGCAGCGGCGGTGTGATCGTGAAATGCAGGGGCGCGATCTTGTCGCGCCTTGCCGGAGCGGGCGCAGCAAGACTGCGCCCCTACAGTCATCGCTAAACCGAGCCCCGCCGAGGGCGACAGTTTGACATGCCGCCGCCTTTCGGAGGAACGGCGGGATTCGGCGACCCCGCCCTACATTTCCAACCACATCGTTCCGATTAAGGCCAGCCCACGGGCTGGCCTAATTGTCCTTAGTTCCGGAGCCGTAAGCCGGATTCTGTGCCCCGGCTTGCGCCGGGGCGGTCGTCATGTCTCTCATGACCTTGCGGACCTGTCGCGCCGCAGATCGGACGCCGAAGCGCCCGAGCGTCGACGGATGCGGCATACCCGCGGCTATTGGACGGGCCGCCCAGCCGCCTATTTTGCCTTGCACCGGATGGGGTTTTTCGTGCCGCGGCCGTTGCCGGCGCGCGCGGTGGGCTCTTACCCCACCTTTTCACCCTTGCTCCGCAAGTGTTGAGTGAAAGTGAGGGTGAAAGTGTCCGGTTTGCACCTTTCACTTTCCCTTTTCCCTCTCACTCAAACCGCGCAGCGGTTTGTTTTCTGTGACACTGTCCGTCGCCACGGCTTGAACCGTGACGCCCGCGCTTGGGGTAAGCCTTGCGCGGCATCCTGCCCGGTGGTGTCCGGACTTTCCTCTCCGAAGTTCAAATACCGGCACGGCGTTACCCGCGCCTTGGGATCAAAGAACCCGGAGCGACGACCTGGCCCCGGAACTAAGGATTGGAAGATCTATGGGCTTCCCCCGGCCGAAGCAAGGCCGGCTTTACCCATGTAGGGGCCTGCTGGCAGGCTATCCAAACGCCCAAACTCGCCTGCCAGCATGCTTCTACAACCGATTCGGCCCAAACGACCGTATCACATTTCCCACCATACGATACGGCCGCACTGGTCGCACACGGCGAGTTCACCGCCCTTGCCGCGCGCTGCGGATTCCACCTCGCTGGAAATCTTCAGGTGACAGCCGCCGCATTTGGCATCGTGGATCGGCACGCAAACGGGGAAATGGTAACCGGAGATGCGGTCGTAGAGTCGCAACGCCGGCTCTTCCACCCCCGCCCGCGCCTCCTCGCAAGCGGCCCTGGCGGCGGCCAGTTCGGTACGCAGCGTCCCCTCGCGTTCGTGGAGCAGGCGGATGCGGGCCTCGTGGCCCGAAATGTTGCGCTTCATCTCCGCCTCGGCGGCGGCGAATTTCTTCTTCGCCTCGTCGATGGCGTACATGACGACGAGTTCCTGCTCCTCCAGCTTGCCGATTTCGGCCTGCATGGTTTCGATCTCGGCGCCCAGCGCGCGGTACTCGTCGTTCTTGCGAACCTCAAGCTGTTGGGAGCGGTAGCGGCCGGCCTTCTGCTGGGCCTCGCCGATTTCGGTTTCGAGCAATTTCTTTTTTGCCTCGAGCTCCATGAGCTCGGTCCGGGCGGAATCGCTGGCCGTCTTCTCGGCAACGATTTTCGCCTCCACGCCCGCCACCTCATGCGGCACGGCCTGTAATTGCCCTTCGAGGTCGCGTCGCTGTTTGTCGCGACCTTGGAGAATGAGGAGTTTGGAAAGGACGGGAGGCAGCATGTCGCTCCCGAGTCCTGACTTTCCCTGCTCCGCCCTCAACTCAAATCCGTCGGCGAGACGCGCCCGGAGGCGCGTCTCCATGGAGTTTGTCGGGCTTGGCCCGACAAACTCCTAGATGTAATACATCTCTTCCAGGCTCTTCGCGGCAAACTGCGCCAGGGTGTAGCTGCGAAGCTTGTCCTCAAGCGCGACCCGCACCTCGCGCCAGACGTTTTGCACGCGGCGACCGGAGTGCCCCTTGCCCTCCCCGCTCAATTCCAACACCTCGCCCTCTACCAACGTCACGATGTCGTAAAGGGTAATCTCCTCGGGCGGTCTGGCCAGGGCATACCCTCCCTGTTTGCCGCGGCGGCTGGTAATAAGGCCGCCATCGCGCAGTTCGGACAGGATCTGCGCCAGGAAATTGGCCGGCACCGCCTCGGCTTTCGCCAGGGTTTCCACATGGGCCAGTTCGGCCGTGCCATACAGCCGCGCAATCTGCGCCAGTACCCGACAGGCATAATCGACTTTTACTGAGAGCTTCACTGAAGAAACAGATTAGGAGTCCTGAGGCATTCGGCAATCTTCTTTTAATCGCGAAAGACCATAGATTAACACCGGCAGAAGGAACGGGGCGGCACCGGTGGTACCGAATGGCGAAATCCGGGTCTATTTTTATCCGTTTTAGGTGCAAAAAAGCCAAGTTTTCCCTCGCGTGCCGACCCGTTTTCCAGTGCAATTTCCCTTTCCAATTTCACCGCGTTTTCCCGCCTACATGCCCGATACTACCGACTCCCAAAACCTCTCCAAAAACAAGGCCGGCGCCGAAGTTTACGACGCCTCAAAAATCCAAAAGCTCGAGGGACTCGAGGGCGTTCGCAAACGCCCCGACATGTACATCGGCGATACGCACGAGCGCGGCCTGCACCATTGCGTCTTCGAGATCGTGGACAACTGCATCGACGAGGCGCTGGCCGGCTTCGCGCATGAGGTCCGCGTGACCGTGCACCTCGACGGCTCCTGCTCGGTCGAGGACGACGGGCGCGGCATCCCGGTCGATCTCCACCCAATCTACAAGATTCCGGCGCTCGAGCTCGTATTGACCAACCTCCACGCCGGCGGCAAATTCGGCAAGGGCGCCTACCAGGTGTCAGGCGGCCTACACGGCGTCGGCGCCAAGTGCGTGAACGCCGTTTCCGAGTGGTTCGTCGCCGAGGTCCGTCGCAACGGCAAGGTCTACCAGATGCGTTTTGCGCAGGGCAAAACCACGCAGAAGATGGCCGTGATCGGCGATACCAAGAAGACCGGCACCAAGATCACCTTCAAGCCCGACCCCGAGATCTTTCAGGCCGTGCGCGAATTCCAGTACGACATCCTGACGAAACGCCTGCGCGAACTCGCCTTCCTCAACCCCGGCGTGCGCATCGCCCTGACGGACGAGCGTTCGCAGAAAAACGATTCATTTTACTTCAAGGACGGCATCACCGAGTTCGTGCGCTTCCTGAACCAGAACAAGAACGTCGTTCACGACAAGCCGATCACCTTTACCGACACCGTGTTGGACGAGGCGGATTCGACCAAGGCCGGCACCGTCGTCGACGTATCGCTCCAGTACAACGACACCTACAACGAGCAGGTTTTCGCCTACGCCAACTCCATCTACAACATCGAGGGTGGCACGCACCTGAGCGGTTTCCGCACCGCGCTGACCCGCGTGATCAACAATTTCGCCAAGGCCAACAACCTCATCAAGGACAAGGATCCCGCGCTCACCGGTGACGACGTACGCGAGGGTCTTACTGCCGTCATCTCGGTCAAGGTGCCCGAGCCGCGTTTCGAGGGGCAGACCAAGACCAAACTTTCCAACAGCGAGGTCGATGGCATCGTGCAGAAAATCGTCGGCGAAAAGCTGCGTTTCTACCTGGAGGCCAACACCGGCATCGCCAAGCGCATCATCGACAAGACGCTCAACGCCGCCCGGGCCCGCGAGGCCGCCCGCAAGGCCCGCGAGACGGTGCGCAAGGGCGCGCTCTCCGGCGGCGGCCTGCCCGGCAAGCTGGCCGATTGCTCCGAACGCGACCCCGCGCTGTGCGAGGTTTACCTGGTGGAGGGCGACTCCGCCGGCGGCTCCGCCAAGCAGGGCCGCGACCGTCGCTTCCAGGCGATCCTGCCGCTGCGCGGCAAGGTCATCAACGTCGAGAAGGCCCGCCTCGACAAGGTGCTCGCCAACGAGGAAATCCGCACCCTCATCACCGCCTTCGGCACCGGCATCGGCGAGGGCGACGAAAACGTCGGCGGTTTCAACGCCGACAAGGCCCGCTACCACAAGATCATCATCATGACGGACGCGGACGTCGACGGCTCGCACATCCGCACCCTCCTGCTCACGTTCCTCTACCGCCAGATGCGCGGCCTGATCGAGCGCGGATTCGTTTACATCGCCCAGCCGCCGCTCTACCGCATCAAACGCAAGAAACGCGAGCAATACGTCGACAACGACGAACAGCTCAACCGCATCCTCCTGGAGCTCGGTTCCGAGGATGTTGTCCTCAAGCGCATCCGCGATCAACTCGTCGTCGCCCCGGCGCAGGTCGACAAGATCGTCGAGGCCCTCGCCACGCTCGAGAAGCTCGGCCTCGGCGTCACGCGCTACGGCGCCTCGCTCACGGAATATCTCGACCGGCACGACCTCGCCACCCATGCCCTGCCGCGCTACGTGGCGCGCATCCGCGAGGGCAACAAGGAGTCGTTCGAGTTCCTCCAAAACGAGGACTCGCGCGCCGCCTTCGTGCTTTTCCACGGCCTCGACGCCGGCGTGTCCGACCAGGCCGACAACGCCAAGGCCGACTCCGCCGCTCCCTTCACCCCGCCCAAGCGCATCACCATCCACGAGATCTTTGAGTCGGCCGAGATGACCAAGTTGCTCAAGTCCATGGCCGCGGGCGGACTCGAGATCAAACACTTCAGCCCCACGGAGCACGCGCGCTACATCGTCACCGAAAACCCCGGCGCGAAGACCGAGACGAAGACGGAGTTGCACGGGCCCATGGAGATTCTCACCCACATCCGCGGGCTCGGCCGCAAGGGCCTCACCATCCAGCGCTACAAGGGCCTCGGCGAAATGAACCCCAAGCAGCTCTTCGAAACCACGATGGACCCCGACAAGCGCCGCCTGCTGCGCGTCAACATCAGCGACGCCGCCAAGGCCGACGCGCTCTTCACCCTGCTCATGGGCGACGAGGTCCCGCCCCGCCGCCAGTTCATCGAGGACAACGCCCTCAACGTGCAGTACCTGGACGTGTAACCCACAGTAGCGGGTGGCGGGCACATCGATCGACCAGTCGCCGCTACCTCCGCCCACCCCTTTAACTTTCCCTTTCACTTTCACTCCCACCTCCGCCCGTGTACACCGCGAACGAGAAACTTTCGTCGGCCAATATCTCCGACATCATGCAGACGGCCTACATCGATTATTCGATGTCGGTCATCATCTCGCGCGCCCTGCCCGACGCCCGTGACGGCCTGAAGCCGGTGCAGCGCCGCATCCTCTACGCGATGCTGCGCGAGGGTCTGCTCCACAACCGTTCCTATGACAAGTGCGCCGGCGTCGTCGGCGAGGTGCTGAAAAACTACCACCCGCACGGCGATTCCTCGGTGTACGACACCCTCGTGCGCCTGGCCCAAAGCTGGGTCATGCGGTATTCGCTCATCGACCCGCAGGGCAACTTCGGCTCGGTCGACGGCGATCCGCCCGCCGCCTACCGCTACACGGAGTGCCGTCTCAACGGCGTGGCCGAGGATCTGCTCAAGGACATCGAGGAGGAGACCGTCGATTTTGCCCCCAACTACAAGGAGTCGACCACCGAGCCCACCGTCCTGCCCTCCGCCCTGCCGAATCTGTTGATGAACGGCTCCACCGGCATCGCCGTGGGCATGGCCACCAACATTCCGCCGCACAACCTCGGCGAGATCATCGACGCCGCCTGCGCGATCATCGACAAGCCTTCCATCTCCCTCGACGAGCTGTGCCAGATCGTGCGCGGTCCCGATTTTCCGACGGGTGGCGTCATCGCCGGCCGCGAGGGCATCGAGAGCTACTTGCGCACCGGCAAGGGCATCGTCCGCACCCGCGGCAAGGCCCATACCGAGGAGCTCAAGAACGGCATGGAGCAGATCGTGATCACGGAAATTCCGTATTACGTGAACCGCGCCAAGCTCGTCACCCGCATCGCCGAGCTCGTCACCGAGAAGGAGATCGACGGCATCCGCGATGTGCGCGACGAGTCCGACGAAAACACCCGCGTGGTCATCGAGCTCAAGCGTGGCGAGCAGTCGAAGGTCGTCATCAACCAGCTCTTCCAGAAGACCGAGCTCGAAACCTCCTTCGGCGTCATCCTGCTGGCCATCGACCGGAAGCGGCCGAAGCAGATGAACATCAAGGAGCTCATCGACTGCTATATCGAGCACCGCCGCGATGTCGTCACGCGCCGCACCCAGTTCCGCCTCCGTCAGGCCGAGGACCGCGCCCACATCCTCGAGGGCTACAAGATCGCGCTCGATAACCTCGACGATTTCGTCCGCATCATCCGCAGCGCCGCGAACCGCGACGACGCCAAGGCCAAGTTGATGGCCAAGTACCCGCTCTCCGACCGCCAGGCCACAGCCATCCTCGAGCTCCGCCTCTACCAGCTCACCGGTCTCGAACGCGACAAGATCGAGGCCGAGTACCTCGAACTCATCAAGCTCATCGAGGAACTGCGCAGCATTCTGGAGAGCGAGGCGAAACTGCTCGCGATCATCAAAAAGGAACTGCTCGAGATGCGCGCCAAGTACGCCGATCCGCGCAAGACCGAGATCATCGGCGCCGCCGGCGAATTCCGCATGGAGGACGTCATTCCCAACGAGGGCTGCGTCATCACCGTCTCCCACCTCGGGTTCATCAAGCGCACGCCCGTCGCCGAGTACCGCAGCCAGCGGCGCGGCGGCAAGGGCGTGATGGGCACCGATACCTACGAGGAGGATTTCGTCGAGACGCTCTTCACCGCGAGCACCCACGACTACATCCTGTTCCTGACGAGCACCGGCCAGTGCCTCGCCAACAAGGTCTACGACATCCCCGAGGGCGCCCGCGCCTCCAAGGGCAAGTCGGTGTCGTCGTTCCTCCGTCTCGCCGAGGGCGAAAAGATCGCCGCCATGATCTGCGTGCAGGAGTTTTCCGACAAACTCCACCTCGCCATGGCCACCAAGAACGGCGTGACCAAGAAAACCAATCTCGCCGACTACACCAACGCCACCCGCGAGGGCGGCCTGCGCGGCATCAAGCTCGAGGAGGGCGACACCCTCGTGGGCTGCGTGCTCACCAACGGCGAAAACGAGATCATTCTCGTCTCCCACAAGGGCCAGGCCGTGCGCTTTAAGGAGGACGATCTCCGCGACCAGGGCCGCGATACCGTCGGCGTCACCGGCATGCGCTTCAAGATCGCGGGCGACTACGTGGAGGCGATCTGCGTCTGCGATCCCGCCGCCCGGCTGCTCGTGGCGCGCGAGGACGGCATCGGCAAACGCACGCCGTTCGAGGATTACCGCCTCATCAGCCGCGGCGGCACGGGGGTCATCGCGATCGATCTGCCCGACGATGGCTCGGTCAGCGTCGCCGGCGCGCTCAGCGTGCGCGACGAGGACGAGGTGATGCTGCTCACCGCCAAAGGCCAGAGCGTCCGCACGCGGGTGAAGGAAATCCGCGAGACCGGCCGCGGCGCGAAGGGCGTGAAACTCGTCGAACTCGAAGCCGGCGACAAGCTCCTGAGCATCGCCCGCATCGTCGAGACCGAGGAAGAGCAGGAAGCCGCCGGCGACAGCGCCCCGGCCGCCCCCGCCACGCCATAGCCTCCGCGACCCCCACGAGCTGACCTGCCTGCCCTGGGAGCGCGGACGTAGGCGCAGCCTCGTCCGCCTTCTCCGGTCGGATCAAAGGCGGACGATCGCCACACCTCCGGCGGGCAAGCCTGCGGCGATACGTCCGAGCTCCAAGTTGAACTTACGGGCATGCGGCGAAGGAGTCATGCCAGCGACCTGCCTTTATCACACTACGTCGGGCGTCCGTGGTGGCACGGTGCTTAAGCCCGTGCGCAGGTCCTCGGAACGCGGTCTGAAGCACCGCGCTACTCGCTGAGCGGTATCATTGGTGAGACGGCTTTGTTCACACTGCTAGATTGTG
>DATJPQ010000322.1:0-2893 GCA_035506315.1 Opitutaceae bacterium
GGGTTTCATGAAAAAGTTCAGATGGGAATAGAATGAACCAAGCGGCAGGCCGTTGATGGGCGGCCAGCCGGCACTCCGACGCAGGGTTCACGATGTCTGCGCGGAAGCCTGGGCGAACAATGGAAAGGCCGACGGGACCAGGTCACGCCGTGGCACAACAACAGGCATCACCGAACATGCGAAGCCCGCGGGTGCCTTATGAGATGTGGTTAGCTGCGCACGGTGGCATGCACCGGCACCAGCAACCAAACCAGCGCGATCGTCTCAGGCCACCGTTCTGCGCGGCGGTGGCACGGGCACGGGCTCCCTCCGAATCGCACCGGTGCGGTCCGGAACGGCGGGCCACGCGCGAGGCAACGGTACGATCTGGATTTTCTCCTGGGTTTCGCACGCGAGCACGAATTTCACCGCAGAGCGCTCGAGTGGACGCGGCGCTTGCTTTCGCTCCGCTTCTTTCGCCCTGGCTACCGCCATGCAAATCTCGCACGGCTTGCCCGGATCGAAGGTCTCACGCAATGCCGCACGGATCGGTAGCGTATGCGAATAGCCCGCGAACATCCGCGCCCAGGCAAAAAACTGCACAGCATCCCAGACCGCGCCATTGGCGCAAATCCAGGCGAAGATCAGGCTATAAATGGCAAAGGAGCGCCGCACTGCCGGCAAAGGAAGCGAGAATACTACCTTCCGCAAATCGTGATACCCATTTGCGCCCACCCGTAACCTTGAGCGCAATTTAGTCACTGAGAAACACATTGAGCCGGAGAACTCCGCGCGTGATAGTCCGCACTCCTCGTGGTGTTGCCACCTGGCATCTTTACTCTGGTGGTATCCGGCAATGGTGGCTCCGGCATCGCCCTGCTCGAGGCCACGGACCTCCGGATCCTCGGCTCCCTCGTGACCAACTGACGACCTATCCGTTTTTCTGCAGCACGTGGTAGTTCGCCATCGAGATGCCGCTGAGCATGGCGCCGATGATGCCGAGAAATCCCTGGTCGGTGCCACACAGGTAGAGGTTGCCGAGAGCGGTGCGACCATCGCGGTTTTTTACCGGCGCGCCGTACACCGCGCCGTCGAGGTGCCCGGTGAAATGCTCAATCGTGCGCGGCGTGAACATGTCGGTCGCCACCGTGGCCCGGGCCAGGATATCGGGCGCTGAATTTGCCGGGTTCGCCGTAGCAGCCGAGGTCACGAGGCTGACAGCCTCCTTACGTCGGCTGCTACTCGGATCCACCAAGGGCGGAAGGAAACGCCGGGCGCTCTGCTGAATCGCCGCAAACCAGCGCTGTTTGTCGGCGCGATACGTTTCGTCGGGAAGATGCGCCCAGCGGTCGTAGTTGGCGAGGCAGGTGCAACGGAGGAAGCCCTCGGAGAGCTGTCGGTCCGCGCCGTAGTCGAAATTGTTCGGCAGGCAGATCACGCCGCTGCGCAGATCGACCTGCTCTGCCGGACGCGCATAATCGAAACGGTCGGAGTCGTTGAAAAAGACAATCGTGTCGTCGCCCCATCCGAGCGCCGCGGGCGGCCGGTCGAGAACGGTGATGGTCTCGACAAAGGAGAGGCGGCGGGGAGAAAGCGGAGAGCGGAGAGCGGAAAGCGGAAAGCCTGAGCTCGGAGGTTGAGAGGCGAACACCAAGCGCGGCGAGTCGACGGGCGGAGGTTGAGAGTTGAGCGTTGAGGGTTGAGCACTGGCGACGAGCAGGTTCTCCGTCTCGGCGGAACCGATGGAGGAGAACACGTGGTCGGCGGTGATCTCCTCGCCGTTGTCGAGCACGAGCGCGGCGGCCCGGCCGGCGCGGGCGACGATTTGCCGCACCCCGCATCGCATCCGGCGCTCGCCCCCCGCTTGGCGGTATTTCTCCAGCAGCACACGGAGGATCGCCCGCACGCCCGCGAAGGGCCGGGCCAAGCCCTCGAGGAAGAGTGCCTTGAACATGATCGCAAACTGCCCGAACTCCATGTCGTGCTCGCTGGCGCTGCCATAGTACATCAGTGGGCAGAAGAGCAGATCGATCAGCAGCGGATCGGTGAGATGGCGGCCGACGATCACGCGGGCCGAGACCGGCCCGACGTCCAGCGATACGTCGTCATAGGCCCGGATCGCCGCCACCAGCTGCCGGAAGCCGTCGATCTGCGCCGGGAATTTCGCCGCCACTTCGCCCTCCAACACCGCAAAATCGTTGGTGAAGCGCAGCGACGTCCCGCCGGACGGGCCGAAGGCGATGCGCGATTGCTTCTGCTCGCACAGGGCGAACTCGGCGCGGTCGATGCGGAGCTGCCGCAGGATCTTCCCGAGCGGCGTGCCCTTGACGCCGGGCCGCACGAAGTTGGTGACGGCGTGGAGGCCGACGTCATATTTCCGGCCGGCGATGCTGTAGAAGCTGTTGAGCCCACCCGGCGCGTTGTGGCGTTCGAAGATGCACACGCGCCGGCCGAAATGCGCCAGCCGGATGCCGGCGGCGAGGCCCGACATGCCGGCGCCGATGATGGCGATATCGTAATGGCTGCGTGTGTTCATCGCTCCGCAGGATGGCCACAAAAACGCGCGAAAAGCGCAAAGGGAAAAACGGCCGACCCATGTTGGGTTTTCTCGGCCGGTATTCTGTAGCGGCGGTCTATGACCGCCGAATCAGGTGTAAATTTGTCGGCGGTCATAGACCGCCGCTACAGCGCACCAGCCGGCCGGGCCGACCGGCTATTTCCCCAGCGCCGCGAATTTCGGCAGCAGGTACGCTGCACAGCTGTCGAGATTGGCCAGTTGCAGGTAATCCTTTTCGGGCACTTCAATGCCGTAGCGCTTGCGGAGCTCCATGACGATGTCGAGGAAGTCCATGCTATCGAGCTGGAGCTGATCGCGCAGGCGAACGTCGGGTTTGACGTTCGACAAATCTTCGTC
>DATJPQ010000323.1:0-3082 GCA_035506315.1 Opitutaceae bacterium
TGACGTGATCAGGCCGCGTTTGGCGTCCAAGCCCAGGGCAGGAGTTCGGCGAGACGGCTGTTGGGCCAGTTGTTGACGAGCCGGGTCAGGACATCAGTGAAGTAGGCTTCGGGATTGACGCCGTGGAGCTTGCAGGTCTCGATCAGCGACGCGAGCACCGCCCAGTTTTCCGCCCCCTCGTCACTGCCGGCGAACAGCGCATTTTTTCTGGTGAGAACAATCGGGCGCATGCTGCGCTCGACGGTGTTGGAGTCGATCTCGACACGGCCGTCGTCGAGGAACAGGGTAAACCCGTCCCAGCGGCTGAGGCCGTAACGGATGACCTGGGCGAGGGTCGAGCCGCCGGACACCTGTACCAGCGTTTTCTCGAGCCAGGCTTTCATCGCCGCGATGAGCGGCCTGCTTCGCTCCTGCCGAGCCGTGTGGCGTTCCTCGGCGCTGGAGCCGCGGATTTCGGCTTCGATCCGGTAGAGCGCGGCGATCCGCTGCAAGGCCTCGGCGGCGATCGGTGCCGGCGGCGATTTGGCGAGGTCGAACCACTGCCGCCGCCAATGGGCCCAACAGAACGCCTGTCTCAGCGAGCCGCCCCGCTTGGGATCGGCAAGCTGGCCGTAGACGGTGTAGGCGTCGGTTTGCAGCACGCCCGTATAGCCCTTGAGCAATGCCGCCGCGACCTCGCCGCTGCGCCCCGGCGCGTAGCTGTAGACGACCGCTGGCGGCGCGCCGCCGCGCCACGGCCGTTCATCCCGGGCAAGTGCCCAGAAGTACCCTTTCTTGGTGCGGCCGCGGCCGGGATCGAGCACCGGCGCCGTCGTCTCGTCGGCGAACAGCTTGGTCGAGCGCAGCAACTCCTCGCGCATCAGCCGCCACAACGGCTTGACCTCGGCCGCCGCATAGCCGACCCAGAATGCCAGCACCGAGCGGTCGATCGCGATGCCCTGGCGCGCCATGATCTGGCACTGGCGATACAGCGGCGCGTGGTCGGCGTACTTGGTGACCAGCACATGGGCGACCAGCCGCTCGGTCGGCAACCCGCCTTCGATCAGCCGGGCCGGCGCCGGGGCCTGCACCACTCCATCCTGGCATTGGCGACAGGCGTATTTCGGGCGGCGGGTGACGACCACCTGGTACTGCGCCGGGATCATGTCGAGCCGCTGCGAGCGATCTTCGCCAATCACCCGCATCGCGCCGCCGCAACAGGGGCACGCGGTGTCCTCGGGCTCGATAACGACCTCAACCCGCGGCAGATGCTCGGGTAGCGAGCCGCGAACCGCGCGGCGCTTCTCGGCGCGGGCGCGCTTGAGCGCCGGATCGGCTTTTTCCTGCTCGGCCTGGGTTTCGGCGACGGCCTGTTCGAGGTCCTCCAGCGCGAGGTTGAACTGGTCGGGGTCGAGCTTTTCCGAGCGCCGGCCAAACTGCATGCGCTGAAGCTGGCCGATCAGGTGGCGCAGCCGGTCGTTCTGGGCGGCAAGCCGGGCATTCTCGGCGCGCCCGGCATCGCGTTCGGCCCATGCTGCCAGGAGCATGATACGCAGCGCCGCGACATCGTCGGGGAGTGTCTCGGCGGCCGTGTGCATGGCGCAATTGGATCACATAATCAGCGACTTGGCGTCCGCCACGGCGCAGCCGAGTCAATCCGTCGCAGACCTGCCGCGCGCCGGCGGGATTACCCTGCCACCTTCGGCCGAGCGATCCGCAGCGCGTGCATCCGTCGCCAGTCGAGACCGTCGAACAGGGCGGCAAGCTGCGCCCCCGACAAGCGCATCACCCCGTCGCTCACCGGCGGCCATTTGAACCGGGTACCTTCCAGCCGCTTCCAGACCAGCACCAGGCCGGTGCCGTCATAGACGAGCAGCTTCACTCGGTCGGCACGCTTCGAGCGGAACACGAACACCGTGCCGCTGAATGGGTTCTGCCGCAGAATCGCCTGCACCGTCGCCGCCAGCCCGTCGGCGCCGCGGCGAAAGTCGACCGGACGCGTAGCGACCAGCACCCGCACGCCTGCCGGCAGGCTCCCTGCCAAGGTCGAGATCATGCCGTCGCCTTCAACACGCGGATGATCTCGACCAGGAAACCGAGATCAACGCCAGGGCCGGCGCGCAGCACCATGCCGCCAATCTCGATCTCAATCGCCGCACTGCCGACGGCGACACGCTCCTGCGCGACGATCGGCACAAACTCCGGCACCGGCACACCGGCGTCGGCGACCACAGCCGAGCGCAACTCCCGCCGCCACGCGTAGAGCTGATTGCGATGCAATCCGTGGCGCAGCGCGATCGCACTCGACACCGCCCCCGGCGCCAGGCTTTCCGCGACAATCGCCGCCTTCTCCGACGCGCTCCAGCGCCGACGACGCTCGGCGCCGGTCAGCACCTCTACGCGACGGAAACTGTGCCCATTAATTGGCAAATCACTTGGCAAACCAACGACCCCCGCCCCGACGGAACATGGCGATATCGTCCGGCCCGGCTCAGCCTCCGCAAGACGGGGATAAAGTCGCGCTTACCGTAGTGCCAGAGGGCGCGGTCATGAAACCTGCGTGATGATCCACTTCGCTGGTTGAGCCAGGGCTGCCACGCGGCGCTGGCACACGGATCCAAGGGGGCGTCGCCGTTGTCCGGCCTGGCGCGAAAGCGCCGTTCTTACAGAGTGGTGCCGCCCTCCTGGAGCTCTCCCGTCCCGAATGCGGGACCGTGGTGGGGATACCTCCCGCCGGATGTGAGGTTTGCAGGTAAGCGCCTGCTGTAACGAGAGCTCCACCTTGGGCGAAGGCTGAACCGCGCCACGTCACTCCCGCGCTCGCGGGTGAAGGAGTCCGCGATGAAAAAATGGCTTGAAGAAGACGCCCTCATGTGAGGCCGGACACATGGCTGCACCCGACCGCGCGGCGTCATCGAAAATCCTCTTGCACCAGCGGGGCCGTCCACACATGGACCGCATCACCGGGACCACTTAGCCTCAATTACTCTTTTGAGCAACGCCATGGGAGCAACTGCAAGATCCCACATCGCATCTTTGCATCCACCACTAGGGCGGTGAATTTTTTGGTGGGCTCGTAGCGTGTTCGGCGGCGTGCTTGAAA
>DATJPQ010000324.1:0-6319 GCA_035506315.1 Opitutaceae bacterium
CACCACCATGGCCAGGCCCTGCCATTGCAGGCGGCGCTGGATCGCGGTGGCGGTTTCGTTGTGCAGCACGCGCGAATACCAGGTCTCCCGCTGGAAGACCAGCTTGCCGCCGAAGAACACGCAGTGCGGAAATTCCACGGCAATCTCCGCGCAGACCTTCTCGGCGGCCTCGACCGGATCGGTCCCGATCGTGTGCCTTTGGGTCGCAGGCAACCCCATCCGTCGGGCGAGATCGACATACTTGTCGAGGTCGGCCTGCACTTGTTTCTCCATGTGCTCGATCTCGGCTTCGCCCTTGAAATTGCCCGAATCGACCACGCCGACCGACGCAAAGATGATCTGTTTATACTGACCGGGGAAAGTCTTCAGCACGGCCAGCAACGAATGCACCCCCAGGCCGCTGTAGGCCGACACCAGGAGAACAGCGGTCTGTTTCTTCGGCGACATTTCCAACGGAGCCTCTTCCGCGTGGGGCGGTATGGGCAAATCGCTCAGGATGCGCGAGAGGTCCGTGAGCCGCGCCCGGACGCCGAGATAGTGCTTCCGAATCAGGAAGCAAAGAGCGACCAGCGCGGACGTGACCAGCAACGTCATCCACCCGCCCTCCACAAATTTCTCCGCCACGACCATCGCAAGGATGAACGTACACACGGCGAGCGCCAACAGATGGACCAGGATCGAACGTTTCCACGCCGGCCGCGTACGGCGTTCCTGCCACCAGAACCGGCACATGCCGAGCTGGGACAGCGAGAAGGTGACGAACACGTTGATCGAATACATCGTCACCAGCGTGGTCACGTCGCCATGGGTGTAGAAGAGACTCGCAATGGCGGCGCCGCCGATCAGCAACACGCCATAGTGCATGGTAAGCCGCTCGGAAAACGCGCTGAAGCGGTTCGGCAGCCAGCCGTCGAGCGCCATGTTGGACATGACGCGCGGCCCATCGAGAAAACCGGTTTGCGCCGCGACGACGAGCAGACCGCCCTCGGCAATGAGCGTCAGCACGACAAACCACTGGCCGAAGCCAAGACGCTCCACGAGCACGGCATTGAGCGTCTTGCCCGGCTCCACCGTGACCCCCGCCAACAAATAACAAACCAGGATACCACCGGCGGTGATGGCGAGCGAACTGGCCATGTAGGCCATCGTGCGTTTGGCGGTCGGCACCTTGGGCTCGCGCATGATCGGCACGCCGTTGGAAACCGCCTCGATACCGGTATAGGTGCCGGCGCCACGGGAGTAGGCGTTCATGAACAGCAGAAACAACGCCCACAAACCAAGTTGATGATAGTCCTGCTGCAGGCCATGCGCGAGTCGTGCGGCGGTTTCCGGCACATGGCGACCATAGATCGCCACCGTACCGATCAGCACCACCGCGTGGGTGAGGACAAAGGCCAGGAAGATCGGCACAACAACCGCCACCGACTCCTTTACGCCGCGCAGGTTGAGAATAATAAGCACGACAATCAGGAGGCACTCGATCGGCAGCTTCCATCCGGCGTAGGCCAGGGGAATAAAACTGAAGATCTGGTCCACCGCCGCCGCCATCGAGACGGTGATGGTCAACACGTAGTCCACCAGCAAAGCGCACCCCGAGACCACGCCAAACGACGGTCCGAGCAGCTTGGTCGCCACCACGTAGCCACCGCCGCCCGCCGGGAAGTGTTCGATCAGTTTGCTGTACGCCAGCGAAATCACGAACACCGTGCCCGCCGTCGCCAGCGCCAGAAAGATGGCAATTTCCGGATGCGCCGTGATGGCGCGAAACGCCTCGTCCGGGCCGTAGGCCGACGAGCTCAGCCCGTCCGCCCCGAGTCCGACCCACGCCAAAAACGCGATCAGAGATATTTTGTGGAAAAGCCGCGGGTCGTGTACGTCCCGCGGTTTGCCCAAAACCAGATGCTTGATGCTCATGAAGGTCTCGTAGGAATAAGTTGCGCCTTCGCCGGGAGACCGGCAACGGCAAGTTGCTCTTGGGGAGACCCTGGTAGATCGCGCTCCGAGCTCGAGATCCTTGAATCGCCCTTCCAAACGCCGGCGAAGTTAGCTGACGGGCTCGGTCATGGAAGTGACCTTGGAACCGGTTGCCCGGCTTCTTTCGCCCCATCCCCAGCCGTCCGGGGAAGTTGGGTCCTCCGCGTCGCACCCCAGGAAGGAGATGCGACTTAAGCTGCAAACAACCCGGGGGACGATGCAAACGGCAGCCCAGACGTCAACCCACTGTCGGCCTAACGACCTAAGATGTTGCCATATAAATCATAACCGAAATAGAACTGATCGGGTTTACACGCCAAACGGATTTAAGCTGCGGCGCTTCTACCCATAAAACAGCCGCTTCAGTACACGGCTAGGTTCCCATAATATCCGGTCGACTGCTGCCATACAGGCAACAAAACGCATTTGCGCCCTACAGATGGGTGACTCTGGCCCACACGGCCTCATTTCACGTGGTGCAGCAGGCACCACCTCTCGTTCAGCGAGTCGCCTCGGCTGCTTAATTATCTGCTAGCAATTATTAACGAAACACTTAGAACGAATAACAGTCTGATTAATTTCGATCGATGGTATTCTTGCTCCGCTCCATGAAAATCTCCGCGCTCCTGCTTTCCGCCTCGCTCGCAGCCAACGCCGCGTTGTTCGCCACTTTCGCTTTCAAGTCATCCTCCGCCCCAGGCGCCATGGCCAAGAATGCCGTTGTCACCCAGGCGGCGGCGGCCAGCGGCTCGTCCGCGGTCAAAACGTCCGATTCCACGAATGCCGCCGACACCACCGGCACGGTTGATCTGCCAGCCACGACCTGGTCGACCTTGCAAAACAGCGATCTGGCTACGCTGGTGGCGCGTCTGCGCGCCGCGGGATTTCCGTCCTATGTCATCCGCCGGATCGTGTCCGACCAACTGGGACAGGAATTCGCGAAGCGTTACGCTGAACTGCTGAAGCAGATGTTCGATCGCCCGTTCTGGAAAGATTCAAGCAACGGGAGCTTCGACCCCAAGATCATGACCGCGATGCGCGCCGCGAACAAAGCGTACACCGACACGCTGAAGTCGCTGGTTGGCGAAGATCCGAACGCCGACAATCTCGCGAGTGCTTATCAGAAGCGCCGCTACGGCGATTTGCCGAAAGCCAAGATCGAGCAGCTCCAGGCCATCGAGGCCGATTACAGCGAACTCGCGATGCAGGTGCGAAATGACGCGCGCGGTTTGATGCTGCCGGAAGACAACGCGAAGCTGGCGCTCCTCGACAAGGAGAAGCTGGTCGATTTCGCCAAGGTTCTCACGCCGCAAGAGCTGGAAGAGTACAACCTGCGCTCCAGTAACACCGCCTATCAAATGCGCTCCACCCTCGCCACGTTCAATCCCACCGAGGCGGAGTTTCGGGCGCTCTTCAAATTCCAAAGCGCCCTCGATGAGCAATACCCGCGGCCCATGGGTCCATCCACACCGGAGCAAATGGCCCCCCGCCAGGCCGCGGAAAAACAACTCCAGCCGCAAATCGAAGCCCTGCTCGGACCGGACCGCTATGCCGACTACCAGCTGGCGACCGACCCGAAATACCAACAGATCAACCGTCTGGTCGCCCGGCTCGAGCTCCCCGCCTCTATTTCCGTCGAAGTCGTGAACGTGCAGCAGAATATCCAGAAACAGGCGACGGCCCTGCGCCAGGATCGCACCCTGACTTCCGATGAACGCAATGCCCAGATCGCCGTACTCGCCCAGCAGGCGCGGACGCAATTGACGGCCGCCCTCGGTCCGAACGGCTACGAGGCCTACAAGGATTACGGCGGCTATTGGCTGCAAAGCCTCCAGCCGCGACCGGCGCCGACCATCCGCAAATCGCCCTGACCGCAATTGCCGCCTCCGTCCATTCTTCCCATGAAATTTCGCCTCGTGCTTCTCCTTGCTTCCCTCGCGGTCAACGGTGCGCTGGTTGCCGCGCTCGTCGGCCGGTTCCAGGCCTTGACCCATCTTGGCGTTGAAGCGGCTGCCACCTTGCACCTGGCGCCGGGCTCCGATTCGACCAACGCAGCTTCGTCGGCTGCCAAAGCGTCCACCACCGCCGCCACGGCTCAGATATGGAGCCTCCTCCGGACCAGCGATGACCTGCCGATGTTGATCGCCCATCTGCGCGCCGCGGGCTTCCCGCCCGAGGTGATCCGCTCGATTGTTGCCGCTGAAATCGGCGAGCGGTTCGCGGCCCGCCGCAAGGAGCTGATCGCGCAGCAAGGCGAGACGCCCTTTTGGAAAAGCCAGGGTTTCGTTTCGTCCGATCCCAAAGTCACCGCCGCCCTCCGGGCGCTGAGTCGCGAACAGTCCGACCTGGTGAAACAATTGCTGGGCCCCGATGCCTCTCCCGCCAACGACCTGATGCATGCCGCCATGGCCGGCCGCTTCGGCAATCTCCCGTCCGAGAAAATGGACCAGCTCCAAAGTATTCTTTCCGACTACGGCGAGATGCGCTCGCAAATCTATTCCACGATCAACGGCGTGATGCTGCCCGAAGATCGGGCCAAGCTGGCTCTGCTGGACAAGGAGCAACGCGTCGACCTCGCCGCGCTGCTCACCCCCCAGGAACTCGAGGAGTACAACCTGCGCAACAGCTCCACCGCCAGCCAGCTCCGCACCCAGCTCACCCTCTTCAAGCCGACGGAGGACGAGTTCCGCGCCATTTTCAAAATTCAGCAGGCACTCGACGATCAGTTCGGCAGCACCATGACCATGACGATGGAGCAGCGGCGTCAGTACGTGGAGGCGCAGAAACAGCTCCTGCCTCAATTCCAGGCCGTGCTCGCCCCGGACCGCTTCACGGCGTTTCAGCAGGCGGTCGATCCCGCCTATCAACAGATCAACCGTCTGGTGGCCCGCCTCGACCTGCCGCCGGAAACCTCCACCCAGGTGGTCGCACTCCAGAAGGACATCATGCAACGTGCGACCTCGGCCCAGACCATGCGCGACGTCACGCCCGATCAACGCGCCGCGCAGCTCGTCGTTCTTAATCAGGAAGCGACGGCCAAGCTTACGCAGACCCTCGGCGCGCGCGGCTTCGAAGCCTACAAGGCCAACGGCGGATACTGGCTGCAAATGCTTCAACCGCGACCCACCACGCCATCGCGTTGAGCCGGCGCCCTTGGGTTGCCGACGTAGGGCCGGACCTTGCGTCCGGGCCGGGAAGACGGAACGGCTTGGACACGAGGTCCAGCCCGGAGGTCCACTCGCTCACGCTCGCGGCTACGGGAATACTCAGTGGCCGATCGCCATCAGCTCCGCGGCCGTCCACGGCTTGGCCCGGGCGGCCTCCTGCGTGCGGATGGCCGTCACCTGCTCCGGCGTGACCGAGCCGGCTTTATTGCCCCACTCCTGCCGGATGTAAGTCAAAACCTCGGCAATCTGGTCGTCGCGCCAGTTGAAGCCGCCACCGGGCACCTTGCCAAATGAAGGCATGACGCCGTTGAACGTCGCCGGGCCCACTTTCACCTCGCCGCTCAGGCCGTGCAGCACGATGCGGATCACGCGTTCTTCATTGCCATTGGCCCATTCGGAGCCGGCGAGCGGCGGGAACGCGCCGGGTATCCCCAGTCCATTCGCCTGATGACAGGTGATGCAGGCCGCCTGGAATTGCCGTTTGCCCAGCGCCACCGGATCGAGCGCTTTGGGTGCCGAAGCGGTGGAGCCGCCCGGTTTGCCATTTTCGTCGTAGATGCTCGCGCTGAAACGGCCGGAATAGCGGTTCAGATAGGTGGCGCTGGCTAGCACCAGACCGCTGAATACGAACACCAGCACCAGGGGCAAAATGCGGAAACGCGCACTATCCTCTGCTTTCGTCTTTTCCGCGACGGGCTGGGTGTGTGCCGCGAGCAGGGCGTCGTCGGACAGGGCCGCTGGCTCGCGTCGGGGATCGTGGGCGGGAGGGGTTTTCATGCCTACTTCTTCGCCTCCGTTGCGGGCGCGAGCGGCTGCGCCTCGGGATAGGTGAAATCGGCTTTCAGGCTGAGCAGATAGGCCGTCAACGCTTCGGCGCGGCGCGTAGGCACAACCTCATATCCGGGCGGGCTCTTGACGGGCAGCGCCTGCATCGCGGGCTGTCCGACGACCCGGCGTGCCTCGAAGAGGAATGGATACGCCGGCATGCTGCCTTGACCGGCGTAAAGGCTGAGGAAGAGCCTGCCTTGATCGGTGCCCGCCCTGGCCGCCCGTTCGCCGAAATTTGTCAGATCGGGGCCGATCCGTGTCTGCCCCAATTGCACCCGGGTTTGATAAATGTAGTCGCGCGCCACGCTCTGGCGTTCGCCCCAGCCCCGCTCCTTGTCGTTGCCGAAACC
>DATJPQ010000325.1:0-4910 GCA_035506315.1 Opitutaceae bacterium
GCACTCCAACCGGTTTCTTCGCCCCACCCGTCAACCTTAGAACGATTTCCAGGGCTGGGGCCGGACCCTCGACCGCGATCAGACCCAACCCGACGCCAATGGACCTCTTCAGCCAAAACCTACGGCCGAAGATCCCATAATACTCGGTCAAATCCTCCCGGTGTCCGTCCGGATAAAGCCAGGCAGTTCGCGCCGGCATCGTAGTGGTCGGCAACTCGCGGCCGTCGGATGTAGTCAAGGTCACCCGTTCCACCACGACACCACAGCCCGCCGGTACGCCCCGCAAATCGCCGACCAGCACGAATTCATCGGCGGCCTGCCCGCGCAGGATTACGCCCACCGCGGGCTGCCACCTCCCCTGACGCCAGTGGATATCGATCGCCTCAGCCTCGACTGCGATCCGGTGTGGCAGCTCTTTCGTCGGCCACCAACTGCTCAAATCGTAGGGCCACCAAATATAGGCAACCAGGATGACTCCGGCGCTTGCGACCGCCCATGCTGATGAGCGTCCGGTCCGGCGAGTATAAAATTGCTGGAGCACCACCCCCGCTGTCGCTGCGAACAACCCCCATTCCAGCAGCAAAATTCGCGTTCGTCTCAGTCCCGCCGAGACGCTGTCGACGGTCCTGTAGCTGCCTTTGGCATTCAGCACGATTATCAATACGATCAACCCGATTACAACAGTCAGGGCCCAACGGACGAAGCGATCGGCATCCTCCGTCAGTACCGCTAGAGGCAAGGCGAACAGAGTTGCTACCAGGGAGAGTTCAAGGGTCTGCCGTATCGCTTGCATCACGCCCTCCGGCCCAAATCCGAACGCCAGCCACCACGGCAGCCCCGCCAACATGGGCACCAAGTAGATTATTCCCGTAAGTCCTAGCAATTTTGACCCTAGCAGTCGTCCTCCCGAAATTGGCCGGGTGATCCAAAAAGAACGCGTACCTGCCAGCGCGTCTCCGTGGATAATTGCCGCCGTGAGCAAGATTCCGACAAGCGCCTGGATATATAAAAGCACAATGATCAACGCATTGAAACGGGGGGCCGAAAACGGCCAAGCCATCGACGATACGAGGGCGAGGATCACAAAACCCGCAGTGATCAACGCCACCCACAACGCCACCAGCCCACGTACCTGGCGCAGGTCTTTCAGAAAGATATGCCACGTCAGTTTCATGCCGCCGCCTCCCCGCTTTTCCGCCCGCTGCGCGCGAGGGCGATGTAGATTTCGCGCAGTGTCATCGGCCGCGCCGTCACCGCCGCCTCCGGGAAACGCGCCCGGCATGCCGGCTCGGTCACCTCACGGCTGTAGCGCGAATCGACAAACGTCACCCGGTTGCCCGCGCGCTCGAATTTGAGCCACGTCTCCGGCAGCGCATCCGTCTGCGCCGGCCCTTCCTGCAAATCCACCTCGACGCGTCGGAAGCGCTGCAACAGCGACTCCACGGTCTCGTCGAGCCACACCCGGCCCGTTTCGAGCAACGCCACCCGGTCGGCCAGACGTTCCACCTCCTCGATGTCGTGCGACGCGAGCAACACGGTCCAGTCGCCGGCTTGCGCCGTCTCGAGCAGACCGCTCGTCACATCTTCGCGCACCACCGGATCGAGCCCGCTGAACGGCTCGTCGAGCACCAGCACCTTCGGCCGGAAGGCCAGCACCGAAAGCAGAATCGCCTTCACCCGCATGCCGCGCGAGAGGTGTTTCAACTTGCGCTCCGGCGGCAGCTCGAAGCGCGCCAGCAGCGTCTTCTCCAGTGACTGATCCCATGTCGGGTAAAACGGCCGGCAGTAGTCGAGAAATTGCCGCACCGTCATCCAGTCGGGTTGCTGCTGGCTCTCCGACACGTAACCGATCTGCTGCAGCTCGCGCGGCGATAGCCGGCGCGAATCAACCCCTAACACCCGCGCCTCGCCCCGGGTCGGTGGGAGCAGATTGAGCAGCACTTTGAGCGTGGTCGTCTTGCCGGCGCCGTTGGGGCCGAGCAGGGCGCAGACGCTGCCGGCCGGCACGTCGAGCGACAGTTCATGCACGGCTTCGAGGCGCCCATAGCGCCGGGTAAGTTGCCGGATTTCGATGGGATTCATGGGGAATAAGAGAGGGAAACCGCGAAGAACGCCAAGTATCGCGTACTCCGGACCCGAAGGAGACTTGGCCTCAGATCACCGACCGGTCTTCCCCTTCGCGGCGCTTCGCGTTCTTCGCGGTTCAAAATCGTTTTCATCGCGTTCATTTGCCGCCGAGTTTTTTCCAGTGCACGGCCAGGCCGGCCTGCACTTCGTCGAGCCCGAGCCCGAGTTTCTTCGCCTCCACCACCACGCGTTCCAGTTCCGCACCGAGCAGTTCCGCGCGTTCGCGCCGGTCGCCCGCCGCCCGCTCCGCCACGATGCTGCCCACCGCCGGCGTCGTCACCAGCACGCCCTCCGCCACCAGCGCCGCCACCACCTTGTGCGCCGTGTTGGGGTTGATCTTCAGTTCCTGGCTGAGCACCCGCACCGAGGGGAACGCCGCGCCCGGCTTGAGCTGCCCCGCCACCACCGCCTTCTTCGCCGCAAAGATCACCTGCTCCGCGATGGGCAGGCCGGGCTTGAGCTCGATGGCGAACGGCAGCATGCTGTACCAGTTGATCTAGTACAGTTGGTACGGCAAGCTTTTTTTAGAAAATTCTTCCCATGGGTTCGGACGGGCGTCACAAACGAGACTCGTGGCCACGCGCAAACTCATCGGCCCTGCCGACATTCATGCCGCCCTCACGCACCTCGCCGAAACCATCCTCGCCCGGCACCCTTCGCCCGCCCGGCTGATCGTGCTCGGCATCGCCAACGGCGGCATCGCCCTGGCCCGCCGCCTCGCCGATCGGCTCGGCGCCAAGCGGGTGGGCACCATCGACATCTCGTTCTACCGCGACGATATCGGCCACAAGCCGATCCCGAAGGAGTTCACGCCCACCGTCATCCCCGGCGATGTCAACGGCGCCACCGTGATCCTCGTCGACGACGTGCTTTTTTCCGGCCGCACCGTGAAGGCCGCGCTCGACGAGCTCTTCGAACACGGCCGCCCGGCCAAGGTCGAACTCGCCGTCCTCATCGATCGCGGCGGCCGCAAGCTGCCGGTTTCCGCCGACTACGTGGGCCGCACGATCGACGCCGGTCCCGACGAGCGGGTGGTCGTACGCCTCAACAACGACGCCCCGGCCGAGGACCTCGTCCGCATCGAGCCCGCCAAATCTTGATTCCCCTTCCCCACCTGACGCCCTCTCCCGATGCCTTGGAAACGCAAACACCTCATCGCCCTCGAAGATGTCTCCCTGGCGGAGATCGACCAAGTCCACGCCACCGCCGCGGCCTTTAAGAAAATTCTTCAGCGCAGCGTAAAGAAGGTCCCCGCCCTGCGCGGCAAGACCGTAGTCAACCTCTTCCTGGAGCCGAGCACGCGCACCCGCATGGCGTTCGCCATGGCGGCCCAGCGCCTGAGCGCCGACGTCATCTCGTTCGACGCCGCCAGCTCCAGCACCACCAAGGGCGAGACCCTGCGCGACACCGCCGAGAACATCCAGGCGCTCAAGGCCGACATGATCGTGATTCGCCACGCCTGCGCCGGCTCGCCCCTCTACCTTTCGCGCATCCTCGACATCCCCGTGATCAACGCCGGCGACGGCGCACACGAGCATCCCACCCAGGGGCTGCTCGACACCTTCACGATGAAGGAGCATCTCGGCGATCTGCGCGGCCGCAAGGTCGTGATCCTCGGCGACATTCTGTTCAGCCGTGTGGCCCGCTCCAACATCCATGCGCTCACCAAAATGGGCGCCGCGGTCACGCTCGTGGGGCCCTCGACCCTCGTGCCGTCCTGGTTCACCGACATGGGCGTAACCGTGTCGCACGACCTGAAATCCGCGCTGGCCGACGCCGTGGTGGTCATGCTCCTCCGCATCCAGCACGAGCGGCAGGGTGCCAGCCATTTCCCGTCGCTGGGCGAGTATACGAGCATGTTCGGCCTCAACAAAACGCGCGCCTCCTGGCTGGACCCGAAGGCCATCATCATGCACCCCGGCCCCATCAACCGCGGCGTGGAGATCGACAGCGACCTGGCCGACGGCGAACGCAGCGTGATCCTCGAACAGGTGGCCAACGGCATCGCCGTTCGCATGGCCGTCCTCTACCTCTGCTCCGGCGGCCAGCCCGAGTACGTGATTCCGAGCACGGAATAGACCGGAAACAAACCAAGTACCAAGAGCCAAGTATCAAGTAACAAGAATCGAGCGCCAAACAACAAAGACACCTGCGTTTCTTGTTACTTGCCACTTGTAACTTTCCACTTCCCTCCAATGCCTTCTCTCTGGATCCAAAACGCCCGCGTGATTGACCCGGTCGCCAAACGCGACGCGGTCGGCGACTTGTTCGTCGCCGACGGCAAGATCGTCGCCTCGCTCTCCGCCGCGGAAAAGAAACGCGCGAAAAAAATCGACGCCCGCGGTCTCGTCGCCTGCCCCGGCCTGGTCGACATCCACGTCCACCTGCGCGAGCCCGGGCAGACACACAAGGAAACCATCGCCACCGGCACCCGTGCCGCCGCCGCCGGCGGTTTCACGAGCGTCGTGTGCATGCCCAACACCACGCCGCCCGCCGACAGCGCCGGCACCATCCAGTACATCAAGGATGTCATCTCCCGCGACGCCGTGGTGAAGGTCTATCCCACGGGCTGCATCACCACCGGGCAGAAAGGCCAGGCGCTCGCCCCCATCGGCACGCTCAAGCGCGCCGGTGTCGTCGCCATCACCGACGACGGCGATTGCGTGCAGAGCAACGAACTCATGCGCCGCGCCCTCGAGTACGCCAAGATGTTCGACCTGCCGGTCATGGATCATTGCCAGGACCAGTCGATGACGCAGGGCGCCGTGATGAACGAGGGCGTC
>DATJPQ010000326.1:0-42645 GCA_035506315.1 Opitutaceae bacterium
CGCTCTTTCTCGCGCGAATCGCGACTGAGGTGGCCGGCCTTTTTCAGCGCGGCTCGCAGCTCGGGATTCATCTTCTGGAGGGCCCGCGCGATGCCGTGGGCCACGGCCTCGGCCTGACCGCTGACGCCGCCCCCGGCGACATTGGCCACGATGTCCACCTTCTCGCGCAGGCTGACGGTGAGCAGCGGGGCGGTGGCCAGCTTGGCAAAATTCTCGTGCGAAAAATATTTCTCCGCGTCGCGTTCATTGACGACGACCTTGCCGGAGCCTTCGGTCAGGCGGACGCGGGCGGTGGAGGTCTTGCGGCGACCGGTACCGAGAAATACGTTGGCGGCGGTGGTGCTCATGGGCGGAATCAGACTTTAATCTTGATCGGGTTTTGCGCCTCGTGCGGATGGGCGGGGCCCGCGAAGACGCGCATCTTGGTGATCATCTTGCGGGCGAGGTAATTCCTGGGGAGCATGCCCTTCACGGCGTGCTCGATGATGAACTCGGGGTGCCGCTGGCGCATCAGCGCGAGTGACTTGTATTGCTCGCCACCCACGAAGCCGGAGAACGACATATATTCGTTCTTGGTCTCCTTCTTGCCGGTGACTTCCACCTTCTCCGCGTTGATGATGATGACGTAGTCACCCGTATCGACATGCGGTGTATAGGTGGGCTTGTTGCGGCCCCGGAGAATGTTGGCTACCTTCACCGCGAGACGGCCCAGCACGGCCCCGTCGGCATCGATCAGATACCACTTGGGTTGAGGCAGCGTCTCCTTCTTGGCGAGAAACGTTTTCATGAGAAAAGAGGGCAAGAGCTAGAGTCTGGCGGGAACGTGTCAACAGCTTTGATGGACAATCTCGCGGGGGCGGTCCCTCCCGGTTTTGGCAACTGCTCGATATTGCTCGTAACGCGGAGCTTCAGGGCGCATCGATCCACCAAACAAGTTCGCGTTCCGGCAGTAAACGCACTAGCTGGGTGGCGTGATATGTCGTTCTATCTGTTCCTCTCGGGATTATTGGGCCTGACCGCCGTGGGCCTGGGCGCTTTTGGTGCCCATGCGCTCAAACCCATTTTACTGGAGCGCGGTCTGCTGGAGGCATGGCACACCGGAGTCCTCTACCATTTGGTGCACGCAGCGGCGGTGTTGGCCGTGAGCCTGCTACCCGCCACCAACGAGGCGGGGGCGCCACGGCCTGGCGCCCGCCTGCTGCGCGCCGCCTGTGCCTGCTGGTTGGTCGGAATCGTCCTGTTTTCCGGATCACTCTATCTGATGGCCGGCCTGGGCTGGAGCCAACTGGGCTTCATTACGCCGCTGGGCGGCGTGGCTTTGCTGACCGGCTGGGCTTGCGTCATGCTGGCGGGCTGGAAATCTGCAAGGTGTTAACCGATGCAACTGCCCGTCGATCTTCGCACCGTGCTCGATGCCGTCCACCAGGCTGGCGGCCGGCCGCGATTGGTGGGCGGCTGTGTCCGCGACTGGTTGCTCGGACTCGTCCCCAAGGATTTCGACATCGAGGTCGGCACGCTGGATTTCGAACAACTGCATCGCACGCTGGCGCCGTTTGGGGCGACCGATGTCGTCGGCCGCAGCTTCGGTGTGATCAAACTGCGGCTGGCGACCGGCGAGTACGATTTCAGCCTGCCCCGCCGCGAGTCGAAGACCGGGGCCGGCCATCGCGGTTTTCGCGTGGATCCCGACCCGAGACTTAGCGACGCCGAGGCCGCCGCGCGGCGGGATTTTACCATCAATGCGATCGCCTACGATCCCTTCACCGGCGCGCTCATCGATCCGCACCACGGGGAACGCGACCTGGAGGCGGGGATCTTGCGCCACACGAGCGAATCTTTCGTCGAGGATCCCCTGCGGGTGCTGCGGGCGATGCAGATGGCCGCCCGCTACGACCTGGCCCTCGCGCCCGAGACGGCCGCGCTCTGCCAGAGCATTGCCGACACCTTCGGCGAGCTGCCGATCGAACGCGTCTGGGGCGAATGGGATAAATGGGCCACCCAGAGTGTGCACCTGTCGCGCGGCCTGGCGGTGCTGGTCGAAACCGGCTGGCTGCGGCATTTCCCCGAGATCGCCTCGATGCGCGGCACGCCGCAGGAGCCCGAATGGCACCCGGAGGGCGATGTCTTGACGCACACCCAATACTGCCTGGACGCCCTGACTGAGAGCGCGGCCTGGAAATCCGCCGGAGCCCCGCGGCGCCGCCTGCTGTCGTTTGCGGTCCTGGCGCACGATTTCGGCAAACCGCTCACCACCAACTATGCCGACAAACATGGTGTCATGCGCTGGATTAGCCCGGGCCATGAAGCTGCCGGAGGTCCCCTGGCCGAGACCTTCCTCCAGCGCATTGGCTCGCCTCACGACCTGATCGAGCCCGTACGTGCCCTCGTGGTCCACCACCTGCTGCACCATCACGGGTCCCGTTCCGTCTACACGGATACGCAAATCCGCCGCCTCTCCCGCCGGCTCATGCCGGCGACCATCGAGGATCTTTGCGAAGTAATGTCGGCCGACGCGCACGGCCGGCCCCCGCTCAGCCCGCGGGAGTCGCTCGCCTTGATCGCGGTCCTCCGTACCCGTTCGCAGGAACTCGCCGTTGCGGAAACGGCACCCCATCCGATCCTGCTGGGCCGGCATCTCCTGGCGCGTGGTTTGAAACCGAGTCCGCAATTCAAACCTCTGCTCGACACCGCCTTTGAAGCGCAGCTCGAAGGCGAGTTCGCCGACGAAGCCGGGGCGCTCGCCTGGTTGCAAAACCATCTCGCCTCCCACCCGGCGGCGCCCGCCCAACCCGCATCGCCTGGTCCCGTTTGCAACGTATTATGCGACAAACCGGAGGGGGCCACCCCCTCGGGAATGTCACCGATCAAGTGACGTGTGTGCTCAAGCTTCGCGCCCCATCGCCGCCACGTTTGACCGAAAAATCCTTCCATCATGCTCCGCGCTTTTCAATGGGACCTAGCCCGGCAGGTCGAACGGCTGGACTGGCTGCTCGCCCAATTACCGCGTTACGCCGGTTGGGGTTACCAGGAACTTTACCTGCACCTCGAGGATGCGGTCGAGTACCCCAGCCTGCCCGGCGTCGCGCGGGCCGATGCCTATTCGTACCGCGATCTCGAAAAACTCGTCGCCGCTGCCGGGCGCTGCGGGCTGAAGGTCGTGCCCATCGTCAATCTCCTCGGACACACGCAATACCTCATCAAGGTGCCCGGGCTGCGCGACCTCAACGAACTGCGCGCGTCCGACGGCACGCCGCTGGAGCGCGGTCAAATCTGCCCGGTGCATCCGCGCACGCTGGAAGTAGCCGACCGGCTGCTCCACGACATGGCGCCATTCTGCACCGCAGGCAAGGTGCACGTGGGACTCGACGAATCGATTCACCTCGGCCGGCATCCGCTCAGCCGCGCCGAGATCGCCGAGATCGGGCTGGCGGCGCACTTCGGTCGATACGTCCAGCGCCTGCACGGGCTGGCCGGCGGACTTGGCCTGCGGCTGGGACTGTGGGCCGACATGCTCTCGCTGCTGCCCGACGCGATTCCGCTGCTGCCGCCCGGCACGATCGCCTACGACTGGTATTACTATCCGTTCGCGCGGCATCCGCGGGTGGAGCTGCGCAATTTCGCCGAGTGCGATCTGGCCACGCCGCTGCGCGCCCAGGGCGTCGAATACTGGGGCTGTCCGATGAACGGCGCGTTTCGTCACGAACCCTTGCCCATCTTCGGCGACCGGCTGGCCAATCTCCACTCGTGGTGGACCCGGTGTCAGCGGGTCGATGCCGCCGGTTTCCTGGTGACTTCGTGGGAAGCGTCGCGGCTCGCCCTCGAAATGACGACGGTGATCGATGCCGCGGCCGCCGGCCTCTGGCTGGAGCCGGAGATCGACCACCAGTCGGATATGCTGTCGCGGGGTTTTGCGCGCGTGTTCGGGCGGCGACGTCCGCGTAGCGCAGGCGTCTCGACTGCTGCGGGAAAATGCAGGCCGGAGGCGTGCGCTACGGCCCAGTCTTGGGCGCGCGCGGCGCTGGCGGGCGACGCATACGCCCACGCCGGTTACGCGCGCTGGGAAATCAACGACCGCTGGGACGTGGGCGCACCACGCCAAGGCTTGACGACCTGCGAGCGCGAGGAGCGTTTTTGCGGCCGCCTGCAAACCCGCGCCGCCGAAGAGGGCTGGCCGGCTCCGTTCGCCGCCAGCGTGGCCTTTCGCCACTACCTGGCCCAGCGCGACGTTTTCGTGCGGAAGGCGGCGGGTGGCGTATGGCGGTTGCGGCGATTACTGGCGAAAAACAGGGCGGAGAGCTCTTTGCCGCCGCGGCGCGTCAGGGATAACGCGCCCTACCACCTCATCGACCAGCTCCGCAAAGAAGCCGTCGTCTTCACCACCGCACTGCGCACCGGCCGGAAAGCGGCACGCGTCATGTGGGCGCGCACCCGCGATCCGCGGCAGCGCGGACCCAACGAGCAGATGCTCGCCGCCGACGCGGCCCGGCTGCGCGCGTGGCAGCGTTGGCTCGCCCGCGCCGCGCAACGACCGGCCATCGTCAGGCAGGCCACGCCGGTCTGCGGCGCGTGGCAGTTGCAGTTCACCGTGCACAACTTCGCCCCCGCGCTGCAACGCGTGGTGGTCGAGCGATCACGCACCAACGGCACGTGGGAGGAGCTGTACGGCCGCTACCTGATCGAATTTCGCGCCTACGCCGCACGACCACGGACACGGATCAAGCGGGAATTCTCCGTACCGGTACCTGTAGCGGCGGTCTATGACCGCCGATTGGTCGGTGAGGGCCGGCGGTCGCAGACCGCCGCTACAGGCGCACAAACGACAACGACCACGGCGATAGAATACCTGCGCCTTGCCGTACGCGGGTTGGGCCAGGTGGCGATCAGCCATGTGGAGTTGACCGATGGGGTGACGACCCTTCGCCCCGCCGGCTGGCGGCTCACGCAAAAGAAAATTCTCGGCCGGCCCGCACCGCGCCAGGGATTTCCCGAGCTCGACCTGGGGTGCAATCAAGGCGAAGTCGCGCTGCGTTTTGCGGGCTGATGACAGCGTCGCAGGGGGTTTTCAACCTAGGGCCGGACCTTGGGTCCTGGCAGCGGTAGGGCGCGTTATCCTTGACGCGCCGCAGCGGGTTGGGGACAACCCGACCTACCTCCCAAGCCACGCTGTGGCGCTGCCTCAGAATTCTCTTTTCAGGTCGATGTATACAAATCGCCCGAGACTCCAGGCGGCATAGGTGCTTTCGTCGAAGGCAGTCGTTTCTTTGCCGTTGCTCGGTGGCTGGGTGTTAAAGACGTTGTCCACCCCAAGCCTGAGCACAATATCCCGGTAACCTTTGCAGGTAACATAGGCGTTGATCTTGGCGATGGGATTTTCTCCCCAGCCAATCGTCGAATACACCGCATTGTCGTTAAAATAGGGTCCTTTGTAGACGGCCGAAACACCCGCGCCCAAACGCCGATATTTCCAATTGATCTGGGCGTCGCCGGTCCAGCGCGGCTGGTTGTAACGACCGGCAAAGTTGACCGGGCCGGCGCCCAGACCGCCATCGTAGCCGTAATAATCGATCCGGGTGGTCTGCACGCCGAAATGGAAATCGCCGCATGGCGTCCGGTTCAGGCGGTAATCCAGCTCGAAATCAAAACCCCGGTAATAATAGGCGGCGACATTGTTGGGTGTCGCCTCCAGGTACGAGATGGGGCCGGGCGCGCCTAGCGAATTGTCGCGGACAATGCGGTCGGGAAAATAGGCGAACAAATAGGCCGGCGTCGTGTACGTAACGATCGCCCGGTCGATCTTGAAATTGAACCAGTCGACCGAGAAACTCAGCCCGCGGGCGGTTTTTCCCAAGTCGAAGACCGCGCCCCCGTACCAGATCTTCCCCTTCTCGGGCTGCAACGCAGGATTGCCCCCGGTGATGATCTTGAGCGGCCGGGCCCCATCCTGCGGGCGGAGCGGATCGGAGTAAGCCGAGGGAGTATAGCTGATCGTGCGGGTCGAATTGAGAAATCCGAGGTCCGGCGCCTTGAACGACTGGGAGTAGGAGCCGCGCAGCTTCAACCAATGAAACGGCTGGGCGAAAAATCCAAATTTGGGATTGGTGGCGTTGCCAAAGTCGCTGAAGCGCTCATGCCGGCCCGCAAGCTGAAATTCCAGGGCCTCGCGCAGCACCGGCACATTGAGTTCGAGAAATGCCGACCACACGGTGTGCGAGCCCGTAAATGGCTGACCGCCGCCAGTACCGACATAGGCGATCGTGTCCGGGCGGCTCTCGATCCGCTCTTCGCGCCATTCGCTCCCCGCCGCCAGCTTCACCGCGCCCGCCGAGGGCTGCCCGAATAATCCGGGCATCGCGAACAGCGAACCGGTGGCGGAAAGATCGCCGCTCAGCACGGTCGTCCTGGCGTCGCTGTTGGAAGCGACGAAAAGGTTGTTCACCAGCGCCTGATTGTCAGACGGGCCGAACGGATTTAGCGCCGTGCTGCGGGTCGTGCCGTTGAGCGCCGCCTGCAGATCGTCGGCCTTGATCTGGTTGCGCGAAACCACCTGCACGGTGTTGCGGCCGTAATCCACGCCCGATTCCCAGGTCCAATCGCCTCCGAGGCGGCCCTGCAAGCCGGTCTGCAAATTCGCGGTTTTGGAGGTCTCATCGAAAAGCCGGGGCGGGCCAAAATTGGTGCGATAGTTGAAAGTGGTGAGGTCGACGCCAAACGGGTTGTAGGGATTGGCCGCCGGAATCTTGAGCGTGGTGCCGGCGCTCGTGACGACGCTCGAGCTGTTGGCCACGGCGGGAGTAAACGACTGGACGGTGCCATTGTCCGAGTAAACGAGCTGGGCAAACAGGGTCAGCCGGTCGGTCAACTCGTGCCGCAGTCGGGCAAACATGCTCCGGTATTCCCGATCCGGGTAGAGCTGATAGTCCCGGGCGAAATCGTAACGATTCTCGTTGGGGGCAAGCGACGACGAGGTGTAGTGCGCGAACATCGCCGTCGTCGGACTGGCGGTTGGCTGGCCGCCCTGGATGACGTAATAGCCGGTGCCCGTGGACAAACCGGCCGCGGCCGCCTGCGCGGCGGAAAGCGTGATATTGGCCGGATAATTGGCCGAACTGTCCTGATTCGAACCCTTGACCGGCCCGAGGTAGGTGTAATCGGTGGTTTTCGAGCGATTGTAGTCGCGGATGTAATTTGAGTTCTGCTTGAACCAGGAGACATCCACCAGCAGCGAAGTTTTGCGCGGGTCGCCGACGCCGACCAACACATCGGCATCGCGGGTGAAGGTATCGTGACCCAGCGTGTTGCCCAACATGAGACTGGTGGTGAGGCCGCGATAGTCCCGTTTCAGCTTGATATTCAACACGCCGGTCATGGCGTCAGCGCCATAGATCGCAGAGGCGCCATCTTTCTCGTATTCGATGCGATCAATCGCGGCCAGCGGAACGCTATTAAAATCGAAATACGTGCGCCCGGCATCGTTGAGGGCGTAGGGTGCGGACCGGTGACCGTCGATCAGCACCAGAAAACGACCGTTGCCGAGACCGCGCGGATTGATCGAGGTAAGGCCACGGTAGGCCTTCTCCATTTGCAGCGCGGAAGAGCTGCCGGCGCTGTTGAAGGGCAGACTTTGGACAAAGTCCCCGAGCAGGTCGAAGCCGCGGGCATCGATCTCGCCCGCAGTAAACGTGGCGACCGGCTGCGGTCCATCCGCCTCAAGCCGTTTGACGCGTGAGCCGGTGACCTCGAAGGCCTCCAGCTGCACCACCTCGCCATCGGCCGCTTTTTTCGTGTCCTCCGCCGCCCGTGACCCGGCTGCGAGGCCGAGCCAGCTGACGCCACAGGCGCCAAGCAGCCACCAGTACCAGAGGGATTTCCGGGCAAGGTATCGGGACATGATATGATTATCATCGGACGACGCGTTCAGGCCTTGAGCCAAGCAAAGTCGCGCGATGGACAATGGGAGCGCCCTGAAATAAGCCGCGCACTGCCCGGCGGGCAAGGTTATCCAGCCGCCGTCACAATTGGGCGGTCAAGCGATCATAGGAGACGGCGTGCCCCCAAGTCCGGGTGTTTGCGTCCTTCCCGAAAACGCAAAAAAAACGGCAGCCCGCCAGGGCTGCCGTTGAGAATCTGGCACAGAGACGCCGCCGGGATCAGAAGCGTTTCTTCAACTCGACAAACATGAAGCGGCCGATGATATCGAACGCTCCCTTGGCCGTGTTGTTTTCCGCCCAGAAGGAGCCATCGCCCGGGATATACGGCGCCGCATGGTTGAAGACGTTGTTGGCTCCGACGGTGAGCGTAGTCCCCCTCAACCACTTGTGGCCAAAGTCCGGAATATTATAGGCCAGGGTCAGATCCGCCGTAAAGTACGCCGGAGTCTTCGAGGCCAATCCGTTCAGGGTGTAATCGTTCGTCGTCGACGCCCCGGCAAACAGCGTGCCTGGTACGGTCACACTCGGATAATAGGTCATGAACAACGAGGCCGTCAGCGACTTGTAGGAATAGTTGACGTAGGGCTTGATCGTGTAACTGGGCAGGAAACCGTTGGCCCCGGCGCCACCGTCGGTACTGTCGGTAAAGACGCGGGCGTATTGGAGGTACGGCGACGTGGGCGTCGCCCGGAACTTGTAATTGAACAGGATATTCGCGGCCGCACCTACTCCAAAATTGCCCACGCTGGTCGTGAATTTGTAGTCCAATATGACGTCCAATCCATTGGTTTTCTGATCGCCGGAGGGGTTTCGGGCCACGGTGACCTGCCCAAAGTTCGTCGAATTGACCTGATTGGGCGCAGTGGTTGTCAGCTTCGTACCGTCGGCAAAGGTGAAACTAGTCCCCAAGTGCTGCAGATCCTGGGCATAGCTGGACGCCGATCCTTTGGCGTTTAAGTCGGCGACGATCGCGGTGTAATCGAGTGAGCCAACCTTGTCCTGCTTGATCCAGTAATAGTCCACCGTCAGGCTCAGGCCCTTGATTTGTTTGGGTGAATAGACGAAGCCGGCGGTGTACGACTCGGCGTGCGAGGGCTGCAAGCTCGGGTTGCTGAGCTCCGTCGAGGTGCCCTGAATCGTGACCTTGGTATTCAACGTCCCGCCCGACCCGGAGCTGCCATCGCCCTGCGGGAGGGTGAAACTGGGGGCGTTGTCCGCCGGCGGTCCAAACAGATCGTGGATCGAAGGAGCAATGAAGCCTTTGGCGTAGGTGCCGCGCAGGACAAAGCTCTCATCGATCGGGTGCCAAAGGAAACCGAATTTCGGCGTATTGGCATTGCCACCTGGTTCGATCTTCTCACTGCGATCGGCCAGGGTGAATTTTAGTTCGTAGAATCCTGGAATCGACTGCTTGGGTGAGAGCACCGGAACCCCCAGTTCGGCGAAGGCTCCCCTGGTCCGGCGCGAACCTCCCGCGAACGTCTTGGCTGCATTGTAGCCGAGCGCGAGACCGCTGGCGAAAAGGCCGTCCACGGAGCTGGTGATCTCTTCCACGCGAGTCTCGACGCCGAGGGCAAAAGCCAGGTTTCCGGCCGGCAGCTCAAAGGGTTTTCCGGTCAGTCGGACACTGAAGTCCCGCAGACTGGAAGTCCCGCTCTGGAACAGAACGGTGCGGAGGGCATTGAGCGTGGCTGGGTCATTGAAACCGGGCAGGGCGAAGAAGTCGTAAACCGGGAGATTATTGCCCGAGGAGTCGGTCAGGGTCGAGAGGGGCCGGCCGGCGGTGTTGTAGGTGTAATTACCACTGGCGTCCAATGCCGGGATCATCGCCTGATTCACGAGTGCACCATTCGCCCCGCCATAAATTTGCTCGGTGAGGCTGGCGCGGGAATAGTTGTAGGTTGCCTCCCAATTATAGTTGTCGCCAATGGCGCCCTTAAAGCCGCCGACAAAGCGAAAGGTGTTGGTTTCATTATTGCTGCTGCGCTGCCCGATTTCTATCATGCGGCCCCGGACGGTGGGTGCGCCGGCGGGCTGGCCCACTCCGAGCGTGATACCAAACAGATTGTAGGGATTGTTGGCGGGAATCGTCAGCGCATTGCCACCACCCGAACCCAAACCGACGATCGGCGCCGGGGCCAGGCCGCTGCCGCCGTTGGTCGTCTGGGAAAACAGGAAGTCGCCAAAAACCTCGAGCTTCTTGCCCAAAAGCTCCTTGTCGGCATTGGCCATGAACTCGTTTCGCTTGGTGGGAACGATGAGCGGATTGCCATACAATGTCGTGTTTACGATCGAAGTGCTGCCCACTGAAGCGAATGCCGGAGTGGAGCTGATCGGGATGTAGATGCCGGCAGTTTCGAGTTGGGCGAGCGTCTGCGGAGCCGCATTGGGGTTGGTCTTCGCGGGAGGAGTGACGATCGAAGCATTGTATCTGGGCGCTCCCACGGCGTACGGCGAACCAGCGAGCAGGTCGCTATTCACCCGTCCGGCAAAGGTGCCGCTGAATACCGTGCTGGTCACATTATAGCCCAGTGCCTTGATTTGATTCCCACTCAAAATCGTCAGATTCCGGTCCGTGGTGCGCAGGGTTGTATTTTCGAAATGCTGGGCGCCGATCGTTATCGACAGACCCGGTTGGGAGACGCCGCCAATGAGGTAGCCACTGCGGGCGATGTAGTCGCCATTCTTGGTCGAACTGTAACGAGCCCCGGTCTCGAAGCCGTTATAATCCTTCTTCAGGTAGATGTTGACCACGCCGCCGATCGCATCGGAACCATAAACGGTGGAGGCACCGTCTTTCACGATATCGATGGTCTCGATCATTGCGGTCGGAATCGTATTCAGGTCGGCAAAGGCTGCGCCGCTGAAGTTAATGTTGGCGAAGGGCGAGGAAACCAACCGCTGGCCGTTGACCAACACCAGGGTCGTCAGATTGCGCAACGCAATGGTGGACTCACCGGCATAGCCGTTGTTCGACTCCGTACCGAAGCTGCCATTGCCGGAGAAGTAGGGAGTCATTTGTTTCAAAACCATCATCAGGTCGGTGCTTCCCGACTGGCCGACCTGATTGGTCTCGATTCGCGCGACCGGGCTGGCGGTGACGATCCCGGATTCGGGCAAATAGGTGCCCGTGACCACGAATTTTTCCATCTTTTGGACTTCGTCGTCTGACTTCGGAGCGGTTGCCTGGGCAAAGCCAGACACCGCGAAAAGGCCGGTCATGGTAAACGCGGCCATTCCAGCTGCGAATTTTCGCGAGCGGAGGTTGTTCATAGTTCGAGTAGTTGGGTTGTGTGTGTGTGCTAGTAAAAGCTGCACGCCGGTTGCCCGGAGTGCGGTTGCTTTGTGCTATAAGTGAAATGATTGTTACATAATCGCAACGTTTCTTTGACAAAAATATTACCCTGCCAGACCGGGGGGATTAACCAGGCGTTGCGTCGGGAAGGGTGCCCTTTGCAGGAGCCTGCTTGCAGGCGATCTGAAACCAGACAGGTTTTCCATTCTGACATGGACTGCAGACAGGTTCCTACACTCCAACCAAGCCAAAGCTAGTTTTGTGCCAGCAGACTTATGCGAATGAAAACCCAAACTCGTTTTTTTAGCCTGCTTCTGCTCCTGCCCTTCGCCGCAGTCGCGGCCGGGGACCAGGCCCAGCTCAAGGCTGAGCTCATCAAAATGGAGCACGACTTCTGCGCCCTGGCATCCGAGCAGGGCGTGCCCGCGGCCTTTGCCCATTTCGCCGCCCCCGACGCCGCGTTTTTCGATGTCGATCCGCGGGAGCATCGCGGCCCGGAGGCCGTGCGCCTGCGCATGGCCGGCTTCCCGCCCAATGCCAAACTCACCTGGGCTCCGCTCCAGGTCGACGTGGCTGCGAGCGGGGATCTCGGCTATACGTGGGGTCGCTACGAGTTCCGGAGCCAGGGCGCCGACGGGCAGGGGCACGTCGGCGGCGGTTTCTACCTGACCATCTGGAAACGCCAGCCGGACGGCTCATGGAAGTTTGCCATCGACACCGGAACGCCCGACCGGCCGAAGCCGCCCCCGCCCGCACCGGCCGAGGCAGAGGTAAAACCGAAACCCTGACTCCGTCGGCAAGTGTAATTTCGCCCGGGAGCAAACGCCCGGACTGCGTCCCACGATGGTTTGAGACCAGTAAGCCGATCCATTCGGATTTTTACACCAAGGTCGCAAAGAGCGCGAAGGAATTTGCCACCTCCAATTCCTTCTTCGCGGACTTGGCGACCTTCGTGTAAAGTTTGGAGGTTTGAGGCAATCGGCATTACGATCCGTCACCAAGGCATGGCAACGTCTCCGGAACCGGGCAGTTTTCCACCCGCAAAAACCGTCCCGGCCATACTTTTTCACGTCCGCCGCATTTCTGCATTGCCAAACCGGAAATTTGCGGAGCTTTCATGAAGGGTTTATGGTTTGACCGGTCGCTCCCGGATAAACCCACACCACTGCAAAAATCCTTTCCCGTACCATGACGAAAACAAGCAAAGCCTCCGCACCGTTGTGCAAAAACCAACACCTGCTCGAGTGGGTCAATCAGATGGCCACGCTCTGCCAGCCCGCTCAAATCCATTGGGTTGACGGCTCCCAGGCAGAAAACGATGCACTCTGCCAGCAGCTCGTGGCTGGTGGCACGTACATCAAGCTAAACGAGAAGCTCTGGCCCGGCTGCTACTACGCCAAGTCCGATCCGGGCGATGTCGCCCGCGTGGAAGAGCGCACTTTTATCTGCAGCAAAAACAAGGAAGACGCCGGCCCGACCAACAATTGGGCCGATCCCGTCGAGATGAAGGCCACTCTGACCAGGCTTTTCACCGGCTGCATGAAAGGCCGCACGATGTACGTGCTGCCCTATTCCATGGGTCCGATCGGCTCCCCGATCAGCCAGATCGGCGTCGAGATCACCGACTCGGCCTACGTGGTGACCAACATGCGCATCATGGCCCGCATCGGCCAGAAGGTGTGGAAGGAAATCGACGCCGGCGCCCGCTACGTGCCCTGCATGCATACCGTCGGCGCCCCGCTCGCCGCCGGCCAGAAGGACGTCGCGTGGCCCTGCAACAAGGAGAAATATATCGTTCACTTCCCCGAGACCTTGGAGATCTGGTCCTACGGCTCGGGCTACGGCGGCAACGCCCTCCTCGGCAAGAAATGCTACGCCCTGCGTATCGCCTCCAACATGGCCCGCCAGGAAGGCTGGATGGCCGAGCACATGCTCATTCTCGGCGTGGAAAATCCGCAGGGTGAAAAAACCTACGTCGCCGCCGCGTTTCCGAGCGCCTGTGGCAAGACCAATTTCGCCATGCTCATCCCGCCCGCTTCCTTCAAGGGCTGGACGGTGTGGACGGTCGGCGATGACATCGCGTGGATCAAACCCGGCCCGGACGGCCGTCTCCACGCCATCAATCCCGAGGCCGGCTTCTTCGGCGTCGCCCCCGGCACGTCGGACAAGACCAACCCGAACGCGATGAAGTCGCTCGCGAAAAACAGCATCTTCACCAACGTCGCGCTCACGCCTGACCTCGGCGTATGGTGGGAAGGCATGACCGACGAGCCGCCGGCCCAGCTCACCGACTGGCAGGGCAACCCGTGGACGCCCGCCCTCGCCAAGGAAAAGGGGATCAAGGCCGCGCATCCAAATTCCCGATTCACCGCGCCGGCGGCGCAGTGCCCCACGATCGATCCAGCCTGGGAAAACCCCGCCGGCGTGCCGATCAGCGCGTTCATTTTCGGCGGCCGCCGCGCCACCACCATGCCGCTCGTGTTCCAGTCCTTCAACTGGACGCACGGCGTGTACGTCGGCGCCACCATGGGCTCAGAAATGACCGCCGCCGCGGCCGGCACCGTCGGCCAGGTGCGGCGCGATCCGATGGCGATGCTGCCCTTCTGCGGTTACAACATGGCCGACTACTTCGGCCACTGGCTGGGCATGCAGAAGAGCGTGAAGTTCCTCCCCGCGATCTTCCACGTAAACTGGTTCCGCAAGAGCGCCGACGGCAAATTCCTCTGGCCCGGCTTCAGCGACAATATGCGTGTGCTCAAATGGATCGTCGACCGCGTCAACGGCCACGCCCCCGGCATCGAGACGCCGATCGGCTTCGTGCCGCGCTTCGAGGACATCGAATGGGCCGGCCTCGGCTTCACCAAGGAGCAGTTCGAGCAGGTCATGTCCCTCGACCGCGAGGCGTGGGCCCGGGAAGTGGTCGACCAGGAGTCGCTCTTCTTCAACCTCCGCTCCCGCCTGCCCAAACAGCTCATCAACGAACGCCAGCAGTTGGTCAGCCGCCTGTAAGGGCCGTGGGCCCAAGGCCCCGGGTATTTTGCGAAGGCCGCGCCGCGAAGCGCGGCCTTTTCTTTGCCCGGCCCCGGTCCGGCCGGCGCACGGGCAGGGCGGCGCCTCACATTGCCATCAAGTCTTTCCCCGCCCGTGTCGATGGATGGATGCATGGCTGTCGTCGCTGTCCTTGCCCGCGAAAAAATTCTCGCCACCGCCCGCAACCTCCCGGCGGCGCCCCAAGTGCTGGCCCGGCTCAGTGAGCTGTTGCTGGACGTGAATACCGGCCTCGGGGAGATCGCCGCCCTCCTGAAACGCGACGCCGCCCTCGTCGCCCGCATCATCCGCATCAGCAACAGCGCCTTTTACGGCGGCGACGGGCGCATCGGCTCGATCGAGGATGCCGTCAGTTGCGTCGGTTTTGGCGAGATTTACCGCCTGGCAGGCGTGGCGACCACCAGCCGGCTCGTGGATCACGCCCTGACATACTACCGGGTGGAAGCCCAACCGCTGCGGGAGCACATGCTATACACCGCGCTCGCCTGTGAAGTCCTCGCCGGAAAGTGCGGTTTGGATGTTCGCTTCGCCTATACGGCCGGACTCTTGCGGGCGCTCGGCATGCTGGTGCTCGATCGGGTGGCGCGCGAACTCCTGCCGCCGGACGAAATCTACGACCACAAGCACTACGGCGGCTATGCCTTGTGGGAAGGCAACGTATTCAGCCTCGGCAGCTGTGAAGTGTCTGCGCTGGTTTTGGGCGAATGGCGTTTCCCGGCCGACATCGTCGGCGCGGTGCGCGAACACCTGCTGGTGCGCGACACCGATTACAACAACCGCTTCGCCTGCCTGCTGAATGTCGCCGGGTGGCTCACCGCCCAGGAGCAATTCGGGCTGCCGGGTGAGCGCGACTGTTGGACTCTGGCCCCGCGAAAACTCAAGCGCCTCTGTCTGGGCGAAGACCAGTTGCGTCCGCTCGGCGTGCAAATCCGCCACGAATTCGAGCGCCTGCGCCGCTCCCTGTAAACCGCCGCCGCTGCGCGGGATTCTGGGTTTTGAGTTTTGGGTTCCGGGTTCCGGGTTCCGGGTTCCGGATTTGGCGTTTGGGATTCGGAGTTTGGCCTTTGGCCGCCTACTCCGCTGCCCACCGGCCATAGATGCCGCAGGGCAGCACCTTGCCGTCGGCGCGTATCGGCAGACCCACTTCACCGGCGGTGATGGTGCCGGAGCGGGCGCCCAGCAGCTCGGTCAGCAGGTTGGCCACGACCGTGGGCGAAAGGCGCGCGGTGTAGGCGTTGACGAGAAAAAACAGCGGCCGGTCGCAGAGCAAATCGCGGCACTCGTCCAACAATTCCCACAGCTGGTCCTCCAGGCGCCACATCTCGCCCGCGCTGCCGCGGCCGTACGTCGGCGGGTCCATGATGATCGCATCGTAACGCCGGCCGCGTTTCCGTTCGCGCCGCACGAACTTGAGGCAGTCGTCGGCTATGTAGCGCACCGGAGCCGCCGCCAGACCGCTGAGCGCGGCGTTCTCGCGGCACCATTTCACCATGCCCTCGGCGGCATCGACGTGACACACGCCCGCCCCCGCCGCCGCCGCGGCCACCGTGGCCGCACCCGTGTAGCCGAAGAGATTCAACACGTTCAGCTCGCGGCCCGACGCACGGGCCGCCTTGAGCTTCGCGCTGAACCATTCCCAGTTGACCGCCTGCTCGGGGAACAGGCCGGTATGCTTGAAATTGGTGGGGCGGATCTTGAACGTGAGGCCGAGGGCCTCGTACCGGATCGTCCAATGCTCGGGCAACGGCTGCCGGAATTCCCAGCGCCCGCCGCCGCTCGCGCTCCGGTGGTAGTAGCCGTCCCAGGCGGTCCACGGCGCGCCCGGCGCGCACCCGTGCCGCGGCCACGCAATCTGCGGATCGGGCCGGACCAGCGTGTATGGGCCCCAACGCTCCTGCTTCATCCCGTCGCCGCAATCGAGCAATTGATACTCCCGCCAGCGGTCGGCGACGATCAATTCGGGGCGTTGGACAGGCGCGGGCATGGAGGTCGTGATGCGAGGCAAAGCTTCCGCACGCGGCATGTCGAGCCGGGTTTCGGCTCCGGACTCGACGGCGGCGATCATTTGGCGCAAAAATACGGTTCTGGCCCCTCGATATTTGACAGCACCGAGCTTCCCCATCATTCCCGCCAACTCCTTCCACCATGCACCCAACCAGAATATTGCAGAAATTTGTGCTTTTCGCGGCCCTCACCCTGGGCGCCGCGCACCTTTGCGCCGATGTCGTCGAAACCAAAAACGGTGCCAGGCTTGTCGGCAAGATCACGAAGATTGCCGACGGCACCATCACCCTCGCGACCGATTACGCCGGTGACATCGCGATCAAACAATCCGAGGTTACCAGTCTCACCACCGACGACGCCGTCGCCGTGCGTCTCGCCAGCGGCGCCCGCATCGACGGCCGCATCTCCACCGCGGCGGGCACGCTGCAAGTGGCGAGCAAGGACGGCACCCTCTCGACCGCCATCGACAAGGTGGCCGCCTCGTGGGCCGCCGGTGCTGAGGATCCGCAGATCGCCGCGATGCGCCGGCACTGGACCCTCCAGACCTCCGCCGACATTACCGGCAAGCAAGGCAACACCAAGAGCACCGGCGTCGGCCTCGGTTTCGTGGCCAAACTCGTCAGCCCGCAGGACACGTTGAAATTCTACGGTTCCTACGACTATGCCACGACCACCAGCACGACCGGCGTAAAGACCAAGAGTGCCGACGCGACCAAGGGCGGAGTCGACTACCAGAGTTTCTTTGCGGAAAAATTCGGCTGGTTCGTCCGCAGCGAACTGGGGAAGGACTCCGTCGCGGGCATCAATCTGCGCAGCACGACCGACGCCGGCGCCAGTTTTCGCCTGATCAAAACCGACGCGCAAAGCCTCGTCGGCCGGCTCGGTGCCGGTTATCGTTTCGAGAGTTATCCGGTCGGCCCCAGCAACCAGGGCGCGGTGGCCTCAAGCGGCCTCCGTTATTCCTATACCTTGAACAAATACGCGAGTCTCGTGACCGACCTGCAATATCTGCCGGCCTTCAAGGATTTCGCCGATTACCGCTTCATCCACGATTCGGCGATCGAAGTCCCCCTGGCCGCGGACTTCTGGAAGCTGCGCCTCGGTGTCAGCAACGAGTACACCAGCCGGCCGCCCGATTCGCGCGAGAACCTCGACACGACCTACTACACGCGTCTGTTGCTCAACTGGAAGTAAACGCGGCGGACCCGGTTTGGTCCCGGTTCACTTTTTCTTCTTCGCCTTCGGATCGGGCGTGGCGGGCAGGGTCGAGGGAATCGGCACGTACCGCTCGATTTTGACCATCTCGACCTCGAACACGAGCGTCGCGCGCCCCGGGATATCGGGCAGATTCCCCCGCGTGCCGTAACCAAGCTCGAAGGGGATGATGAGCGTCATCTTCGTGCCAAGCCGCATGAGCTGGATGCCCTGGTCCCAGCCCTCGATCACCTGCGCGCGACCAAGCCGGAAGGTGAAAGGTTCGGGCTTCTCGGGTTTTGGTGCATAATCGAAGACCTTTCCGTCCAGTAACAGGCCCTGGTAATTCACACTCACCAGGTCGCCGGGCGCCGCCGGCGCACCCGTGCCCTCCTCATGGATCACATAGCGCAGTCCGGTGGAGGTTTTCTTTGCACCCGGCCAGCGTGTTTCCACGATTTTCAGATCCTCGGGAGGGAATTTCTCGCGCTGGGCATGAAGCGAAGCGACGGTGGCAATGAGTCCGAGCAGGCAGACGAGCAGGCGCAGTTGACGCATAACGCCGCGACAAGAAAGAAAACCGCGCGCCGCCGCAAGGAGGTTTCTCACTGCTGGCCTTCCCGGTGGAAACGCAACGTAACGGATTACACTGCCGCGGAGGCGGTCATCACCGCCGGATGCGCTGCCACCAACGCGAGCGCCTGCTGCAGCAGCGTCCGGCCCGGCTCCATACGGTGCCACGGCGATGCGCCCGATGGATGCGGCAGCGGGATGCAGTCGGCGGCGTGACCGCGATAATCGATGCGAAACTGCCGCCCGATCGTTTCCGCCAGCGGTCGCTCGCCCAGAAATTGCACGAGCGCGAGCTTGCCCACCGGCAGCACGAGCTGCGGCTGCAGGAGCGCGAACTCCCGCTCGAGCCAGTGCGCGCACCGCTCGATTTCGTCGGGCGCCGGCACCCGGTCGCCGCCCCCGGGCTTTTTGCCGGGGAAGCAGCGGCACACGGCCGCGAAGTAAAACCGGTCGCGTACTTCGTCTTCCGTCCAGCCGAGCGCCGTGCCGAACCATTTGAACATCGTCCGGCCCGCCGTCCACGCGAAGGGGCGGCCGAACTTCGGCTCCTTGTCGCCGGGTGCCTGCCCGACAAGCAACACGCGGCCCGCCACCGGCCGGCCCACGACCGCCGGCCGGTGCATGTGCGGGCAGCGGTGGCACGCGCGCAGGGCGGCGAGATGGGCTTCAACGGCGGCGACAGCGGATGGTGGCATGCAGAGGCGGAACGATTCGGCGATCGAGACAGACACGGGCCAGCCCCGCCCTGTCAAGCATGCCCCTATAAACCCGCTCGTCCCCAGAGGGAATGTCATCTCCGCGCGTCATTGAGCTGACTGGTGGGCGAGGCAGATGGAATTATCTTCCATCAAGTGACATTCCAATCGGGGCGCCTGGCAGGCGCTAAACGACAAAATGCTGCCAGTCGCGGCGTAAAGCCGGTCCGGTCACGAGCAACAAAAAGGCGAGGCGGTTCGCGCCTCGCCGAAAAACAATCGAGTTCGCTGCGGCTTAGTAACGGCGTTCACGCCGTTCGCCGCGGTCGTCGCCGCCGCGGTAGCCGCCACCGCCGCCACCCCGACGCTCACCGCCGCCGCGGAAACCGCCGCCGGCCGGACGTTCTTCCTTGGGACGCGCCTCGTTGACCGTGATCGGCCGGCCACCCAGATCGATGCCGTTGGATTTCTCCGCCGCGGCCTGGGCCTCCGCCGCCGTGCCCATCGTCACAAACGCGAAACCGCGCGGACGACCCGACATGCGGTCCAGGGCGATATAGACATCGGTGACCGCACCGAATTGCTCGAAATGAGCGCGCAGCTCATCGGCCGTGGTTTTGAACGACAGATTCCCAACGTACAGTTTGGAATTCTCCATATGATGATCTCGTAGATTCCCGTCCGCTGCCAGTCCGTTCCCGACCATCGGGTTTCGAAATCATCACCGGACCCGAGAGTGGTCCATCTGACGTTTCACCAGAAACTGTCACCTAACGTAGTCTCTAACGAACAGGCGGGAAAACACACCGGGTCACCCGGGAAAAGCAAGGCCAAACCGGGCTGCTGCCGGAGGGTCGGGGCGCGCCCTCCCGGACCGGCCGACCGGCCGTCCAAGCACCAGCCCGCCAATCAAATGCCATACTTCGCCCGCACGTCTTCGGGAATCGGCGTGGCGCGGCCGGTGGCGAGCGTGACGAGCACGTAATCGCAGTGGCCGTCGCAGGAGCGTTTCCGGTTGTCGCGCCGGTCGATTTCGAACTGCACGCGACAGCCGGTCTCGTTGAAATGGTCGATCCACGTGCGCACAATCATATGGTCGCCCAGGCCCAGCGGTCGTTTGAAATGGATCGTCGCCGAGGTCATGTACCAGCCGAGCCCGCGTCGGGCGTACTCCTCCATCGGCGTACCGTAGCAACGTGCCATCTGGTCGAAGCGCGCGGCCAGCACGTAGTCGAGGTAGCGCGTGCTGTGCACATGCTGATAGAGGTCGATGTCGTCGGGTCGGACGGCAAGCTCGGTCTCGAATTTGGAATAGATATTCATGGGGCGGGCAACGCCGGCGGGGCAGGCGCCCGCGGTTCCCCTGAAGGCAGCCGATCCGCCGGCGCTATTCAAACAAGAACCGGTCGAGCAGCCGGCGATCGCGCTTGGTGGGACGCCCACTGCCTTTTTCGCGGGCGAGGAACTGCTGGACGCGGTGCTCGCGCAGCCTGGCGAATTCCTCCGGCGGCGTCCGGTCGTCACAATAGGCCGGCACCTGCCTGGCACCCACCCGGCCCCGCGGCAGGGCAAGGACGCCGAGGGTGCGCAAGATCAGGCCCTGGCGCACGGTCACGGTTTCGCCGGCATGCACGTCGCGCGAGGGCTTGGCCGGTTGCGCGTTCACGCACACGCTGCCGGCGCGGCAGGCGTCGGTGGCAAGGCTGCGCGACTTGAAGATGCGCACCGCCCACAGCCACTTGTCGAGGCGGACGGTGGCATCGGCTGCGGGCGGAGTGACGCGGAGAGGGGTCAAGCTGCACGTAGCATGACGCCGCCTCCGCCCCACGCCAAGCGTTTCGTCAGGCCCGCGCCGCGTTTATTTCTTCCGCGGGACGACGGATCGGATCCAATCGCCGAGGATGTCCTTCTCGAAGTGCAGCGGGTCGTTGCGATCGATGGTCATCCGCGACATGAAGGAGAGATCGACCAGGTTGACCTTGTCCTCCTTGAGCACGGCCCCGGTGGCGTCGGTGAGTTTATAGGAGAAAACGAAGCGCGGCGGATAGATGTCCTTGATGATGCGCGCATCTTTCATCGCACCCGAATGCCAAGGTTCGTAGTCCCCGGCCAGATCGATGTCGGTAAAGGTGACGGTGAGCTTCTGGCCCGCCGGGAGCAATTCGGTGCCGCGGGATTCCAGAAATTCCCGGATCTGATCAAGCATGTATTCCCGACCTTTGTCGGTATCCATGGAGTCCCCTTTCACATCGGCAAATTTCTCGGGATGGTCGAAAATCACTTCGACGCGCTTGGCGGTTTTGTCGGTTTGACCGGCCGGCGCGGATACGGGGGTGGCGGCGAGCAGCAGACCCGCGGCGCCCAGGCCCAGCAGGGACGCGAGATAAAGACGGGTGGTGGATGTTTTCATGGTGGAAACGTAGACCGAAGGATACCCGGTTTTGTTTCCCTGGCCAGCACGTTGGCGGAAGTTTCTCTTATACTGTTGACTGGGACGGGGGGGCGGCGCTGCGCTCGACCGCCGGATTCTCCCGCCCGGGTCCGGCTTTCCCGCATGAATGCCACACCGTCCGCCGCGACGCACAACCAGCCGCTCTTCAACTGGCTCAAAACCCGCGCCGCCGGGGTGTTGCTGCATCCCACCAGCCTGCCCGGCGCCCAGGGGATCGGCACCTTCGAACTGGGGCCGCTTGAACGCTTTCTCGATTTCCTTGCCGCCGGTGGTTTCCACTACTGGCAGTTCTGCCCGCTCGGGCCCACGGGATTCGGCGACTCGCCCTACCAATGCTTCTCGGCGTTCGCCGGCAATCCCTACCTGATCGACCTCTTCGCGCTCGTCCGCCTGGGCCTGTTGACGCCCACCGACATCGAACCGCTGCAATTTCTCGAGCGCGGGCGGGTCGATTTCGGCAGCTTGTGGCAACTCAAGGGAATGATGCTTTCGCGGGCGCACGCCCGCTTTTGCGAACAAGGCCGGCCGGCGCTGCCCTATGGCGATTTCGCGGCGTTTCGCCGCGAGCAGGCCGCGTGGCTCGAGCCCTACGCCTATTTCCGCGCGCTGAAAGATCACTACGAAGGACGCCCGTGGTGGGACTGGCCGGCGGAGACGCGCGCCTACGCCTCGGCGGGCAAGGCCTCGCTCCGCGCCCGGCTGGCCACGATGATCGAAGCGCATGCGTTTGCCCAATACCTCTTTTCCGGCCAATGGGCGCTGGTGCGGGCCGCCGCCGCCCGGCGCGGCATCGAACTCATCGGCGATCTCCCGATCTTCGTCGCGCGCGACAGCGCCGACACATGGGCCGCGCCCCACCTGTTCGAGCTGGACGAAGCCACCGGCCGCCCCCTCGCCGTGGCCGGCGTGCCGCCCGACTACTTTTCACCCGACGGCCAGCTCTGGGGCAATCCGCTCTATCGTTGGGACGTCCACGCGGCCGATGGCCATGCCTGGTGGCTCTCGCGTTTGCGCGCCAGTTTTGCGCTGGCCGACGTCGTGCGCATCGACCACTTCCGCGGCTTCGACGAATACTGGCGCATTCCCGCCGGGGCCACCACCGCCCGGACCGGCGCGTGGCGCCCCGGACCCGGGCTCGCGTTTTTCCGTGCGGTCCAGGCCGCCTTCCCCGCGGCCCGGATCATCGCCGAGGATCTCGGCGAGATCGGCCCCTCGGTGCGCGCGCTGCGCGACCAGGCCGGCCTGCCCGGCATGGTGATCCTGCAATTCGCTTTCGGCGGCAAACCCGACAACCTTTACCTCCCGCACCACCACCAGCCCAACTCCGTCGTCTTTCCCGGTACCCACGACAACGACACCTCGCTCGGCTGGTACGCCACGACCGACGAAAAGACGCGCGATCACGTGCGCCGCTACCTGCGCGTCTCCGGCTCCGAGATCGGCTGGGATTTCGTGCGCGCGGCCTACGCCTCGGTCGGCCGTCTGGCGATTTTCCCGCTGCAGGACCTGCTCTCGCTGGGCAGCGCCGCGCGTTTCAACACGCCCGGCCGCGCCGAGGGCAACTGGCAGTGGCGCTACGGCGACCACGACCTCGACTGCCTGGGCGGTGAGACCACGCGTTACCTGCGCGAACTCGGCGAACTCTACGACCGCACGCCCGACGCCGCCGTCGCCGCGACCGTCGCACCCGCCCCCGCAGATTAATGACCTTGGGCTTTGCGCCTCGGGAGCGTGACGTGGCCACGAGCGCCCGCGAGTGCGACGTTGATTTTCGCCGGCCGGCTTTCCATCTTCGCTTCGCCTGCCTGCCTGCGGTTTGCCGGCAATCTAAAATCGCCATTCCAAAATCGAAAATTCCATGCCCGAAGTTCCCGGTCTCCGCAGTCCCTACGCCCAAGTCGGCCGGCTCGTCTACGTCGGCCGTATGCTCGATAAAATCCGCCTGCACGCCGCGGGCCGGCTGCCGGCCGAATACGTGGCCAATCTCGGATCCAATCTGCCGGGCCGCGGCTTCGATCATCTCTGCTGCACGTTTCTTGACGTGGATTATGCCGCGCTCACCGAACGCACGCTGCAGGGCGGCACCGACGAGGAAATCCTGGCCTGGTGCCACGCGCGGGGCGGCCCGCGCACCGACCTGCAATGCGAGGTGTGGAATGGATTCCTCAGCAAGCGCGGCTGGCGCGACGCCGTCTCGGCGCGCCTCCAGCAACGCATCCATGAATACGGCCTCGAGGGCCAGGGCGTCGAAACGTTTTTCGACCTCATCGACCGTGATGAGGATCGCGATCCGGCCATCACCCGCGCCCGGTAGTTCGCCGGCCGATCTCCAACTCCCCACCGTCCCCTGCCGCCCATGTCGCTCCGCCTCCTCGACCACCCGCTCGCCGCGCATTTCGTCACGCATCTGCGCGACAAAACCACCAAGCCCGCCACCTTCCGCACGCTCACCTACCAGCTCAGCCTGTTGCTCGCCATGGAGGCGACCCGCGATCTGGCCATGGCGGAGAAGCCCATCGAGACGCCGCTCGAACCCATCACCGGTCGCGTGCTGGCGCAGCCGCTCGTGGTGGTGCCGGTTTTGCGCGCGGGGCTCGGGATGGTGCAACCGTTTCTCGACCTGTTTCCCGACGTAAGCGTGGGCTATATCGGACTCGAACGCGACCATGAGACGGCCCGGGCGCACAGCTATTATTGCAAGCTGCCGCCGTTCGCCGGCAACCGGGTGCTGGTGATCGATCCCATGCTCGCCACCGGCGGCTCGGCCGCCCAGGCGCTGGCGCTGGTGAAGGCGGGCGGCGCCGTCGATCCACGCCTCGTGTGCATCGTCGCCGCGCCCGAGGGCGTGGCCGAGGTCGAACGTCACCACCCCGGCATCGTGATTCACACCGCCGCCCTCGACCGCGCACTCAACGCGAGGAAATACATTTTACCCGGCCTGGGCGATTTTGGAGATCGTTTATATGGAACGTGAAAACGTCACCGCCCAATCTGCGTTTTTCCCGGTATCGGAATGCCGGACCGAGGCCGGCGGCAATCCCTCGCCATCGACCGGCGCGCCCAAGCAGGGCACCAGCACAGGTCTGACTTGCGTTCCGCTGCCGTTCCATCAACAGCTAATTGCACGATTTCCACGCTTCATGTAATCAATCAGCTTGCCCAGGTACGGTTGCATCTGCGTCGATCAGACAAAGCCACATGGCCGCCACCGGCGCATTAACCCGCGAAAAACTTTTTGAAATTGCCCGCACCCTTCCAGCCGCACCCAAGGTGCTCGCGGGTTTGGGCGAGCTGCTGCAGGATCTCAATGTCGGCCTCGATCAGGTGGCCAACATGATCAAGCGCGACGCCGCCCTGGCCGCGCGCATCATCCGCATCAGCAACAGCGTCGTATACGGCGGCGGCGGGGTGCGCATCGGCGCGATCGAAGAGGCCGTCAACCGCGTCGGTTTTAGCGAGGTCTACCGGCTCGTCGGTCTGGTCACCAGCGATCGGCTGGCCGAGCGTCCGCTCATCTATTACGGAGTGGAGGCCGACCCGCTGCGCGAGCACATGCTGTTCACCGCCCTCGCCTGCGAGACGCTGGCCGAGCAGTGCGGTCTCGACGCCCGCAACGCCTATACCGCCGGACTGATGCGCACAATCGGCATGCTCGTGCTCGACCGCGTGGCCGAGCGCATGACCGAGGTCGTGCCCTACGACCACGGACGCTATGGCGGTTATCCCGTGTGGGAAGGCATCGTTTTTGGCCTGAGCAACAGCGAGGTCGCCGCCATGATCCTCACCGACTGGCGTTTTCCTACGGACATCGTCGACGCGGTGCGGGAGCATTATCTGATGCACAGCGCCGACTATGAAGACAAGTTTGCCTGCCTGCTGAATGTCGCCGGCCGCGTCGTGGCCGAATCCGGGCACACCCTGCCGGGCGACCGCCGCTATTGCGAACTGTCGCCACGCAAACTCGAGATCCTTGGCCTCACCGAGGAGCAGATGCGGGACGCGGGCAGCCGGGCGCGCGAGGTCTTCGAACGGCTGCGCGCCGAGCTGCATTGAGTCCTCCCGAGCGGGCGTGGCCCGCGGGGAAAGTGGATCGCGGCCGCCCTCCCGGTGTAACCGGCTTGTGTAGGCGCGACTATCTTGCTGTGCTCTGCGGCTAGCCCATGGCCGCCACCAGCGCGCTGACCCGCGACAGCATATTTCAGATTGCCCGCACCCTTCCGGCTACGCCCAAGGTGCTCGCCGGGCTGGGCGAATTGTTTCACGACCTCAACGTCGGTCTCGATGAGGTTGCCGACCTGATCAAACGCGACGTCGCGCTGACCGCGCGCATTATTCGCATCAGTAACAGCATCGTGTACGGCGGCAGCATCCGGATTGGCGCGCTGGAAGAAGCCCTCAACCGGGTCGGCTTCAGCGAGGTTCACCGGCTCGTCGGACTCATCACCAGCAACCTCCTGGCCGACCGCCCGCTCGTGTACTATGGAGTGCCGGCGGAGCCGTTGCGCGAGCACATGCTGTTCACCGCCCTCGCCTGCGAAGCGCTGGCGGAGGAGTGCGGGATCGACTCGCGCAACGCCTATACGATCGGATTGATGCGCACCATCGGCATGCTGGTGCTCGACCGCGTGGCCGAGCGGCTGCCCCAAATTCCGCCCTACGAACACGGGCGCCAGGGCAGTTACCTGGTGTGGGAAGGCATCGTTTTCGGCCTGAGCAACAGCGAGGTCGCCGCCATGATCCTCACCGACTGGCACTTCCCGACCGAGATCGTCGGCGCGGTGCGCGAGCACTATCTGCTGCGACCCGAGGACTACGACAACCAGCTCGCCTGCCTGCTCAACGTGGCCGGACGCGTGGTCGCCGAGGCCGGACACACGCTGCCGGGCGACCGTCGCTACTGGGAACTGTCGCCGCGCAAACTCGAGATCGTCGGCCTCCGCGAAGACCAGGTTCACACCGCCGGTGAGCGGGCGCGCACCGCGTTCGAGCGGCTGCGCTCCGAGCTGCATTGATCCGGCGAACTTTCCCCTCCCCTCGCGGTCGGACCCGCCATGATTTCGCGCGGTTTTCGTCTTCTCCTCGGCCTCGGGCTCCTGCCCGCGGCCGTGCCATCGGATCTCCCGGCGGCCGGTGCCCCCGTCGGGCACGCGGCCCCGGCGTCGCCTATCCTGGACGACGCGCGCCGGGCCCTGCTTGAAGACGCCCTCGCCCGGATCGCCGCCGACTCCGAGCGGTGGGCCTATACCGAGACTTCCCTCGCGAATGTCACGAAAGGGAAAAACCAGGGCGAAAAGGTCGTGCGGTACGATCCCTCCAGGCCCTACGACGAACAATACACTTTGTTGAAAATCGACGGACAACCGCCCACCGCAGAGCAGATCGCCCATTACCGCCAGACGCAGGAAAAACGCCGTCGCGAGCGCGCAGAGCGGGAGCGCAAGGGACTGCCCGGCCATGCGCTCGGCGACCTGGTGGACCTGACCCATGCCACGGTGGTCACGGAAGACGCCGCGAAGATCACCTTCGAAGTGCCCCTGCGCGCGCAGGGCAACCGGCGCTTTCCCCCGGAGAAGTTCCGGGTGCTGGCCCGGCTCGACAAGGAACACCGCGCACTCGAAAACGTCGCCGTGCGGTTGCGCGAGCCCTGGCGGACCGCCGTGGTGGTGAAGATCAAATCGGGGGAGCTCAACGCCGATTTCACCACCGTGGACCCGAAATACGCGCCCCTGCTCACCGGGGTGCAGGCCGACGGAGCCGGATCGATCCTGTTCATCCCGATCGGGGGCAGTTTCGATCTCCGGCGGACGGAGATCCAGCGCGTGAAGCCCTACCGCGAACGGCTCGATGTGAAGATCGGCCCGCTGAAAGTGCTGGATTTTTGAGCCCGCGCACCCGGTGGATCTACCGGGCCGACCCGGCTTCGTCCGGCGGGGTGAAGCCGCGCCGCAACACGTTTTCGACGGTGACCCGCGGAAACAGGAAGTTTTCCAGATACCCGCGCCCGCCGGCCTTCGTGCCGCCGCCGCTCATTTTGAATCCACCAAATGGATGCCGCTCCACGATCGCGCCGGTGATGCCGCGATTCAGGTACAGATTGCCGGCCTGCAGCTCGCGGCGCGCACGTTCCAGGGCGCCCGGACTGCGCGAGAAAAGCCCCCCCGTGAGTGCATAGTCGGAGCGGTTCGCCCATGCCAGGGCCTCGTCGAGATCCTGCGCCCGCAGGATGGCCAGCACCGGGCCGAAAATCTCCTCGCGGACGATGACATGATCCGGCTGGCAGCCAACGAACACGGTGGGCGGAACGTAGTAGCCGCCGTCCGCCCCGAGTTCGGGCGGCAGGCTCGCCTGCCAGGCGAGGGTGGCCTCCTGTTTCCCCTGCTCGATGTAGCGAAGAATCCGCTGCTGCGCGTCGCCATCGATGACCGGATTGACGATCGTACCCGGTTGGGCCGGATCGTTAATCGTCAGCGCCTGACACGCGGCCAGGAAACGTTCCACGAAACGATCGTAGATGCCGGCGAGGACGATCAGCCGCGACAGGGCCGAGCACTTTTGCCCCGCGTAGCCAAACGCGCTGTAGAGTGCAGCCGGGATGGCCTCGTCGAGATCGGCATCGTTGTCGATCACGAGGGCATTTTTGCCACCCATTTCGCACACCACCTTCTTGAGATTGGGTTGACCGGGCGGCGTCTGGCCCGCGACGGCCCAAAGGTCGCAGCCGACCGCCCGCGAGCCGGTGAACGCAATGAAATCGATCTGCGGATGCGCCACGAGGCGCGCGCCAGCCTCGGAACCCCGGCACGGCAGGTAGGCGGCGACTCCGGCGGGCACGCCCGCCTCGGTGAGAATATTCATCAACTGCGCGCCGATGACCGACGTCTGCCGGGCCGGCTTGATGATGACACAGTTGCCGGCGACGAGCGGGGCAACGGTCAGACCGGTGAGAATCGCGAGCGGGAAATTCCACGGGGCGATTGCCACGCCGACGCCGCGCGGCGTCCACGTCTGCTCGCAATGTTCGCCCGGCACCCGCTGCGTGACGACCGGCCGGTCAAGCCGGCGCATCTCCGCTGCATAGAAACGGCAGAAGTCGATGGCCTCGGTGACATCCCCGTCGGCCTCCAGCCACGGTTTGCCGGCTTCCAGGATCAGGAGCGCGTTGAGCTCGGGCCGCCGCGCTTCCATCAGGTCGGCCGCCCGGTCGAGGACCGCGGCGCGGCGATCGACCGGCGTGGCCCGCCAGGCCGGGAAAGCCGCCCGGCCCGCGGCGACGGCCATCTCGGCGTCCGCCCCGGTGCCGCACGCCCAATAGCCGACGATCTGCGCCGGATGCGCCGGATTCACCGAGGGCACGTACTCGCGGTCGGCGATTTTCTTTCCGCCGATGATCAGCGGCCAGCGCCGGCCGAGCTGCGTCGTCTGGCCGGCTTGCAGCGCGGCCCGTTGTTTCTCGCGATTGGCGGCGATCGAGAAATCGGTGTTCGCGGCGTTGCGAAAATGGTAGGGCGCGTTGTCCCTAACGCGCCGTTCGATTTCTGGATCCGTCTGCGGCGCGTTGGGGACAACGCGCCCTACCTCTTCGAGCACCTCCACCGGATTGCCCAACAACTGCTCCGTCGTGGCCTCGCCCCGGTGCGCCTGCCGGAGGAAGCTCTCGTTGCTGGTGTTTTCCAGCAAACGGCGGACCAGATACGCCATGCCGGGCAGCAGCTCGCCGATCGCGCAATACTCGCGAACCCGGTGGCCCGTCTGCCGCAACGCCGCCTTGAGCCCGTCGGCCATGCCATAGAGCGCCTGGAACTCGTAGGCCCGGGGATCAAGGCCCAGGCGTTCGGCCTGGGCGAGCGCATGGGCGCACGAACGAACATTGTGCGAGGCGAACGCTGGCGCGACGATGTCCGCATGCTCGAGGAGCAGGCGCGTAAGTTTCTCATAATTGGCGTCAGTCTCCGGCTTGCGCGACCAGACGGGAATCGGCCAGGCGCGTTGCTGCGCGACCACGGTCTCGTAATCCCAATAGGCGCCCTTTACGAGGCGCACGCCGATCGGGCGCCGGCGGGCACGGGCCCAGGCGATGAGTCCGCGCAGGTCGCCCTCGGCGTCCCGCAGGTAGGCCTGCAGGGCGATGCCGACCGCCGGCCGTTCGCGAAACTCCTCCTCTTCGCCGATCGCGCGAAAGAGCTCCAGGGTGAGCGCCTTGAGCTGGTGGCTCTCCATGTCGAAGTTGACGAACGCCCCAACTTCGGCCGCGCGCCGCAGGATCGGGCGCAGGCGCTGACGCAACGCGTTGAGGGCGTTCTCCGGATCGGCCGGATGGAGACCGGGCGCCAGCGCCGAAATCTTGACGGAGAGGTTGAGGCGCGGCAGCGGGCCATGCGGGCCGAGGTCACTGAAGGCCGGCGCGGGATCGGCGGCGATCGCCGCGGCCAGCGTGTCGAGCACCGCCAGGTTGCGCTGCAGGAACACGTCGGCCTCGGCGGCATTCACGACCGTTTCGCCCAGCAGATCGATGGTCGTTCCGTAGCCGATACGCGCGTTGCGTTGGAACTGCCGGAGCAGGTCGGCGGGCGTCTCGCCGGCCACGAATTGCCGCGCCAGGGCGGTCACCTGCGCCTGCACCGGTCCGGCCACCAGCGCGGGCGCGAACGACGCCGCGCCGAGCCCGGCCTTGAGCGCGGGGTGCAACGCGACGGCCCGGTCACCCAGGTATTCCTGCAGGTGGCGCACGATTTCGCCCGGGGTCGACAACCCCGGCAGCACATCGACGAAACGGAAAAGTTGCGCCCGGAAGGCGGGATCCTGCATCGCCCAGTCCAGCAGGCGGGCATAGGCGCCCTGGGCGGAAAAGATCCCCGGCACCGGTGCGGCTGCCATCAGCGCAAAGAGCCGGCTGCCATGGGCGCGGACCGCGCTTTCGATTTTCGGGTCGGGCGGCAGAAAGCCAGTGGCCGCCGCGGCCGGATCAGTCGGGTGAAACATGAGGATAACTAACGTGGTTGGCCGCAATTTGCGAGCGGCCCGGAATGGTGGCCGCAGCGGGTCCGGGCTTCCGTCCACAGTTTTCTTCCCCCGTTTTGCCCTCCCCAGCCCGGGCCGCCAGACCCATGGGTCTCTCCGGGAAATTCACCCGATGGATGGCAGGCAAGTTTCGTTCTTAAGCGGCTTGCAGTAATGCCGATGCAGCCATTGAATAGTAAGTCCGCCCATGTCAGCCACCGGAGCATTGACCCGCGAGAAGATCTTCGAGATCGCCCGCTCGTTACCGCCTGCACCCAAGGTGCTCGCCGGGCTTGGTGAGCTATTGCTGGACGTCAACGTCGATCTCGAACCGGTTGCCGACTTGATCAAGCGCGACACGGCCCTCGCCGCCCACCTCATCCGGATCAGCAACAGCGTGGCCTACGGTGGCAGCGGAGAAATCAAGGTCGGCACGGTCGAGGATGCAGTCAGCCGCGTCGGTTTCCGCGAGGTGTATCGGCTGGTCGGAGTCGTCACCACCGGCCGTTTGGTGGAGCGACCGTTGAAATTTTACAGCGTGCCGACCGAGCCGTTGCGGGTGAACATGCTCTACACGGCGCTCGTCTGCGAGGCGCTCGCCGAAGCCGCCGGTCTCGACTCCCGCAAGGCCTATTCCGCGGGCCTGATGCGCCCGCTCGGCATCCTGGTGCTCGACCGGGTGGCGGAGTTGCTGACGTCGGTCGAGCCCTACAATCACGAGACTCACGGCAGTTATGCCGCTTGGGAAGGGCGCACGTTCGTTTTCAGCAACTGCGATGTCGCCGCGATGATTCTCGCCGAGTGGGGCTTCCCCACCGAAATCGTCGAGGCGGTGCGCGATCACTACCTCATGCGCGAGGCCGATTACAAAAACCGCCTCGCCTGCCTGCTTAATCTGGCCGGCGGGATCGTCGCGGTGGCCGGCTATGCCCTGCCGGGCGAATACGGCTATTGGGAATCGACTCCGCGCAAACTCGCCACCCTCAACCTCAATATCCGCCAGATCAATCAGGCCAGCGACCGGGCCCGCGCCGCCTTCGACGCGTTTCGCGTGCACATCGGCTCGGAAGCCCCCGCTAAATCCTGCAACTCCGAGGAGCCTTCCGGTGTTCTGAGCACGAACGATGCAACACCCGTGCCAACAGAAACCGCGGAGGTGACTTCTCCGGACGAATTTACGACGTTCATGCGCTCCTACCAGAACATGGTCTATACCACTGCCGCCCGTCTCCTCGGCAACGAGACTCAGGCGGAGGACATCGCGCAGGAAGTCTTCATCAAAGCCTATGAACGCTGGGACGACCTGCGCGACAGCCCCGCGGCCGGCGGCTGGCTCAAGACCGTCGCCACGAACATGTCCCTCAACCACCTCCAGCGTTACCGGAAACGCTGGCGTTTTTTCTCGGAGATCAAGCGACCGGACGACGACGGCGGGGAGGACCAACCCGAGATCGAATTTGCCGCGCCCGACCAGTTCTTTGCCGGCCTGGATCAAACCGAGCGGCGCACCTGGATCGAGCAGGCGCTGGAGGCGCTGCCCGAACACCAGCGCGTGCCCCTCATCCTCTACCACTTCGACGACCTGCCTTATGAGGAAATTGCCGCCAAACTCGGCGTTTCGCTCGCCAAGGTAAAAACCGACATCCTGCGCGGTCGCGCCGCCCTCGCCCGCCTGCTCGCCCGCGGCGCCGGCCGCGAACAGCTCGCCCATTGAACCATCCGTACCACCTTCTTCTCCCATCCACCGACAACTTTCCCTCCGCCATGAAACCGCAAGACGAACAACGCCTGGAGCAGCTCATCCATCAGACGCTTCGCACGCTCCCCGACCGCAAGGCTCCGCGCACACTGGAATCGCGCGTCCTCGCCGGCATCGCCGCGCGGCAGGCGCTGCCGTGGTGGCGGCAATCGTTCGCTCACTGGCCATCGCCGGCGCGCGTGGTGTTTCTTGTACTGGCCGGCGCGCTCGCCACCGCGCTCGTACTGCTGGGCGCCTCCAGCTCTGCCGATGTGCTGCCCGCTCTCCGCGAATACCTGGCCCCCCTGGACCGGGTGCGCTCCGTCGCAATCTTCGTGGCCGACCTGGGCGCCACCGTCTTCCGCAGCATTCCCACGGTCTGGCTCTACGGCGTGGTCGCCTTTATCGCCACACTCTATGCAGCGCTGGTTGGTCTCGGCGCCACGGCCTACCGCACCCTCATCGTCAACCGCTAACCGCCCTTCCTCATGAACACCCCGGCCCGTAATTCACTTCGTGGCGCGATCGCCGCGCTCGGCCTCGTCTTTGCCCTGACGCTCCTTGCCCAGGAGACGACTCCACCTCCCGCCACTGCACCGGTGAAACCATCGGAAGCAGCGCCCGCTCCGACGGATCAATCGACGCCCGCCGCGCCTGCGGCGGTCCAACCGGCCACGCCAGCCAAAGCCCCGGCCCCGGCGCCTGCGCCCGCTTCCGCGGCCACTCCCGCCACGGAAGAATCGAAACCCGAACTTCGCCGGCTCGACACTCCGGCCGCCGCTGCGCCCGCCGCCCAAGCGAATGAACCCAACGTTTCCGGTGCCGCCCCGACCAATGCAGAGGACTGGAACTCCGGCAAGCGATCACCCCACATCAGAATTACCCACGGCAATACCGACGAACTTCCGCTCGGCGATCACACCGTACCCGCCGGGACCAAGACCTCCTCGGAAATGGTTTCGATCTTGGGCTCGACCACGGTCGATGGTGAAGTTGAGGGCGAAGCCGTGTCGGTGTTTGGCAACACGACGGTCAATGGCCGGACCAGCCGCGAAGCCGTGGCGGTGTTTGGCAATCTGACGATCAACGGCCACGTCGGTGGCGAAGCGGTCGCCGTGTTTGGCAATGTGGTGCTGGGACCCAAGGCCGTCGTGGACGGCAAAGTCGTCATCGTGTTCGGCACGCTGGACCGGCACCCCGATGCCGTGGCCCGCGGCGGGGTGCAGCGGGTCATGTCGATCGGCAACCTTCCGCTCCTCGGCAATCTGGGGGCCTGGGTGAAGCAGTGCGCGATGCTGGGCCGGCCACTCGGCTTTGGCGCAGGGCTCGGCTGGGTCTGGTTGATCGCGGCCGCCCACTTGTTCTTTTATGTGCTGCTCGCCCTGATCTTCCATCGCGGGATGGAGAAATGCGCGGAAACCCTCGAACAACGACCGGGCATGTCGATTTTAGCCGCGCTGTTGACGATGGTGCTCACCCCATTGGTGCTCCTCCTGCTCGTCATCACGGGCATCGGCCTGATCGTGATTCCTTTTCTTGCCATGGCGCTCTTCCTGGCCGGACGTTTTGGCCGCGCCGTCATGCACGCCTGGTTCGGACGGCTTTTTACCCGGCACTTTGGCGACAGCCCGTTCGCCCATGTCGCGGTGGCGGTGCTGATCGGCGGTGTGATCATCTCCCTGCTCTATTGCGTGCCGGTGTTCGGCCTGTTCCTGCATTTCCTGATCGGCACGCTGGGTCTGGGCGTGGTGATTCTCGCGCTCATCCTCGAGATGAAGAAGGAAAAAACCGTCACCCCGCCCGGGGCGGCCATGGTTCCGGCCGCCGTCATGCCGCTCCCGCCTCCGCCCGTGTTGCCGGTTACGCCCGGCGGAGCCGCCGGCATCGTCGCATCGGATACACCGATCGGTGGACCGGTCCATGGTTCGCCCTCGCCGCTGGCCGTGCTGGGCAGCCTGCCGATCCACACGGCGACTCCGCCGGCCCCGCCTCCGGCCCTGGCCACCGCCGCCGCGCTGCCCCGCGCCGGTTTCTGGGTTCGCATCGGTGCGCTCACGATCGACCTCCTGCTGTGCATCCTCGGGATGGTGCTGGTGGCTCATCTCCTGCCGCTGAGCCGGCTGGGCATTCATTTGAACGCCCTTCATCTGCCACTATTCGCAGCGGCTTACGGCGCCGTGTTGTGGAAACTGCGCGGCACCACCATCGGCGGCATCGTGTGCAACTTGAAGATCATGCGCCTCGACGACCGGCCGCTCGACTGGGCCACCAGTATCGTGCGCGCCCTGGGCTGCATCCTTTCGGTTGTGGCCATCGGGCTCGGCTTCATCTGGATCGCCTTCGACGGCGACAAGCAGTCGTGGCACGACAAGATCGCCGGCACCGTCGTCGTGCGCCTGCCCAAAGGCACTCCGTTGGTGTAAGTCGATGGGTTTAGGTTGAAGTTGAGGTTGAGGTTTGGCGAAAAATCATTCGCCTGTTGGGGCATGGCCGCCGCAAAAAATACTTCCACCGCAACGGGCGCCCCGGGGCGCCCGCTCGTCGGCATCATCATGGGCAGCACGTCGGATTGGGACACGATGCAACATGTCGCGCTCACCCTCGACACGCTGGGTATTCCCTACGAAAAGCGGGTGATTAGCGCGCATCGCACCCCACGGCTGGCCTTCGAGTATTGCTCCGGTGCGGCCGCGCGCGGCCTGAAAGTCATCGTCGCCGGCGCGGGCGGAGCGGCCCATCTGGCGGGGGTGGCGGCGGCACTCACTCCACTGCCGGTGCTGGGTGTGCCCATGGAGTCGGCCTCGCTCAAGGGGCTCGATTCGCTGCTCTCGATGGTGCAGATGCCCGGGGGCGTCCCCGTGGCGACGTTCGCCATCGGCAAGGCCGGTGCGACCAATGCCGCTCTTTTCGCCGCCGCGATCCTCGCGCTGAGCAACGCCCGGCTCAAGACCGCCCTCGACCATTACCGTACCGCGCAAACGCAGAAAGTCACCGACGCGAAGCTGCCGTAGGCCGCCCGCGCCCGGCCGATTGGTCTTCTGTAGCAGCGCTCTATGAGCGCCGACTCACGGCGGGGTTCGGCCGGTTCGACGAACTCACGGCCAGCGACCCCGCCCGACAAAACCCGGCGGTCACAGACCGCCGCTACAGGTGTGGCCTCCGGGGTGAGCTACGCAAGAGAGCCAAGTGGGCGATTATGTTGCTCAAAAACGGCCCGGCGCCGCAGGCAAAGCGCCGTTGACCCCGCCGCTTCCCCGCCTCACGTTCGAGACCATCCCATATGGCCGCCGCCAGCACGTCCATCGCCGCCGATCCCGTCAGACAGTTCTCCGTTTTTATGGAAAATCGCGCCGGTCGTCTGCACGATTTGAGCGCGCTCCTGGGCCATAACGAGGTTCATGTCATGGCGATCACCGTGCTCGACACGACCGACAACGCGATCGTGCGCCTGGTCGTCGACGATCCCGACAAGGCGCGGGCGATTCTGGCCCGGGAGGACTTTCCGTACCACGAGGCCGATATTCTGGCGGTGGAGATCGCCGACGAATCCGACTTGAAGGTGGTGCTTGCCGCATTGCTCGAAGCCGAGGTCGATACCCACTACGTGTACAGTTTCATCAAGCGCCCGGCGGGAAAATCGGCCCTTGCCCTGCAGGTCGACGACGTCGAGATCGCCGCGCAAGCACTGAACAATCGCGGATTCAAGGTGCTCAGCCAGCGGGATATTGCGCGGTAGCCGATGCCGGATACGTCCTTACTCCCCCGCGGGTGGCTTGGGCGGCGGTGCGTCCGCAACCGTCTTGGGCCGGAGCACAACGCTCTGCGTTTCTTTGTTGCCCGCGAGACGCAATGTCACCTTCACGGGAATCTCGTTGGAGGTCACGCCCAGGCGCGAAACGACCGATCCCGGTCCGCCGGTCTGGCCTGGTGCCAGCGAAACGTGATCGGGCTTTAGCGCAAAATTACCGAGATCGGAGTCGAAATCGACGATCTCAATTTCGAGCGGAGCGCCGTCCTGGGCCTTGTTGGCCAGGCTCAGACGAAGCGTCACCGGCGGCATCGTACTGCCAAACTGACCGCCACCCCGCCGCGGCGCATCGCCGCCTCCAAAGTCACCGGACGAATCGCCGCCCATCCCGCCGCGTCCACCGCCCATGCCGCCGCCCATCCCGCCGCCGCGGCCACCGCCACCATGGCCGCCCCCCATGCCGCCGCCCATACTCATGCCGCCACCCATGCCACCGCCGCGGCCACCGCCACCACGACCGCCACCACCACTGTTGTCACCCGCCCCACCGCCAGGCCTGTCTCCGATGCCGCGCGTGAGCGTAACGGTGGCGGCGAGCCGGCCGTCGAAAAATGTGGCTGCGCCCTCCATCGCAATGGGGCGCGGCGCGGGCCCGGTCGAGTCTCCCTCGTCGTGATGGCCGTGCCGCTCGGGCCGGCTTTCACAGCCGGCCAGGAGAGCTACCAAAGCGATGCCCGCGAAGAACCACGTCAGAGGGGAGTTACCTTTTTTCATAGGACGATCAAACTATCGCGGGCGCGCAGACCCCGCCTGGGCTCCTTTGGTTCCGTCGAAATCGATCACCGCCGACCGGCTATTTTTTCTGCTCCGCCCCGGCCTTGCGGATGATGTCGGCAATGCGCAGGAGTTGGAGCGATGGCGGTGGCGTGGCGTCGACCAGCTCGAGAAACTTCGTCCGCCGCACGAGCAGAAGCTCACGCAGTTTCGCCTGTTGGGTGGCGTCGAGTCCGAGTTGCTGCGTAAAACGTTCGACGGTCATCGGCAAAAAAACCATCTGGGAGACAAGCCCGTCCGATTCGTAAATCACTCGCGGCGCCCGTTCGCTGCGCGGAGCCGGCGGATTGCTCTTGGGCGCCTCGCTGGCGGGAGCAGCCGCCGGTTTGGCGGCCGGTGCCGGTTCTTTGCCCGGCTCCCGTCCTTTGGACGCCTCACGACCTGGATCGCGTCGCTTTTGCAGGTCGGCGAGTTTCTGTCGCTGCTCCGGCTGGAGGATGGTTTCGAACCGGGTGATGAACTCGCCGTCGATCGCCTGGATCTTTTTGCGAAAAGCATCCATCTCCGGCCGCAGTTTCTCCAGTTCGGCGTTGATCTCGCGCCACAGTTCGGGCCGGGTGCTGGCCAGGGATGGGCCCGCGCGCGTGATGTCGCGAAACTCGCTGAACACCGATGCCGGCGGGGGCATCGGTGTGCAGGTATGCGACATCCAATAGCCGGCGCCAAGCCCGGCGCCAAATCCGGCCACGGTCAGAGCCACAAGGCCAAGCGGCGTTCTCATAAGGAGGATTCCTGCTCCAAGACGGCGTTTTCCGTCGCAATGACGTTCCATTGCGCCAGGGCCTCGTCGCGAGCGCGTTGTTCGCTCCAGAGGTTGAGGGCGAGGGTGAGCATGAGGCAGGCCATCGCGGTGCCGAGGCCGACGAGGATCGTCGTCTGGGTGGTGAGCTCCTCGCGGGCCACCGCCATGCGGGCGAACACCCGGCGCGCGAGGTGGGGACGCAACGCCGCGGCGCCGCCTTCGCGGATGGCCGGCCAGAGTTCGGAGAGATCAGGTTCGTTTTTCATAAAGTACACGCAGCCGCTCGCGCGCGCGATGCAGGCGGGTTTTGATGGTGGTGGTCGTCGTGCCGGTGGCGCGCGCCATCTCGGCCAGACTGAGGCCTTCCTGGGCCATGAGCAGGAGCGTGCGGTCGCGGGCGGACAGCCGCTGCAACAGGGCCAGCAACGCCTCGACGCGGTCGCGTTTCTCCGTGTCGACGATCACCGGAGGATCGTCGGTGGCTGGATCGAAAAAAACGAACATCCGCCGCCAGCGTTCGCGCCGCGTGTGGTCGATGCAGGCGTTGCGGGCGAGGCGAAAGAACCACGGCTCGAACAAGCCCGGTTCGAGCAACCGTGGCAGGCCGCGCAGCATTTTGATGAGCACGTCCTGGCACAAATCGTCCACCGGCGCGGCCCGGCCTAGCATGGCATAGATGAAGCCAGCCAGCCGCGCCTGATACGCCTCGATCAGTTCGTTCTGCGCCGACATATTGCCGGCCTGCGCTTGCCGGACCAGGTCGGTCAGCGCGGTCGAATCGGTATTCTCCATGTTGCGGGCGGTGCACTCCACGAGGGCAGGACGGTTACAGGGCAGGAAAGTTGCGTTTTCTGCACCGTCCGCCACCCGTCGTTGTCTGGCGAGAAAAATCCCCGGTCAGAGGTTAAACCATGTCGGGATGCCCAATTTGCTAAAATCTTATTGTTAGCTTTTTACGATACTACTTCCCACCCCAAAGCCTATCGTGCGGTCGTACCACCCGGCTCAATCCAAGGCCAGTCCGTTGCCGTCGTAGTGTACTATCCGGTGACCGATTCGCACCACCGCCCGCAGCCCCTCGCCATCGCTCTGCACCGCCGGAGCCGCTTCGTTCTGCACGGTCATCACGACAAAAAAGTCTCCTTCCCCATCGATGGCCACGGTGTCGGTCCACTCGCCCCGTGCCACCGTCAGACGCGGTTTCGCCGGCGCGATCACCGTGGCGTGCAGCGTGGCGCCGTTCGCGGCGCGCAGATCGAAGCCATCGGTGCGCAGTTTCACCTCGCGTTCCTGCGTGTGCAGCAGCCAACGCCGTGCCGGCCCGCCGCTGATGCGATCGACCACCACGGCCAGCACCGGCGCCCCACTCACGCCGGAGTAGTCCACGGCCCAGGAACGTTGGGCGCGGATGCCGAGATCGAGCGTCGGTTCCAGCCGGGCCGGACGCCCATCGGTGGGCGCCACCGTGTAGACCGCATCGAGATTGATCGAGATCTCGCCTGAACCGTCGGGTTGCGCCAGCACCTGGGTGACGCGCCCTCCCAGCCAGCCATGGGTGCCGGGGATGACGACGACATTCTCCTTTTCCCGGGACACGGTTTCGAGATCGGCCCGGTCCCGCTGACGTTGTACCGCCCAACGGCCGCCGAGGGCGAGCAGACGGAAGCTGCCGGCGTCGGCAAACGAACCGAGCCCGCGTACCGGTTCGTTGTTGGCCGTGATGGCGGCCAGGTCGTCGGCCCCATCATCCCACTCGCTGCGGAAGAAATAGACGCCCGCGCGATCGTCGCGCCAGACGCGCGACGCCGCCACCCCGGGATTGAGCGCTGTGTCGCCGAACGGATAGTTGAGCAGCGCAAACAACGCGTCGCCCGGTTTCTGGATGTCGAACGTACGATCTCCCGCGAGACCGAAACAACGGTCGTAGGTCCACAGCAACGCGGCGCGGCTGCCGGCGTCCGCCACGCCCAAAAGCGCCGCCAGATCGCCGCCACGCTGGTCGCTGCGCTCCCAGGCCGGGTACGGTTGCTGGGCCGCGTTCGAAAAGTTACCCTGCCCGAAAAAGGGTGCTCCCGGGCCCGCCCGGTCGGTCGGTGCAGCGGGGGGAACCGCCAGCATCGTGTAAAGCGGTGCGAACCAGCGGGCCGCCGATTGCGCCGCGAGATCCTCGCCCTGCGTATGGCGCCAGGCGATGATGAACGCCGCCATACTCTGGCTGAGCGCACAGCGAAGAGCGTTGAATCCCTCGCGCGGCCAACCCCGGTCGCCATACTCGGCAAGATGGCGCATCAGTCCATTGCGGGCGAGGCGGGCCGTCGCGATCGCCTCCATCGTCACATCGGAATCTCCCGCCACCGCGAGCGCCGCCAGGCCGCCGGCCGACAGGACCATGGCGTGTTCCACGCTTGCCGTACGAGTGTTATCACCCGGATCGCCGTTACGCACGAGTTGACCGGCGCTGCTTTCCAAGGCCCGCGCGATCGCCGCGCGCCGCTCGGCCGGCCAGGCGGTCGCGCACAAATCGTAGGCGAGAGCCACGCCCACTACCGCCGGCACGCGAGCAAGATCCGGGTTTGGCTCGTGCCCGAGCCGGGCCTCATGGCCGGTGGCATGTTCCTCGTCAGATCGGCGGTCAGCGATCGCATTTTCGCAGAGCACGAGTGCCCGGTCCGCCGCCCGCGGATCGCCACCCAACACATAACGCAGCGCCCAACCGGCCGCCTGATTTCCAATCAGCAACGGCGTAGGCTCGGTGGCCAGCAGAGCGTCGAGCCTCGCGATCATCGCCTGTCCGGCGGGCAACTGTCCATGAGCGCGCAAACCGGTGACGTCCTCAGCATTAAAGAACAGCCGCGGATGTTCCGTGGCGCGAGGAACCGCCGGCGCCGCCCCCAGCCCAAGGGCAAACATCGCCACGCCGCCCGCGACACCAAATACCCGCAAGGCGTGAACGGCCAGGACAGCCAGGGATCGTCGTAAAGTCATTATGGGTAAATTGCGCCGTCCAGAGGCATGCGATAGAGCATAAGATATCGGCGCAAACATCAATCCAGTAAAGCCCGTTGCCGCCCGTGCGGGGCATCGTCGCACTCAGCAGTTCAGTGGGCTTGGTCAGTCCTACAAACCAGCGGGCGATCGCCGGTGCGATTTCCCATGCCAATTTTCCCCAAAGAAGCCGGGAAAATTTCCCGGGTTCATCCGGGAGATTTTCCCGGGTTCACGTACTTGATCCATAATGACATCGCGCCGACACTTTATGGCGATGAACCCATCTTCCGCCAATACTGCGGTAGAGAAAACACCCGAGGCACGTGTGCGGGTGTTGGTCGTCGAGGACAATATCATCAATCAGCGGCTGGCCCTCACCCTGCTCAAACGTTTGGGCTGGACAGCCAGTCTGGCCTGTAACGGCTTCGATGCGATCGCCGCGCTCGAAAAGGAGAGTTTTGGTCTGGTGCTCATGGACGTGCAGATGCCGGTGATGGACGGGCTCATGGCCACACGGGAAATCCGCCGCCGCTTCCCGCCGGAATGCCAGCCTGTGATCATCGCGTTCACAGCCAATACGCTTCCCGGCGACCGAGAGATATGCCTGGCCGCCGGCATGGACGACTATTTGAGCAAGCCGATCGATCCGGACGAAATATCGGCGATGCTCGTACGATGGAACGCCGCCCTGCTCAAGGAAGGGCGTGGAAATTTAGTCCCCTTCGTCGAGCATAGTTCGAACTTACAGCCAGCTTGAGTGCAGCGTAACTTCTTTCGGTCTCACCGGAGCGGCGTTAGGTCGCGACCGTAGGGAGGTTGTGGCATCGTGGAATTGCACGGCCGACCGGTGGTGTGGGCTGGTGTTGTTGACGCCCGATACAGGTGTGCCCGGCCAGTAATCCGCACCTTGTTCCGCCCCGGTTCGTGCGGAGCGGATTTCCAAAAAGGTTAATCGCTTATATCCCATCGATCGCGTCCTCTGGGAGTGACTTTCGCGCGAAGATGGCCATGCTTAGCCGACGCAGGCGTGCAATACTCTCACCGCGTTCACTGCCAACCTCGGGAGAACCGCCACCATGAATTCGCCTCCATCCCATTCCCGTCCCGCGCCCGACGCCTTGCTGCTCGAATTGGCCGACTATGTGGCCCGCCCGCCTGCCTTCAGTGACACCGCCTATCGCACGGCTTCGCACTGTTTGCTCGATACGCTGGGCTGCGCCATGCTGGCGCTCCCGCTGCCCGCCTGCAGCCGGCTGCTCGGTCCCGTGGTGCCCGGCACCACCATGCCGCTCGGCGTCCGCGTGCCCGGCACGGAATACGAGCTCGATCCCGTGACGGCCGCCTTCGATATCGGCTGCTGCGCTGGTTGGCTCGACCTCAACGACAACTGCCTCTCGGCCGAACGGGCCCGCCCTTCGGGCAACCTGGGCGCGTTGCTCGCCGTGGCCGACTGGGTGAGCCGCAACGCCGGGCACACGCGCCAGCTCCGCGCCTTCGATTCGCCCCTCCCCTCGCCCCGCGTTGCACTGTCGGTCCGCGATCTGCTCGGCGCCATCGTCAAGGCGTACGAAATCCATGGCGTGCTCGCGCAGGAAAACAGCTTTGCCGGCGCCGGGCTCGATCCGGTGCTGCTCGTGCGCGTCGCCTCGGCTGCCGTGGTGACACAGCTGCTCGGCGGCTCCCGCGACCAGATCGTCGACGCCGTCTCGCACGCCTGGCTCGACGGCTCCGCGCTCCGCACTTACCGGTACGCGCCCAATGCCGTCCCGCGTCAGTGTTGGGCGGCCGGCGATGCCACCAGCCGTGCCGTCTTGCTCGCCCTCCGCGTGCTGGCCGGCGAACCCGGCTGCCCCACGGCGCTCACTGCGCCGAAGTGGGGTTTCCAGGACGCCCTGCTCCAGGGCCGCCCCCTCGTACTCTCCCGCTCGCTCGGTTCCTCCGTGATGGAACAAATCCTGTTCAAAATCTCCTCGTCCGCCGAACCGCATCTCCAGACCGCCCTCGAAGCCGCGGGCCGGCTGCATGCGCAGGTGGCGCCGCGCCTCGCCGAGGTGGAGCGGGTCGAAATCGCCACCCATGAGGCCGGCCGGCATTTTCTCGCCCCGCCCGACCCGCTCGCCAGTCCCGACGACCGGAAACGCTGCCTGCCCTACGTCACGGCCCTCGGGCTCGTCTTCGGGCGCGTGACCGACGGGCATTTCGAGGATGCGGTGGCGCGCGATCCGCGCCTCGCCCCCCTGTGCGCCCGAATGCACCTGCACGAGGACCCCGGCTTTAGCCTGGACTACCGCGATCCCGACAAGCACGCCCTCGCCAACGCCGTACAGGTCTTCTTCCGCGATGGCACGCGCACCGAGCGCGTGGCTCTCGAGTATCCGCTCGGCCACCACCGCCGGCGCGGCGAGGGGC